>CAVKNZ010000021.1:0-19722 GCA_963657885.1 Bacteroidaceae bacterium
TATTTTTGCTTTAGAGTTAAATAACTTTCTTGATGCGAGCTATCTCGATTTAAAGATTAAGATTATTGAATATTTATCCTTTTATGGATATCGAATCATCTCATCTTTAGATAAAAGCATTAATATTAATCCAAAAGAAAAGATTTATTTAAAACAAAGTGAACTACTAAAAGTAGATAACTATTACTTAAAAGCTTTAAAAGCTTCTAACATGAGTTCTATCAATGAAGAAATAGCTAAATATAAAAAAGAATGCACGATAAGTCCAGCTTTAACCTATCTTCTTGTTTATACTGATGAAGATAGTGTTCCTCAAAAGATAGTTAACGATTCTTTTAAAAAGATATATGTGATTACTCCTGAGTCTCTTTATATCCTTGAGGGAAACAAAATTAAAAAAGAAGTTATTACATCTTCACTTCATGATGCCTCTTTAAGACTAGCGGAGCCTAAATTCATCATTTAATTTCAATAATCTAGAAAGCGATTTAATTGTATAATTCTTATTGGATTTATTTATGAACATTTTTACTAAATTATATTGTCGAAGCTATCAAGCGATACTTCGCTTAGCTATGAAGTTTCTTAGGATAAGAAAACCTCTTCTTTATGAAGGAGATAACGCCGTCGATGATATCTATGAGATATTGTTAGCTAACAAAAAGAAGCATCCTTTTTTAATATCTAGTAAGAGTGTTTATAACTCCCATCTATTAGATAAGATGATTGAAAATCTTTCTCTTAATTATATCGAAGTAACATTATTTAAAGATGTTATCGCTAATCCCCCAATTGACTTAATTGAAAATATTTATTCTCTATATAAAGAAAATAACTGCGATTGCATTATCGCCATCGGCGGTGGCTCACCAATTGATAGTGCCAAAGCCCTCGGAGCAAGAATCGCCAATCCGAAAAAGAGTTTAGAGAAAATGAAAGGGACTTTGAAAGTCCATCATAAATTGCCGTTACTAATTGCTGTGCCGACGACCGCGGGAAGCGGCTCAGAAGCTACCTTAGCCGCGGTTATCACAAATCCTAAAAATCATGATAAATATGCTTTAGAAGATCCCTCTCTAGTGCCAGCTGTTGCCATTTTAGATTCTAAACTTATCCTCGATTTGCCTAAAAAAATCACCGCATCAACCGGGATGGACGCTTTAACGCATGCAGTGGAAGCCTACATCGGAAGAAGTGGAACAGCTTTTACAAACCATTGTTCGCTAGAGGCCATTAAATTAATTTTTAATAACTTAGAAAATTGCTATTTTGAGCCACATAATCAAGAAGCCAGAAGCAATATGCTAAAGGCCAGCTATCTTGCAGGTCTTGCTTTCACTAGAGCTTATGTTGGCTATGTGCACGCTTTAGCCCATGCCTTAGGAGGCTATTACAATGTTGAACACGGCTATGCCAATGCAATCATCCTTCCATTTGTTTTAAAAGCATATGGCAAAAGCATTTATAAAAAGGTAGCTAAGATTGTTGACTATATTCAGCCTGGCAACAAACTTTCTAATAGTAAAGAAAAGACCATATATTTCATCAATAAGATTGAACAGATGAATAAAAATATGGAATTAGTTAACAATTTAAATTCAGTTATAAAGGATGAAGATATCCCTTCTTTAGTTAAGCACGCTTATAAGGAAGCCAATCCTTTATACCCGGTTCCTAAATTATTTAGTAAAAAAGATTTAACTAATCTATATTTAGAACTTAAAAGATAACTAGAAAAGTACAATGAAGTACAACAAAGTACAACGAAGTACAAAAGAAATTTGAAAGTACAATGAAGTACAATAAAGTACAATGAAGTACAACTTGTTTTTGAAAGTACAATGAAGTACAATTTTATTAGTCGAAGGAGAATATGCCTATGCAAAATCCATTTTCTATATCGTTTGGTAGAACAAATGAAAAAGTAATTCTTAGAGATCAACAAATTCAGCCTATTTTTGATGATTTTGATTCTTTGAATACTAGCAATACGGTTTATATTTTAACGGGCCCTCGAGGATGCGGAAAAACTGTTACTTTAAGCTATATTCTCGATTATTACCGCAAAAAGAGTAATTGGGTTGTTGCTAGACTTACTCAAAGCAATAACATACTCGAGCAACTTGCTAGTCTTCTTTATGAAAATGGTCTATCTAAATTTAATTCTTTAAAAGTTGAATTTTCTTTTTCTTTTCATGGTTTAACTTTTAATGTCCATGGAGATAAGCCGGTTTCTAGCATTCATACATATTTAAGCCATCTTCTTTCCTATTATAAGAAAAAGGGAATATTTGTATTAGTGGCCATCGATGATGTCAGTAAAAACGACAGCATGGTTGAATTTATACGAGCGTATCAAGGCTTTTTAATCGATCATTTCGATGTGAGACTTTTGATGACTGGCTTAACTAAAAATATATCTAAGTTGGAAACAGATCGATCTTTAACTTTCCTTTTACGCGCTCCTCGACTTCAATTATCTGCTTTACCTCTTCTTTCTATTGCTAACTCATATCAAGAAACGTTTGCTATTTCAGAAAAAGAATCCTTTGTTTTAGCAAAAGCGACAAAGGGGTATGCATTTGCCTATCAAGTATTGGGCGACATTTTATTTAGAAATAATAAGCATTCAATAGATGATGCTGTATTAAAAGAATTCGACACCAAGCTTAATGATTGGAGCTATAAGATTATTTATTCTGAATTATCTGATAAAGAAAAAAAGATTATGTCTTCTATTGCTCGTGGAGCGGACTCCAATCAAGAGCTTATGAAGCAACTTAATATGAGCAAAGGCAATTTAGCTATATATAAGAAGAAACTCATAGATGAAGGGCTCTTAATTGCCTCTTCGCGTGGAAAAATTGAATTTACTCTACCGAGATTTGATGTCTTCGTCCAGATGCGTGAAGCATTATATGGGGACTGATTACTTTTAACTTATATCTTTTCTTTTAAACGGCTTTTAAAACTTGTTTGTTCACGCTGGACATGTAAGTTATTAATATGCCATAATATTTAGGGGCAAATATGTTAAAAGTAGAAACTAAAATCAAAATTAAAGAAGACATTGACTTCATTTTAAACGCCGAAAATTTAACTATTTTGGATTTGTCTAATTACATCGAAGTGTCTCGAACGACAATGGCAAAAATCCTTAATGGCGAAGTGACGGATGATTCGGTTTATGAAAAATTTTATAGCTATGTCTATTTTAAAAACTATCGCTTAAATAAGGTGCGTGAAGAAATTTTGAAAGAGAAATATTCTCTGGTTTTATTCCATGGCTCTAAAAATGGTCTAGAAGAGATTTCCACGACTGGCTCAAGATCGTTTTGTGATTTTGGCAATGGTTTCTATTTAAGTGAAGGTTACTCTCAAGCTCTATCCTTTATTTACGAGCTTAAAAACTCAAGAATTTATTCTTTCAATCTCCCCTTAGAAGGGTTAAAGATAAAAAAATATGAAGTCAATTTAGAATGGATGTTATCTATTTGTTATTTTCGTGGCTATTTAAAAGGATATGAAAATACTCCTTTAGTCAAAAAGATAGTTAAAGAGGTTGAAGGTGTTGACTTAATCATCGCTCCAATCGCGGATAATAAGATGTTTTATATAATGAAACAATTCTCCGAAGGCGAGATAAATGTTGATGTTGCTATCCATTCTTTATCCGCATCTACTTTAGGAAAGCAATATGTCATCAAAAGTGAATCCGCTTTATCTAAGCTCACTTTGCTTGAAGAATATTATCCGTGTTTAAAAGAAAAAGAAAGCTGTGAGCTCATGTTTAAGGAAAGGTCATTAGAGATGGATAGCAAACTTAAACTTGCGAAAAGGGAATTTAAAGATGGTCTATACATTGAGGAACTATTCAAATGAAGAAAGAACTAGATTATGAAGGCATGCTTCTATGCTCTTATCAGGGCAAGCTTTTTGAAAAGTCATATGATTTAAATTGCTCTTCCGCGATTTTTTTACGGCGATTTATAAATTCTCACCTTTTAGATGAAATTGATTTAAATACAACTATAAACAAGACATTAGATGAAGATGAAGGAATCGCTTCTATCATCAGTCAATTTGGTCCTATAGATTATGGGAAAAATAAATATAGCAAGGAGTCTCTTTTTTGGATGGGCTATATTTATCGATATATTTCCTACACACGTGACATATCGACAAGAACTTTGTTTTCTCTTTTCCATCATGAACTATTGAATGCGATATATTATCCATATCATAGCCAGGATCCAGAAGTTGTCGTGCAATACTTGTTGAAGATAAATGGTCTTCAAGAGGATGACCTTGATAAAAACAATAGGTTTAAGTTCTATCTTTTAAAGTTAAATAAAGATAATAGTTCCTCTTCTCAAAGAAAATAGATTGTCTTCACTCTTTTAGGAAGAACATTATTTAACATTTCCATTTTCTTTCTTCATTTTTAACTTAAATGTTAGAAGTTGTTTTGCTTTCATTTTTGTTAGCTTTTAATTAGTATTTATCTCGAGGTTAACAAAAATATGAAAGATCAAAACATTAAATTTGAAGACATACCATTAAAGGTACCTTCTTTTAAAAGCATGCAAAGAAAGATTTCCTTGCTTACAAATAAGCTAAAAGAGGCGAAAGATTTCGCTTCTATTAATAAGCTTATTCGTCAGATGGATAGCTACATGGATAAAGTAGCAACTGATATGACAGTTATTTCTATCCGTTATTCACTTAACACCACCGATGAAAAAATCTCTAAAGCCCAAGATAAGATTGATGAGATGTCACCTCTATTAGCTAATCTTATTAATGAATGGAATAAAGCGTTATTAAATACTCCATTTAAAAAAGAATTAGAAGATAAATACACAACCTTCTATATCCAAAAGCTTGAAAATGCAGTTCGCGGCTTTGATGAAAAAATCATTCCTGAACTCATTGAAATCAATAAGCTATCTAGCCAATACGACCGCATCCTTGGAAGCGCCCAAATAGAGTTTAGAGGTAACACCTATAACTTATCGCAGATGGGTAAATTTACCACCGATAAAGATCGTGAGACACGAAAAGAGGCTTCCATTAAGATGGATAACTTCTTCAGCGAGCACGAACAAGAAATTGGTGACATCTATTCTAAGCTTGTTCTTCTTAGAGATACCGCGGCGAAAAAGCTCGGCTTTAAAAACTTCATCGAACTAGGTTATCTATCGCTTGGGCGCGTGGACTATGATGCTAAGATGGTGAAAAATTATCGCGATCAAATATCAACTTCAGTTGTTCCATTGGCCCAAAAGCTTTATAAAAGACAAGCTAAAAGGATTGGTATTCCTTTCTCAAAGATGATGAGCTTTGATTATAACTTATCCTTTTTAAGCGGAAACCCTAAACCAGTTGGCGATACAACATATTTAGTTAATAAAGCCACGGAGATGTATGACTCGATGAGCAAAGAAAGCGGCGAATTCTTCCGCTTCATGAACGAACGTCATCTTCTTGATTTAGAAGCTCGTGCGGGCAAAGCTCCTGGAGGATATATGACTTATCTTCCGGTCTATCACTATCCATTCATCTTCTCTAACTTCAACGGCACGGAAGGTGATGTCAATGTCTTGACCCATGAAGTAGGCCATGCTTTCCAAGGCTATCTATCAAGTAACATCAAGCCATCAGACTTCCGTCAACCAACACTAGAAGCTTGCGAAATCCATTCGATGAGCATGGAATTCTTCGCTTGGCCATATCTAAACTTATTCTTTGGTAAAGACGATGATAAATACCGTTTCAAACATCTAAGCGATGCGATTGAATTCTTGCCTTATGGCATCTCCATTGATGAATTCCAACATTGGGTCTACGAACATCCAACCGCGACTCATAAAGAGCGGTGCGATGAATGGCTAGCTATTCAAAAGAAAAACGAACCGCATAAAAAATACATCAAAGAGATGCCTTGCTTCTCTCATGGAGCAGCTTGGATTAGACAATCGCACATCTTTGGATCACCATTTTACTATATTGACTATACGCTCGCTCAAGTCGTGGCTTTCCAGTTTCTCGTGGAAATGAGAAAAGATCAAAGCAAGGCTTGGAAGAAATATGTGAAGCTTTGTAGATGTGGTGGTAAATATCCTTTCTTGACCTTATTAAAGAAAAATCATCTACGAAATCCATTCGATGATGGTAACGTCAAAAAGGTCGTCACCCCATTAAAGAAAATACTTGATTCATTTGATGATTCAAAATTCTAATTGAATTGGAGGCTTGCCTCCTTTTCTTTTGTATTTATAAAAATAATAAGCCTATACTCACATTTTTGTGTAACCGCATTCATTTTTATTGACACCGCTTTCACAAAATTTATAATTTTTGTAATCAGTTTATGCTAAACGAACTTACCGGGGAGGATAATTTATGCATAAAATAATGAAAATAATTTCAGCAACATCGCTTGCTTTAATTTACTCCATAGGAGCCGTCAGCGCCCTAAGCAAAGTGAAAGAAAGCAAAGTTGTTGAAGCTGCGGATAGTACTGAAGACATTAGACTTTGTGGCAGTTGGACTGCTGCAGGTAGTTGGGCTCCTGCCTCTTCATCTTTAAAATTTACAAAATTTTCAACTAAGGAGGAATATTACATTTATGATGTAGAGATTCCTGCTAACGCCGAATCTAAACCTGTTGTTTGGAATTCTTCTACCTCTACATTTGATTGGTGGGGGTCTGCTAACGCGAAAGTAACTAACGCTGGAACATATAATGTTTATTTCGAAAAAAAAGGTTCGTCTGATTGGGAAAATTCAAGTGGTAACAAACATCTTTATTTTGAGGTCGCTAAAACTTATACAATCGATGTAAAACGTAGCGGAAGCGTAATTTTTTCTAATATTGCAACAGAAAGAAATCCGGCTGATGATACTGAATTTTATACTTCTGAAAATGTTGAAGTAAAAGCAGGTGATGAATTAGTTCTTAAAATCAATGGCACGGTCGACACAACTTTTAAGGCTGAGTCATCTGCTAATAACAACTGCTATGTCGACGGAACATCTAATAAATTCAAATTTGATGCAAATGATAAAATTTATATAAAAACTGGCGATAAGAAAATTTTCGCCGGAGGCTTGGAAAGCGGCTTTGGAATGGTCATCGATAATGCAACATATGTTTCTTTGACACAAAGTACAAGCACCATCACTGGCGCAACTGAATATTATGTAAAAGACTATGTGTTTACTTCTGGTAATAATATCAAGTTTGTAAACACAAGTTCATCTGTTACTACTCCAACTGTATTTTATGATGACCTCGCCTTAAATGCTGAGGGCTTCAATACTTATTTTACTGTTGGCACAACAGGAATAGATGTTTCTGGCGAGGTGACCGCTAATTTGTATTTATCGTTAAAATCAGATAATAGTTCAGGAAAAAATGTTGTTTACATTGAATCTACAGGTTACAAAGAAGCGGTTGAGTTTGCTCAAGCATTTGAAACTAAGTTTGGCTTCTCTTCAACTGCAACTTCTGGTGTTTGCAACCACGATGGAAGCACCGAGATTAGCGCTATTCAAACTGCTTGGCAAGAAATGAGCGAAAAATACACTGATGTGACTGATGAAACCGCTAAAAAGGTTTTAAAAGGTGAAATCACTTCTTCTCATACTGCTATTACAACTTTTGCTCAAGGATATGATTACATCTATGGTAAATATTCTTCGGACTTAGCGAGCTATGGAGGCGACTTTGCTGGTAGAAATCCCACTTCTCTTACCAATACAAGTTATCCTCGCGTAGTTAATCTCACTAGCGATAATAACATTGCTATTGTTGTAGTTATCTTGATTGGTTCAGTCTCGCTTATTGCTGCTGGTTCCTTCTTAGTCATTAGAAAGAACAAAAGACAATAACAATTGAACTGAAAATAAAGACATAAAATTTTAATGAGCTGTACTTCTAACTTAGATGGACAGCTCTTTATTCTAAATAGGGGTGAAGAAAGGAATTTATTATGAAGGATGTTAAAAAGATATTTATTAGAGGTTCGATCTTCCTTGTCTCTACGATATGTTCTCTTTCGCTTATAAACAATAATGTTATAAATAACAATGAAGATTGCTTAGAAGACAATCTTACTTATGAAGAACCTAAGAAAGTTTCTTATGATAATCCTTTAATTGAAACTATTCAAAAGGCTAGCGATTCATCCACAAGAAAAGCTCCTAAGACATTGACAATCCATTATTATAACGATGATGGAGGCTGCTCTGGTAGAGAAGTCTATGTCTGGCCTGAAGATGGAGAAGAGCATTATCTTACTCCGACCGTTGACACCAAAGGAACACATATGTATGTCACCATCAATTTCGATGATGATGACTATAAAGACTATTTATATGATGAAAAATTAAACTTCATCATCAAATATACCGGCACATGGTCAGGACAAAGCGAAGACTCATACATCTATTATGATAAATATAATGTCGACTCAGATGGAGCGATGAGTGTCTACATCACTCCCGGCATTGGAAGTGCCTTAGATATCTTCGCGGATTATGAATCCACGCAGAGACCAAAGATTACTGAATGCTATTTTGATGATTGGTATACGCTTTATTGCAAAACCAAAGATGGAGCGATTCCTTCTATCGTTAGAGTCTATGCTTTTGATGAAACATATTATGCTCTACCTGATGCAAACAAATTATCAAAGAAGAAAAATTATTTAGTTGCCTATTTAAATCCAACAAGCGATGAATTCACAGTCAAAATGAATTACATCATGCATTTAAATTGTAACTATGTCGTGGAAAGCGAATATCCTAACTATATCGGCGTGGTCCAATCGATAAACGCAAGAAGCGAATATTTATATAACCCATGCGTGGGCTATGAAACATATGATCCATCCACTGGAGGAAATATCAAAGTTCCTGCTGATAGTAAACACGTTAAAAATTTAACAAGATTTAATAAATTCTTCACTTATGATGGTGAACTAGGTTGCTTCTATTCAAAAAGCGAAACTACCTTTAAACTTTGGGCTCCTACAAGCGCCTATGTCTTATTAAACTTATATGAAAAAGGTTCCACCGAAGAAACATCTTCCAAAAGAAGCTATAAGATGTATTATCAACCAGGTGGCATTTGGACACTTACTTTAACTGGTAATTTAGCTAATAAATATTACACATATTCGGTCACTAACCAAGCTGGTGTCAACGAAGTGATGGATCCATACGCGAAAGGCTGCGGACTTGATGGCAAGAGAGCGATGATTTTTGATATGAGCTCTACCAATCCAGATGGTTGGGATGATGTGCCTCTTGTCTGGAACAATGTCGAAGGAAAAGACATTAAAACCCCACAAGATTTAGTTATCTATGAAAGTCACATTCGCGATTTAACTAGCGATGAATCTTGGAATGGCACCTCTCAAAAGGGAAGCTATACAGCTTATATTGAAAAAGGAACAACACTTGAAAGCGATAGTTCTGTGACAACTGGTTTTGATCACTTAGAAGAATTAGGTGTAAACGCAATTCAACTCATGCCAGTATTTAATCATGACAATAAAGAAATAAATTCATCTTATAACTGGGGATATAATCCTCTTAACTATTTCTGCGTGGAAGGCTCATATAGTACTGATCCAAATAACGGAACAGTTAGAATCAAAGAATTTAAGTCTTTGGTTAAAGCGTTTGCAAACAACAAGAACAATACTCGCATCATCATGGATATGGTTTTTAACCATGTTTCTAGCGCTTCCTCGCATCCATTCAACAAAATCATGCCTAAATATTATTTTAGATATGATAAGAATTGGAACCTCATGGATGGAGCAGGTTGCGGAAATGAAATAAGAACTGAAAGCGTGATGATGAGAAAATACATCATCGATTGCCTTTGCTATTGGGCTAAAGAATATAAGATTAAAGGCTTTAGACTTGATCTTATGGGCCTCATCGATAGCGGAACGCTCCGCTTAGCTAAAGATGCCTTATATGAAATTGATCCAGATATTTATCTATATGGTGAAGGCTGGACAAGTGGAGGCTATCATGGGTTATACACTCTTAACGATGGAGGAACCGATACTTGGAGAGTTTACAATAAGCTTCAACCAACTTCAACATCTCCAGGAAGAATTGGTTGCTTTAACGATGCTGGACGAAACGCTTTAAAAGGTGAAAACAATTTAGATAACGGTTGGGGATTTATCTCTCAAGGCGCGGGTGATGTTGGTACAAAAGCTGACACGGTAAGCGATATGCTTAAAGGAATTCACACCGGACTTGGCTCAAATCCTACACTATGCATCAACTATGCATCGTGTCATGATAACTACACTTTATTTGATCAACTCAATTGGACATTAAGTGAAGATGGTGGAAAAACTGAGCCTAAAGTAACAACTGTTGCTCAAGCACTGGTGGCCACGCAGGGAGCGATTCTCTCATCTAATGGCGTAGCCTTTATCCATGGAGGAGAAGAAGTATTTAGAAGCAAAGTTCAAGAAGAAGCGGATAAAGATACTGTTAATATGTATGGCAAAATAATTACTCATAACTCCTATAAGAGTCCAGATTCCACAAATTCTTATAAATGGGATAGAAAAGCGAAGATTAACTCTAATGATATGAAGGTTTATTTTGAAGCTCTTAAATCGCTTATTGCTAACCGTAAGAACTTAACGAAATATTCTTCAAGTGAATTGAGTAAACTTTCTACTTATCAAAATACAAGCAAGACACTTATTAGAATGATTAACAATAACTATGAACTATATTTCTCTGGAAGAGATACATCTAGCATCTCCTCTTCTAGTGGACTATCGTTTGCTTGCAGTAACTTAAATAAAATAAATACAGGCTACACATATTCATCTTCCTCGATGAGCTTTGATAAATATATGTTTGTAGCGATGAAGAAATAATACTTAGGAGAACAAATGTTATGAAAAAAAATATTGCCTTTATACTCTTCTCATCGTTATTTCTTTTAGTTAGCTGCGGTGGAGATAACTCTTCAAGTGATGATTCAAACAATGATTCATCATCTTCTAGTGGTTCAGTCGTTGACAATAATCCTATCAAAGTGAACTTTTACACAAACTATTCTTTAACAAAGACACCATATTTAAAAGTGTCTTATCCATTAGGAAGCAAGATTGAAAAACCTGCTGATCCAGAAGCCACTGATCCGGCTTATCCTGATTTTGTTGGCTGGTCAATAAAAACACAAATCAATAGCGAATCAGATTTATATGATTTTGATACCGTTATAAATGAAGCCTCCACAATTTCTTTATATGGCATATGGACCAAAAAAGATGATGGAGGAGGAGTGACTAACGAACTAACGGTTTACACCTTTAAGTCAGATTATTGGACTGGCGCGAATATGTATGCTTACTCGTTTGCTGGTGAAGGTGAATCAGCGATTGAAAACGCTTCATGGCCAGGCGAAGTTATGTCTTTAGTTAATGGTAGCGACTGGTTATATGAATACACAGTTGATTTAGATACTTATACATCAATTATCTTCAATGATAATGCATCGCAAACAAGCGATTTATCGCTTAGCGATGCGAGTAAAGATAAACCATTTTATAATGTCTATACAAAAGTGTGGAGCGAAGTGCCTTCAGCTAAGCCTGATGCCCCTGTTAGTAGCGATGTTACTTATAATGTAACCATTAGTCACGAAAATGCTTTCTCTAGCGGAGCGCTTATTTATGCCTACATTTGGGGAGGCGATACTGGAAGTGGTAAATGGGTAGAATGCACGAAAAAAACAGATACGTCATTTACTTTTGCTGTTTCTTCATTAACTACTTTCACTGGTATTAAATTTGTTCGCTTTAATCCAGAAGGGTTTAGTGGACCTAAATGGGATGATTCAATCATCTGGAATCAAACAGGCGATTTAACTCCTAGCGAAAACATGACCATTGCTTTCTGGTAATTTGAATATATCTATAAAATAAGGGAAATTTGATTTATGAAAAAATACGCAAAACTATTATGGCTCTTGCCTCTACTTGTCTCCTGCGGAGGCGAAACCTCAAGCGATAGCATTATTGATTCAGCGGATACATCTAGCGGAACTAATAGTAGCGATAGCACTTCTAAAGACACATCTAGCGGAACATCGACAATCGATTACGACACTTTTGAAAAATATAAAAAAGATTTAGAAAATAAGTCGGAAGATAAACATTTTTATCTCCATTATTACCGTTACAAACAAGAAGCAGCAGATTTCAATCAATTTGATGTTTGGGCGTGGAACAAGTCCACGGGTAGTGAAGGTGTTCGTTTCGATTGGGTTGGAAGAACGACTTCCACTGATCGCTTATCAGCGACAGGTAATGCAGTCATCGATGAATTAGGCTATGTCAATGTCGATATCGATTTAAGCAAAGATTATAAAGGTGGTTGGGATAACTCTTCCAAAAAGATGTTAGATAAACCGGTGTCTTTTAAAAACACAACAGGTTCAGATTTATTAGATGTCATTGGAGTGCAAATTGTTAAATCTGATTCAAGAACAACAGGCTCAAGCTTCTGGGCTAATGATGGAGGCGATCAATTTCATGTCATCAAAAGCTATGCTTTAGTTAATGGTGATAAGACTTCATATCACGTCTTTGTCACTCAAGATAATGTCGATAACCCAATGACTTTAGAAAAAATAGGCGAAGGAGCAACCTACATTGATCCATTTGAAAATGATGATGGAACAAATGTCACCTATGGAAAAGCGGAATACGCGGATGTTGATTTCTCGAAAACAGCAGATACTCCTTCAACTAGTGAAACATTCTTAGCTTCTGTTGGCGCTGGCTATCAAATTATGGTTAGCTCATTTTCGGATAGCGATGGCGATGGTTTCGGCGACATTTATGGCATCTATAAAAAACTTGATTACATCGCTGAGCTTGGCGTTAAAGCTATTTGGCTAACACCGATTCAATTATCAGATTCTTATCACGGCTATGATATTTCTGATTATTTAACTATTGATTCTAAATACGGCTCAACAGTTTCTGATGCTGCGCTTAAAAATGGCGGAGTAGTCACTAATGACACCGCGAAAGCGGATTACGCTCAACTTATTGAAGCAGCGCACAATAAAGGCATCAAAGTCGTTATGGACTTAGTTATTAACCATACATCGATTACTAATAAGTGGTTTACAAAATCTGCGAAGTTAGATAAAGCTTTAAGAGGATACTATCAATGGGGAAATAATTCCACTGATAGTAAAAACATAAATGAAGATAAATGCTGGTATCCATATGGAGACCACGTCTATTCTTTCTACGCTAAATTTGGTACGACAATGCCTGAACTTAATTTCTCTTATGTCAACACTAGAGAAGCGGTTAAATCAATTGCTTTAAACTGGCTCGAATTTGGCGTTGATGGCTTTAGAATGGATGCAGTTAAACATATCTATATGCGAGATGAAGTTAAAGAAGATAATAGCGATACGATTGTTCTTGATGTGACACAAAAAAGCGATTATTCGTCAAATTTAACAAAGAATCTCCATTTCTGGAAATATTTAAATGGTGCCATCAAAGAGAAATATCCTAACGCCTTTATCGTTGGTGAAAACTTTGATGGACACGCCTATCACGTCGCTCCATATTATGAAGGGTTTGATTCTTTATTTGATTTCTATTCTTATTTCAATTTAACTTCCCTTTCTGCAAAGGCTAATAACTCTTCTTTAGGCTATTCGATGACAGCTTCAAAATTCTTAGGTGCCACTAATGGAGATTCATATTCCGCAAATAGCGATAGTTCTTTAGCAGGAAATAAAAATACTTCTGTTAAATATACTGGCACTTGGGATTTAAGAAGCGTCTTATCAGTCAATAACCAATATCGAGGCGGTTCAGCAATGAGCAAATCTTCAACTTCAGGTTACACAGCGATAAATGGAGCGTTTACTTCAAATCACGATATTGCTAGAACTATTAACCGCGTTGCTGGCACAAGCTGCAATAATGATGGCTTAACCGCGCAGGGGAATGTAACAACTTCAAATTATTCTAAATATGATCAAATGGCCACGACTGTCCAAATCGCGGAACTCATGCTTCCTGGTTGCACTTGGATTTATTATGGTGATGAACTTGGAATGACTGGCAATTTTGCTAGCGGAGAAAATGCAAATTCATCTTATTCCGATTTAGCTTATCGTCAACCAATGAAATGGGTTCAAGATGGCTCAGTTGGCGATGGAAATTACACCACCCAATATAGTGTCACCGGTTCAGCGAAAACTGTTCAATTAGATGATGTTAATAAATCCTCAACAGTTAAAAGTGTTGCTGAAAAAGATGAATCTAATCATTACAATGCGATTAAAGATTTCACAGTTGCAAAGAATAGTTCACAAACACTTATCAAAGGTAACTTTGTCCCTAATGCATTTAATAGCAATAACTATGTTTTGAACTTTGACCGTGTTTTAGGAAGCGAAAAATATACTGTCCAAATCAATATGTCCGGAAGCACAGTTAACACAAGTTTAAGTGGAGATGTTGTCGCTTCATATAATAATGCAACTCTAAAATCTCTTCCTGCTTATAGCGCAATCCTTGTGAAGGTCAGCGGTTCATCTGGAGGCGATGATCCAACTCCAACACCAAGCGAAACAAAAACTTATACGATTACTAATCTTCCTTCTTGGATTGCCGACAATGATTGCGTAATCTTTGCCTGGGCTTGGGGAGGTTCTGCTGGAGATGGAGTTTGGTATCCTACGACTAAGGTTGATGAAATTTCTTTAACTTTTGAAGCACCTAGTGATATTACTGGCTGCTTATTAGTTAGATGCGTCAAGGGAACTACAACACCTAACTGGAGCGAAAACGGCGATAATGTTGGACGAATTTATAATCAAACTGAAAACTTAACTGTTTCTGATACAATGTCTGCGCCAGACAAAGTTTGGAAAGGCTATTCTCCAAGTTAAAAACCTTAACTTTTAAAGCGAATTAAAAAATTGTTTTGCCTTTTTCTTGGTAAATCTAAGTTATTTTAAGTTAGTAAAATATAATCTCTTTTAATTGATATTAAAAATAGTGATAATATATTTATCTTTTACTTAGTAAATGTTATTGAGGCGAAAAATGGAAGACTATCGCAATAAATGTATTGAACTTCTTGAATCACGAGGAGTAACTATTTCTGATATCGCTGACTGCGCAAGATTTTTGCAGGCAGATCACTATGATGAACTTAAAAAAGAAGAGCTTCTTGAATCAGTTATGAGCGTTCTTTCTAAACGCGAAGTTCAACATGCGGTTATGACCGCGATTGAACTTGATAAGCTTGCGGAAGAGCATTTAATGCATGATAAAGATTTAGAATCCATTCTTCGACGCGATGAAGGACTTTATGGAGTCGATGAAGTTTTAGCTTATGGAATTTGCAATTTATATGGTTCTATTGCTTTAACTAATTTTGGCTTTATCGATAAAAAGAAATATGGCATCATTGCCAAGCTCAATAGTGAAGGAAAAGATAGCGGAATCGTCAATACCTTTATTGATGATATAGTTGGAGCAATCGCAGCGGCTGCTGCTTCAAGATTTGCTCATCGATGGGTGAAATAATATGTTTGATATAGAAACTAATAATTTTAATTTTGATAGCCCCTTATTGTGGGTTGATTTTATTGTCAGCGCATTTCTTCTTATTTGCATTGGCTTTGTTTTATCTAAAATTGTTAACCGTAAATTAGCTTATTTTATCTATGGAGGCGTCTCTTTAGTTTGCTTGTTGAGTTGGTTTTTCTCCTTGAGATTTATTTGGGCCATTTCGCTTTGCTTTTTAGTTGTTGTTTTAATTGTCTTTGTAATGGTTAACGTTAGCGAGGTTAGACCATTCTTAGCTAATTCGCTCGCTGGCAAAAATGAATCATCGAAAGGATCGGATAAGATTTTTGATCGTCATGCCTTATATAGCAAAATTAATACAGCTGTCATCGCTTTAAGTAAATCGAGAACTGGTGCTTTATTAACTTTTGAACGAAACGTGGAATTAACTGATGTTGTTAAAACTGGAACGATATTAAATGCTCCTGTCACGCCAGAACTATTGATGACAATCTTTTATCCCGGAACTAGACTTCATGATGGTGCGGTGGTCATTCGTCGCGATTTGATTTTAGCCGCGAGCGTTTATTACACTCCCACGACTAAACCTTTAACTGGCAAATTTGGCTCTCGTCATAGAGCCGCTATCGGTATCAGTGAAATAACTGATTCAGTAACTGTAGTTGTAAGCGAAGAAACCGGCAGAATCTCGCTTGCGGTATCTGGTGAGCTTATATCTGTTAACGCCGATACATTCTTAAGAACATTTGAAGACTACATGTTTGAAGAAGATAAAAAACTTGACGATAAAAACTGAGGATTTTTTAGATGAATAAATATTTTGGCACAGATGGTTTTCGTGGTATTGCAAATAAGTCGTTAGATGCAATCCATGCTTACCGCATCGGACGATTCATTGGGCAATTTCCTAATGGAAAGAAAAATAAAATCTTAATTGCTCGAGATACTCGTTTATCAGGAGAACTTCTTTCTAGCGCTTTAATTAGCGGAATTCTTTCTAGCGGTAGCGATGTCGTTGATTTAGATGTATTTTCCACTCCATCGATTTCTTATTTAGTAAGAAAATATAATTTTGATTTTGGGGTGATGATAAGTGCCTCTCATAACCCATATTATGATAACGGTATTAAGATTTTCTCATCTGAAGGTGAAAAATTAGACGAAAATACCGAAGGTTTAATTGAACAATATATTGATAAAAATGTAGATGATTTAACTAAGCCGATTAACGAAAAAATAGGTACGGTTTTACCTAATAATGGTTATAAAGAGGCTTATCTAGATTATCTATTAAGTAAAGTTGAAGGAGATTTTTCAACTTTTAAAATTCTTTTTGACTGCGCGAATGGCTCCTCTAGCGTGCTCATTCCTAACTTAGTTAAAAAGCTTAACTTAAATGCAACAGTCATTAACGCATCGCCAAATGGAATTAACATCAATGATCGATGCGGTTCAACGCACATTGAAAATTTAAAAGATATAGTCGTTAAAGGAAAATATGATATTGCTTTCGCCTTTGATGGCGATGCCGATAGATGCTTAGCGATGGATAAAAATGGTCACATCGTTGATGGCGATGCCATAATGTATTTATGTGCGATGCATCTAAAAAAAGAACATCAACTTCTTGATGACACGATTGTTTTAACTGTGATGTCTAACATTGGACTTAAAAAAGCTTTAAAGAACAATGGAATCAATATCAAAGAAGTTGGTGTTGGCGATAAATATGTTCAAGCGGAGATGAAGAAAAACGGCTACGTTTTAGGCGGTGAGCAATCTGGTCACATCATTTTCTTAAAAGATATGAATACTGGCTCAGGCTTATTGACGATGATAAAAGTGTTAAATGTTTTATCTAATGAAAAGAAAGATATCACTGAATTATTAAAAGATTTAAAAATATATCCTCAGATACTTAAAAACATTGTGGTAACTAATAAAGAAGCTATTCTTAACCACGAAGGATTCATCTCTTTAAGCAAAGAATGTCAAAATAAGCTTAAAGATGATGGACGAATTTTAATAAGAGCCAGCGGCACTGAACCTCTTATCCGTGTGATGTGTGAAGCTAGCACTTTAAAGCAATGTGAAGATATCACTTCAACGTTAATAGAATATATAAGCGAGATTAACTAATATGTGTGGAATTGTTGGAATTGTTGGCCCTATTGATGCGCGAAAGTTTTTGATCGATGGACTATATTCGCTCGATTATCGCGGATATGACTCTGCGGGCGTCACCTTTTTAGATGAGTCGCATAACTTTATTACCTATAAAACTGTAGGAAAGGTCGAACTATTAGATAAAGATGTTCCAACTAATGTGCCAGCTTTTTTAGGCATTGGTCACACTCGCTGGGCAACACATGGTCAACCAACGCTAAAAAATTGTCATCCGCATTTCTCAATGAAAAACGAATTTGCTATTGTCCATAACGGTGTTATTGAAAATTATCGAGCGTTAAAGACGCGACTTATTGAACATGGCTATTCTTTTAAAAGCGACACTGACACAGAAGTGGTGGCTAATCTTTTAGAATTCAATTTCAAATTAAATAATGATGTCATCGATGGCATTAGGCGAACAATTGATGAGCTTGAAGGAAGCTTTGCTTTAGCCATCATTCATAAAGCAGAAAATGATCGCCTATATTTTGCTAAACGCAGTTCTCCTCTTATCATCGGCGTTTCTAAAGGTGCCTACTTCTTAGGTAGCGATGCCGTGCCGATGATTAAATACACCAATCAATTCATCGATTTAAAAGATAACGAATATGGCTTTATTGAAAAAGATAAAGCAACGATATATCGAGGCTATAGCATAGTCGAGCCCAAGATTGTTGTTCACGATGCCGAATTTTTAAACCACGATTTAGAAGGAAATCCTAATTTCATGATCAAAGAAATTCAAGAGACTCCAAAAATCTTGAAACGTTTGATGGATAACTACTTCGATGGTCAAAAATTCTTATTTAGCAAAAGAATGCTTGATGAAATCAAAAGAGCGGACTGCATCGTCTTTATCGCCTGTGGAACAAGCTATCACGCCTCACTTATGGGCGTTAGATACATGCAATACATCAATAAAAGATGCGAAGCTTATGTGGCTAGCGAATGGGCTTATTTCCCAGTTTTCACTTCTAAGAAACCTCTTTATATTTTGATATCGCAATCTGGCGAAACAGCGGATTTAATTCGTTGTCAAAAAATTATCAATTCCCGTGGATCGATTAATATTGCTATTACAAATACTAAAAATTCGACAATTGAAAGAAATGCTTCTTTCTCGCTTCTTCTTTACGCTGGTCTTGAAGTAGCGGTGGCTTCTACGAAAGCCTTCAGCGCCCAAGTGGCTTTATTAGCGATGCTAACCGGCGCTTATGAAGGAAAGAACAATTGCATTGAACATTTAATCGGACTCATTGCTTGCTTAAATAACATCATCGAAAACAAAGGAAGAGTGGAGATGATTGCTTCTAATATTGAACATTCTCATACTATCTTCTACATCGGACGCGGAAACGACTATGTTGCCTCCTTAGAAGCGGCTTTAAAGATGAAAGAAATTACTTACATCCATTGCGAAGCCTTCCCAGGAGGAGAACTTAAGCATGGTCCAATTGCTGTTGTTGACAAACATACTTCTTTAATCGCATTCGATAGCGATATGTCAATTGATTTAGCTATTAGAAATAACGTCAAAGAAATTGAAGCTAGAAAAGCTACATCTTTCATCATTTCTTATGAATCTTTATATAAAGATGGTGATGCCTTCTATGTTAAAAATGTAAAAAGTTATCTATCAACGATAGCTATGGTATTTGTAAGCCAATATCTAGCCTATTTTGTCGCCTTACATAAAGGCGTCAATATCGATAAACCTCGCAACTTAGCTAAATCTGTTACTGTCGAATAATTCCTTATTCTTTTAATTGACTATATCTTTTCTAGGAAAAAATATTATCCATGTTTTTTTTATAAGTTTTCTATAAATATACCTAAACTTTTATACTAACGTACTAACAATTAACGATTTTCACAGTCTCGTTTAAGTCTTTTATCACTTTGACAACATCGTTATGCCTTA
>CAVKNZ010000022.1:0-19427 GCA_963657885.1 Bacteroidaceae bacterium
TTGAACCTAAAAGCATCTTCCGCTTCTATTTGTTGCAAGGTGTTGCAGGATGTTGTTTGATGTTGCAGTCTGTTGCACGATGTTGTATCGTGTTGTAAGAGGTTGCAAATTGTTGCATCGTGTTGTAAGATGTTGCTAGGAGAATAAAGATGAATAAAAAGCCAATCCCTTTGGGAATAGAATTTTATGAAACAGTGTCTACTGATTGTTATTATGTCGATAAAACAAATGTAATTGAAACCATCGCCAATTATCCAACAGGTTCGTGCCTACTATTTACTCGACCTAGAAGATTTGGAAAAACTTTAATGCTATCGATGCTTCAATGCTTTTTTGAGCAATCAGATGATGATAAAAGCAAATATTTTATCAATAAAAAAATATGGGATAAGAAAACAATAATAGATAACGAATTCCAACAATATCCCCTTATCCATATAAATTTAAAAAACGTTATCGGGCTAAATTTTGCATCGACAATGGAAAAACTAAAAGAATGCATGCGAAAGGAATATGATCGTCACAAAGAAGTCCTTTCTTTAAATGCATTAAGCAATGAAGAAGTAAAATATTTCACTTCAATTTTAACTAAAGAAATAAACGATAACGATTTATCAAGCTCTTTATCAAGGTTATCGGAGTTCTTATTTAAATCTTATAACAAAAAAGTCGTCATCCTCATCGATGAATACGACTCCCCCGTCCATTACGCCTACGACTATAACTTCTATGATAAGACAATAATGTTTTTCAAACAGTTTTATGGAGAAGGATTAAAAACTAATCCATCTATCCGTCTTGCAGTGTTAACTGGCATCCTTCAAATCGCTAAAGAATCATTGTTCTCCGGAGTGAATAATTTAGTAACTAATTCAGTTCTATCCAAGAATATGGATGAAAGTTTCGGCTTCAATGAAGTTGAAGTTAAAAAATTACTTAACTACTATAACTATCAAGACAAACTTGAAACGATAAAAAAATATTATGGAGGTTATAGATTTGGTAACGCCTCTATCTATAATCCCTTATCAGTTTTAAGCTATATTCAAAATGGAGGTGAACTATCTCCATATTGGAATAACACTGGAGAAAGTAAGACATTATCGAAATTGTTTTCATTAGATACTTTAAATTCTTTATTGCCTCTTCTCAGCGGTGAAACTATTCAATCGGAAATTGACATCGCGATTAGTTATAAAGATTTAGATGATTCACTTACATCGATATGTTCATATCTTCTTTCCGCGGGCTATTTAACTATAAAAGAAGGATATGATTATTTTTATGTATTAAGCCTACCAAACGAAGAAATAAAACAAGTTTTCAAAAAAGAAATTCGTTCCAGATATTTAAAAAATGAACAAGTTTCAACAGTAATAAAACTTAAAAAAGCCTTTGAAGAAGCAAATGCATCAATGCTTGAAAAAATATTTGAAGAATACCTACTTTCAACATTTTCTTGTTTTGAAATGAATAGTGAAAAAAATTATCAAGTCTTACTAGCAACAACACTCGCGATCATCTTCGATAACGCATATGTTAAAAATGAGTTTAACGCCGGACATGGTCGCGCGGATATAGTTGTAATTCCAAGAGATGATAAGAATATAGGATTAGTGATTGAAGTTAAATATTTAAATAGCAGAACTTCTCAAGCGAGATTAGACGCGTCCGCTTCTAACGCTTTGAAGCAAGCATTAAATAATGAATATGTTAATGACCTAAATAAATTCAACGTCAAAAAAGCAATCCTATTCGGCGTAGCCTTCTATAAAAACAAAGTATCTATCGCCACGAAAAGAGTGGATATATAGTTATCATAGAGTGACCCTTCTGAAATAAAAGGATAGGATTTAGGAAAGTTTTAAGCTTTTGTTATTTAACTAAAACATTGAATATATCAATATAAATTTAATTTGATTGTTTTCAAATTGACTTTTTTATAAGCAACTGATAATTTGCTACCATTCGCCCCGCCATAGGCCTTTTTATTTAACGGAAATTGAGAAAAATCTATCATAATAATTTTATCCAAAATACCTTTCTCTAAGCCTTGCAGCCATCTTTTTAGAAATCAAATTTTCCACTTCTGCGACATTGATAGAACTATTCAGTTCATCATAACCGCAGTCAATTTGAAGACTATTTTTTCTAAGTTCTTTTCTTAAACCTTTAATGGATTCATATAAAATGGGTGGAAGAGTTGATTTAGCCTCTTCTCTTTCTAAAGACAATAATTCTTCAATAGAAACATTTAAAGCTTTAGAAATAGCTAATAAAGTCTTGCCTGAGCAATCTAAAACATCAGTCTTTCCGGAGCCAATATCCATCAGCGTGCTTTTAGCAATCCCACATCTTTTAGACAAAGAATAAATGGTTTCTCTTTTAAACGCTAATAAATCTAGAAATGTCATAGATATATTGTATCGGTATACCGCAATTTTATCAATATGTTCGTTTTATCATTAAAAAGGCACTTTTGGCGGAATATCCCCACATAAGCATGGGATAATTCCCCAAATCGAGGGTCTCGACCCCTCTTTTGGCGGATTATCTCAATGTCATGTTGAAATAACTAGCAAGCAAATTTATAATTTAGATGAAGGAAGTAAGTAAAATGATTGGCAGAAAAAAAGAAATAGAAACATTGCTTCGCTTATATAACAGCAAGGAATCACAATTCGTCGCTATTTATGGCAGAAGAAGAATCGGCAAAACTTATTTAGTAAATGAAGTTTTTCAAAACAAAATAACTTTTAAGCATTCAGGCATCTCTCCTCTTGAAGCGGATATGCTCGATATAAAAAGTCCTATAAAATTTCAACTTCGAAACTTTTACAATTCCCTTGTTTTAGCAGGCATGAAGCCAGATCATAGTCCAGCTGACTGGATGGAAGCTTTTTTGATGCTAGAACTATTTTTGCAAAAGATAGATAACGGCTCAAGGCAATTAGTTTTTATCGATGAATTGCCATGGCTTGATACACCCAAATCAGGATTTATGACTGCCTTTGAAGCTTTCTGGAATAATTGGGCGTGTGCAAGAAAAAATTTAATGCTTATCGTGTGTGGCTCTGCGACATCATGGATAAGCGATAAATTAATTAACAATCATGGAGGGCTATATAATCGCCTCACTTATGAGATGAAATTAGAGCCATTCACTTTAGGAGAATGTGAGCAATATTTTTTAGAACATAATGTTAAATTTTCTCGCTACGATATCGCTATTGCCTACATGATATGTGGAGGCGTGCCCTACTATTTAAGCTACTTTTATTCTGGACACAGTTTAGCGCAAAACATCGATGATTTATTCTTTAAAAAGAATGCCCCATTAGCTAATGAATTTAATCGTTTATTCAATTCTATTTTCACTAACGCTGAATTCATCAAAAGCGTCGTGAAAGTAGTTGGAAAAAAGCGCATAGGATGTAGCCGAGAAGAAATAGTAAAAGCCTTAAATATCTCCTCCAGCGGAACCCTAAGCGATGCATTAAACGCTTTAATTTCTAGCGACTTCATCGAAAAATATACTTCTTTCGGTGAAAAAAGAAATAAAGAGCTTTATAAGCTTACTGATCCATTTTGTAATTTCTATTTAGCCTTCATTGAAAATAAAGAAAAACTCGATGAAAATTTCTTTGCTAATAATTTGGCAAATCAAAATATCGTCACGTGGAGAGGCATCGCTTTTGAAAACGTTTGCTTTAACCACATAAAAGAAATAAAAAAATCATTAGAAATCTTAGGCATATCTAGTCAAGAGTCTCCTTATTCAGTAATTGGTGAAAATAATGAAGGAACTCAGATTGACATGCTCATCATAAGGAAAGATGACATTATCAATATGTGTGAAATAAACTTTTATAATTCTGATGTTCTTGTCGATAAAGCAATGGATAAGAAAATTCGAAATAGAATAACTCTTCTAGAAAAGAAAGTTGCTAGAAAATATGCAATACGTCCTACCTTAATCACAATATTTGGACTTATTGACAACGAATATAGTTCAATATTTTCAAACGTCATAACCTTAGACGATTTATTTAACTAAAATCTATAAACAAAAAAGGCCATCCCTTCTAAAGAAGAAAGAATGAGCCTTTTTAAAATATAAAATTAAATTAGAAGAACACGCCACGCGCGGCTTGTTTAGTTTCTTTGCTCGCGGTGAATGGGATGCGGGTTGTATAGCCTCTTTTCGCGGCAACGATTTGTTTAGTTGGCCATTCATAGATGGCTTGGTTCCATTGAGCTACAACATCGTTATAATGTTCTCTCGCCGCGGTGATTTCTCTTTGAGTGTAGCTATTTTGTTGCATGACATCTGCGAGTTCTTGATGAGCTTTTAAGTCTGGATAATTTTCTAAAGCAATGTTGATCTTCTTGTTGACGTTTTCCATTTGCTCCGCTGCTTTAGTAAAGTTATCGCCATCTTTAGCCCCACTTCTGAGTTTAGCGATTTCGGTGAAAGTCGATTTGTCTAAATCGATGCTCTTATCGAGAAGTCGCGCCGCATTTTGAAGTATCATCACGCGTTGCTCTAAATAGTTATCAACTTGTGAAGCTGCTTGTTGGACCTTTTGTTGAAGTTGGCTTAAATATTTCCCGGCGTTAACTTTCATCAAAGTGAAGATGAGTCCTGGGATGATTGCTAAGCACCAAAGCACGATTTCAAATACCTTTGAGCCAACACCGACTTTGATAGGTATTTGCTTTTCGATGACGTTGATGTCGCGTCCTTCTTCGTTGACTGGTCCAGTCATTTCGTCTAATTCATTAGCCATTGTTTTGTCCTCCTTATTTTTTAGACATTTTATCTTTAAGCGTAGCGATGTCAACATTTAAGGCATTGTTATTCATAAGCGTTGAGAATAAGCCTCTTTGATAGACTGCACTTTCGCTTGAAGTTCCTTTACTAATTTCGCGATATTTGGCTAAATCGCCTCCGATGTAGCCCATCGCCACCACATTCTTTTCAATTAGTGGCTCATATTGGTCCCAGTGAACTGGCACGTTATGCATCCTGCCATCTCCTCCCATAACGGGGATATAGCTAATCTTCGGTATCGCATCAAAGCTATGCGCGGTGACCTCCACCGTATCGACATCTTTATTTTTCGCGACGCAGCTAGTTTTTAAGATGACGTCAGTTTTGCTCTTCTTGTTCTTAAATTTATTAGGATCAAAACGATTGATTAAGCTTTCATGTTCAAATGGAGTGAGATTGCTTTTGATGCTTCCTTGATAGATATATTCTCGCGCCTTATGTTGCTGATATAAAGGAATCGATAATAACGGAGCAAAGTCAAAGAAGACGGAGCTTAGATAATTCATGTTGTAGTTAACGAAATTATCTTTAGCTTTCTGATAATCAAAGTGCGAGAAGTCGCTTACAGATTTAAACATATTGAAGGTTTGAGAATGCTCACTTGTTATATAGTTGATGCATTTATTCTTTTTAAAATAGAAATCATCGCCATAAGGAAGAGGCGTAGTTAATAGTTCAATCATCGCTTTTTGCGATAACGGAGTGAAAAGCAAGCGATATTCCACTTCATTGTCGCGGTTAAGTCCTCCAAAGGTGAGTTCGAATTCGCTGTTACCTAAAGGGGTGTAAGTTTTGCCTTTCCCTAAGGCTTTCTCTCCAAGAGAAACTAAATCTTTTTCATGCTTACGCACATACTTTGCTCTTGCATCAGCATTTAATTTAGAAACTGAAGATGGTCCACGAGAAAACGATAGATTCGGCGCGGCGTTATTCGCATATATTAATCTTTGAGCGACAAAATATTCTGGTTTAGGTTCGGTCACTGTCGCTCTTAAGGTTTGGGTGTGGGTCACTGGATAACTATTGCCTTTACTATCTTTATGATATGTTGTCCAAGTGATGACAAGCGTACCTTCATAGACTGTTGGGACCATATGCATGTTAAAGCTTCTTTCAAATAGAAATGGATTGCCTAATATAGAGCCAGATTGAACATACAAAGTTGAAGTTGTATCATCATCATCTCTTCTAAATCCATAATTTTTAATCATCATCTCATATCGAGAAACATCGAAATATTGATCCATTTCAATAAGAGGAATGGTCTTTGAAAATAATCTTGAAGCCATATTTTCTTCATATAAATTATTTAAAGCCATCATCGAAGCATACGCTTCATTTAAGATGCCCGCTAAAACATCTTTTTCTTTTTTAAGAGTAGTTGAAAGAGCTTGTATTTTCTTATTCGCATTTTTGAGCCAATAAATAGATAGACCAAATAAGCTAGCAAAGATTACACAAAAAACAAATCCAAGAGCGATAGCCACGCTGCTCCCTTTATCAACGATGCTTACAATAGCGACTGTTAAAGAAATTAAGGATACGATGATAGAAAACACTAATAAGAAGATGAAAAATCCTCTCTTACCTTTCGTCTTACCTAAAGTTTGTTCTAAGCCTTTGACCTTCTTCTCTTGAGCGTAGTATCTAGTGCAGATTTCTTTGTTTTTATTGACGTTGATTCCACTTTTAGTCGTGAGATCATCAAAATAATCGTTAACCGTTTTAAGATGCTTATCTTTCAGTTCGCGATTATAAATCTTTAATGGCTCAAGTAGATCAATTTCGTTCATGAATTAAATATATGAATTTATTAAATAAATTACAATAAAACTTTGAAGAAAAACTGAGATATCTTTCATAAGCGTTATTATTAGACAACTATTTTTTAAAGCCTTTGAAGAGGGGACACCGTTCTTCATGGGCGATATCTCAAAGGCAATAAGTGAACAATCTTTTGGATATTTTTAAAGCTCAGTTGTTGCAATGACGCTTACAAAACGATAAAATGTAAGCGTGAAAGCAACAAACTATGGCAAAAGCAGAGATAATAAAAACCGCAAACGACAATAATGGCTATCTTTATTCGAAACTAATAAAAGAGAATGGAATAAAGACTGCATTTATTTCTAGGCTTACAAAAGAAGGTCTTCTTCAAAAAGTGGCTAGAGGAATCTATATAACCAAAGATGGGATCGAGGACGATTTGTTCATCAATTCAATAAAATATAGCAAAATAATTTATTCTGGTGAAACAGCTTTATTTTTAAATGGTCTGTCTAATAAACAATACGCTGAAAAAGAATTCACAATTCCATATGGAACAAATGTTCCAACTATAGACGGTTATGCAAGAAAATATTCAAGAAAAAACACCATCATGCTCGGGCTAGCCGATGCAAAAACGCCTTTTGGAAATACTGTTAAATCTTATGATAAAGAAAGATGCATATGTGATCTTTTCATTAGACCCGATCATTATGATTATGAAGACAGGGTTTACGCCATTAATGAATATAAAGAAAAATATTTAGATTTTAAAAAACTCTATGATTACGCGAAAAAGCTTGGGGTGTACGAAAAAGTAAGCAATGTGTTTGAGGTAATAGGATGGAGAAGTTAATGACAAGATAAAAAATGTATGAATTGACCGAAGAAAAAACTCAAAAGTATACAATAAAGTAACCAAATAAATTGAATAACAATCTAATAAAACTCTTGATTTAATGAGAGAAAATCAAAGTATAACAAATAAAGACCGTTAGATTAAAAATATCAAATATATTTGTCATCCAAGGTGTCTAATTTATTCTCAAGAATAAGAGAACCAGAGTAAAAAAGGAATCAATCTTTTTTATATAACCTTTTAATAGCAAACATCGCTGTTTCATAGTCGATATCGCCACGCGAATATAAACGGAGAATCTTTTGACTTTCTTCGCTTGGCATAACTCCATCACTCATAGCTATCGCACAACCAAAACTACAATCATCATCTTCCTTACTTTTAGAAGCATTTAATTCAAATGGTAATCCATTGTTATTTATGGAAGCTTTTAAAAATAAAGCGATTGCTTGGCTTACTGAAAGCCCAATTTTGTCAAACAAAATTTGAGCTTGCTCTTTAACTTCTTTATTGACACGTGCGTGAATAGTTTCTGTTTTAGCCATATCTTTCTTTTTCCAAATTATTGTATACTTTATTGTATACTTTTTAACTAATTTTGGTATACTATAAATGAAAAAAGAGGCTACAAAATAATGGAAAAATATATTGATCTTCTCGAAAATTTTCTGCAACTAACCGATGAATATGAGTGGCTTGATTTTAAAGAGAACTGGTTTTCAAAAGACGAAATCGGAGAATATATTTCTGCCGTAGCCAATGGCGCCTGTCTTTGTGGTAAAGAATATGGATACATCGTATGGGGCGTAACAGATAAACAAAGAGTAGTCGTTGGAACGACAATTGACTTTGATAGAGATTTTAACGATGAACCTTATAAGCATTATTTAGCCAGAAATTTAAAGCCAAGCATCGCTTTTGAGGTGATAGAAGTCACATACTTAAATCATAGAGTTGTCATTCTCAAAGTACCAGCTTCAAAATCTGTTCAAACAAGATACAAAGATGTTTCTTACTTTAGGCTTGGTTCTAGCAAAGAAAAGATTAGTAGATATCCAGAATGGGAGCTTAAACTCAATTCAACATTACAGTATGGCTATCCGACGATAGTTAACGTCGCCGCTCCTGATTATGCACAAGACTTGTCTTTTGAAAAATTATTTATGTATTACGCTGCTAAAGGCATATCTTTAAAACCAGAAAGTTTTGAACTCAGCTTAAAATTAAGGAATAAAGATGGACAATACAATGTTATGGCTTATATCCTTTCAGATCAAAATTCGATTCCTGTCAGGGTTTCCATCTTCAGCGGTATAGATAAAACCGCTCCTTTATACTCAGTTAAAGAGTTCGGCAATACTTGCATCATGTACTCAATGGATAAAATACTAGAATATGGTGATGCCATTAACATAATTCAAGCCGATGAAAGAAACAGAATATCTGAAAGAAAAGATGTACCGCTATTTGATTATGAAGCATTTCATGAAGCTATATTAAATGCTTTTATACACAACAAATGGCTTACATTAAATGCTCCTCAAATATCTATTTTCACTGATAGAATTGAAATTTTATCTCATGGCGGTCTTCCTCTTGACCAAGATGAAAAAGGCTTTTACTGTGGGGCAAGTATTCCAGTTAATGATGTTTTAGCATCAATATTTCTTCAATTAAGAATTAGTGAACGTTCTGGACGAGGCGTTCCTAAAATTGTAGGAAGATATGGTAAAGACGTCATAAAAATAGAAAAAAATAGAATTATTGTTACAATTCCTTTTGAAAAAATTGGATTAAATGATTTTTCAATTGAATACAACAAAGTATACAATAAACTAAATAACTCCCAAAAGAAAATTGTCGATTCAATGAGGAATAATCCATATATAACTATTAATCAGCTTGTAAATATAACTGGCTTATCTGAACCAGGAATAAAAAAGAATTTAAAACAATTAAAAGACTTTGGATCTATAAAAAGAATCGGAGCTAATAAAAATGGTTATTGGCAAGTTTGCTAATAATTAAGAATATTAAAAAGAGTTTTCAACTTGCAGAAAGGTGTAAATTGCTCCCACAAAATACTTGTAAAAAAGTGTAAATTGCTATTGAACACCGTATAGAAAAATAACGATAAAGTTCGATAAATATCGAGAATTTATATCTGGCAACGCAAATGCTGAAAATGCTTCATGAATAATTAGCAAGACTACAACTATAAAAGTTTTACTGAAGATATTTTCAGTGAACATATCTTCACTAGAGTTATATGCAAATGTAAAAAAAGCCATTCAATAAAAAAAACAAAAAGGCAAAAGGCATCGCTAGTTAGAAAGTTAAGTTGTTCATTTACTTTGCTAATGGTTAAAACATATTTAACAATCGTGCTCATTTTGCTTTTGATATAAGCACAAAAGGTTAATTGCTCTATGAATGAATATGAGATGATTGTTAAATGCTTTTTAATTTATGAATTAATATTACATACATTTGTTTTGCTTGTAAATACATTGTATCACGTGATACATTTATATTAGCAAGGAGTTAGAAATGTATTTCGATTATAAAAAAGACATAGATTACGTTAAAATATTGCGAAATTTATCCGATGATGATTTAGCAAGCTTTATCAATGTATCGAGACTAACTTTGATTAGATGGATCAATGGTTCAAAAATTCCCACATATGAAAACCTCGAGACAATGTATTGTAATTTCTTTGACAATAATTTTGATTTTAACCAACTAAAAGAAGAAATATATCGCTCAAAAGTCCAAAACAATCATCAAATACTTTTTCATGGAGCAAAAACTGAAATAGTAGGCTCTCCCTCCATTGAATATAGCGACAATAATAAAGATTTTGGAAAAGGCTTTTATCTAGGCGAAAGTCTTAAGCAATCGGCTAGTTTTGTATCTAATTATCCATTTTCATCGATATATATTTTCGATTTCGACAAATCAAACGTAAATATAAAAGAATACACAGTATCAGAAGAATGGATGATTCTAATCGCTTATTTTAGAGGAAAATTAAACCAATATAAATATTCTCAATATCTTAAAAAAATACTAGATAATTTAAAGAATGTTGATGTTGTAATTGCTCCAATCGCAGACAACACAATGTATATAATTCTCAATGATTTCATCGATGGAAAAATCACAGACTTACAAACTATAAATGCTTTAAGTGCGAATAGACTTGGCAAGCAATATGTTTTCCTAAACGATGAAATAATAACTAACAATTTAAAAATGTTAGAAAGATGTTTCTATTGTAAAAAAGAGAGAGACCAATACAAAAAAATAAAAGAAAAAGAAAATGAAGTTGGTAAAAACAAAGTAAAAATCGCTTTGAGAGAATATGCTGGGAAAGGCAAATACATAGAGGAGCTATTAAATGAAAAAGCTTGATGATGAAGAATTATTTCTTTGTAGATACATCGCCGACTTATTTGAATATGCCTCAAAAATGAAGGACTGTTCATCGAAAGTTTTCATAAAAGCCTATCTTTTTTCTTCTATCAGAGAAAGAACAGCTTCTAGATACTTCATCTTTGAATCATTAGATATACCAGCAGCATATAACATAATAAAAAGAGAGAAGAAACTGACTCGCGGTAAAGAAATATATCCAACATATGTTATGGCTTGGATTGGCTATATCATGAAATATTTCGCCTGTTCGACAAATAGATCAGAAAAATATCTATATAAATATATAAAGCCAGAAGAATTAGCCTCTCTTTACGAGGCATATCACTCCTTAGATAATGATTTAGTCATAAGAAGAATATGTGAAAGCAAAAACATTAATATAAAAGATAAAGATATTGAGCTTTATAAAAGAATTAAATTCGCTCCAGACTACAAAACAAATTGACGATAGATGAAATAAAATCTGGACACTTTCGTTGTTTTTAAATAGACACTTTCGTGGCTTTCCGCTGGAGTGTTTCGTGGTAACAAAATTTGATTTTATCGAATAAATTTAAAAAATGGCATATCTTTTTGCCATTTTACCTCTTTTTAAAGAAGAATTAGTTTGAACTAATCTTTTAAGCAACCAATAGGAATGACAAATACACCATCATCTCTTCTATAAGCAAAGCTGGTACCAGTTATTACGATTTTAAGTGTCGGAAGCTTCATCGCATTCTTTGGATACTTAATATTGAATTGTTTTACCAATTCTTCAATCTTACAAAGATGTTTAGCCCCTTCTTCTATTTCTTTATTTCCGAGTTTAATTTCAATAAGAGCATATCTTCCATCATCTAAATGCAAAACAGCGTCCGCTTCTAAGCCATATCTATCTCGATAGTAGGATATTTCTCCATCGTTTTTGATTGAATAAGCTCTTAAATCACGGATGCATAATGACTCGAAAAGAAAGCCAAGCGTTTTAAAATCACTTTTAAGCGATTCAGTTGATGCACCTAACGCGGAGACAGCAATAGAAGGATCAATTAAATTTCTTTTCTGAGAACTTCTGATATTGCTTTTGCTTCTTAAAGATGGTGACCAAGAAGGCACATCTTTAATGATGTAAAGTCTATTTAAAGCATCAACGTATTCATAAAATGCACTTTTAGATATTCCATAATGAAGTGAGACATCATTGAATAAGGTTTTTGTATCTGCAAGGGTGCAGATGTTTCTCGCATATGATTTTAAAATCGCATTTACCCAAGTGGCGTTTCTTTTCTTACCATCGAGCTTTGACATATCTTTGTTGCAAGTTTGATTAAACAAATCTTTAGCGACATAGAGTTGTTCTTTTTCACCATCAAGAGCTAAACTATGTGGCCAACCGCCTCGACATATAGCAAAAATAATATCATCTATATCCATATCAGACTGACAAGGAATAAATGTATCAGGATCGTTAAACAAATCAATCAAACTGACTTTACCATTAGCATCCCCACTTTCATATAAAGACATAGGTTGCATCTCGAGTTCAGAAATCCTTAATGTTCCTGTGTGAGGTGTATCAACATTATTCGAAGATGAACCTGTAAGTATAAAGCTTCCCACTTCTTCTGGGTGATCATCAGAGTGTTTTCTAATGCATCCCCAAATTTTAGGTGCGTCTTGCCATTCATCAAAAAGAATAGGCTTTTCTCCTTCAAGCAATTTAGGAGGATTGTTATTAGCCAATTGTAAATAGTAATCTCTTTTTAATTCATCTTGAAATTCAATTTTTGATTTAGCAATTTCAGAGGCAGTTCTAGTTTTCCCACACCCCTTTGGCCCAGTTATTAAAACAGCATTAAAAACACGCAATCTAAATTTCAATACATCATCGGAAACTCTACTTCTATATTTGTTCATAATTCGTCTATCCTTATTATACAAAAATAAACATATTTGTAAACATATTCTGGACACTTTCGTTGTTTTCAAATGGACACTTTCGTGGCTTTCTGCTGGAGTGTTTCGTGGTAACAAAATTTGATTTTATCGAATAATTGATAAAAATAGCACAATTTTTTAACCTATTTTTTCTCAAGGAAAATTAAACTAGCTTTTTTAGCACAGCAAACTAGTCTTTTAAGCAACCGATAGGAACGACAAATACCCCATCATCTCGCCTATATCCATATTGTGTCGCAGTGATGATTAATTTTAAATCCGGTTGTCTTAGTTTAACTTCGTTGCTTTTATTCTTTTCAATAATTAACGATTCGATTTTATTTAAGTGCCTCGCGGCTTCATCAAATTCAAAAGAACCAAGTTTAAATTCAATAAGCGCAAACCTACCATCATTTAAATGTAAGACACAATCGGCTGCTAAGCCGAGATTGTCTCTATAATAGGAAATCTCACCATTTAAAATAGATGAATATATTTTCAAGTCACGAATACAAAGCGTTTCAAAAATAAAACCAAACGTTTTTAAATTTGTCTTATAAAAGGATGGTGAGCCTCCAAGAGCAGCAACTGCAATAGATGGATCAACGAATTCTCTTTTTCGACCACTTCTCATAGACGTTTTTGATCTAATTGAAGGTGACCAGCCATAAATATCTTCAACAATAAATAATTTCTCAAGCACTTCAATATAATCATCTAAGGTCATATCGCTTATTTTGTTAGTCGCGTTTATATCTTTTATTAAGCTAGTATTCTTTGCTAAGGTTGATATGTTTCGGGCGTAGCTTTTTAATACCGCCCGCATTGTTTGAGGATTTCTTTTAACACTATCCACAGTGTATAAATCTTTCGTGCAAATTTGTTCAAAGTAATCTTTGCCAATAAAAAGTTGGGCTTCTTTATCAGCTAACTGCACGCTCGCAGGCCAACCACCTCTACACGAAGCAAAAATAATATCATCTAAATCTAGATCGCTCTTACAGCCATTCTTCAATACTTCCTTACCATCAAATAAATCCTTTAAAGACACTGTTCCATTCGATTCTTTTGATTCATATAAACTCATCGGATACATCTTTAGTGAAGATATTCGACCAGTGCCAGTGTGCTTAGTTTCAACGCTTTTTGAAGTTGAACCAGTCAAGATAAAATGACCTTGTCCATGATATTCATCGCAATAAGATCGGACAGCGTCCCAAATATTAGGTGCATCTTGCCATTCATCTATCAATCGAGGCTTCTCACCATCTAAAAGAGCTAAAGGATTAATTTTTGCTGTAAGAATAAGTTCTTCTTTATTTGGATCTCTTTGTAGCATTATTTTGCTTTTTGCCTTTTGTAAGGCCGTTTCCGTTTTGCCACACCATTTAGGTCCAACAATATTGACCGCTCCAAAAGCTTTCAGCCTCAAATCGAGCATCTTATCAGCTATTCTAGGGAAATAATTTATATTATTCATCATAGTATCCTCATCAACATTATACTTGCATTTTGCTTTTTTTGGCAAATTCATTTTGCTTTTTTTGGCAATATTACTTGGCATTTTTTTGATAATTTATTTTGCTTTTTTTGGATAAATACTTTATTGGATGAGAAAAATAAAGGGGTGCCACTAGCAAAATCAAAGCCTAAAATGACACGCTTCAAGATAATGATGACACTCAATTCTTTCCATCAAAAAAAATTCGAAAACATAATCGCTTAACCTAATTTTAGTAAAAAGGGAGTTGAACTCCCTAAAATACTAAAATGCTATTAAGTTACGATTAAAACGAAACAAAATTCTATGCAGAACAATTTTCAAAGAGGCAAAAAGTTCAATAAAAAAGAAGATTAACTTTAAGCAAATAGTTAGACACGTTAGCAATGCATCGCTAGCTTTACTTTTTATGAGAATTAAAACTTAGGCTATATCAATTTCTTAAAAATACGTTGGATTTTAGATAAAAATTGAGTTGATCGTTATAAATTAATCCCTTAAACAACCAATCGGAACAACTAAAACATTATCACTTCGCTTGTAAGCATAATCTCCAATAGAGGTAAGCACCATTAAAAACGATGGCTCTTTCATCTTCTTAGTATCTATTTTTGAAGCGAGTTTTTTAAGTGTTGTTGCTCCATCTTCTATAAGCTTATCTCCTCCAAACTTAATTTCTATAAGACCATATGTTCCATTTCGACAATGGATGACTGCGTCGCATTCGAGGTTGTTTTTATCGCGATAATGATAAACAGAGGCATCTATCGCATCCGCATAAACTCTTAAATCACGTATAGCCATCGTTTCAAAAAGAAGCCCCATTGTTTCTAAATCATTTAATAAATCTTCTGGTCCAACTCCAAGAGAGGCCGTAGCTATTGATGGATCTACAAAATATCTCGTATCGGATGTTCTAATCGCGGTCTTTGATCTTAGATTCGGATTCCAAGCTTCCATATCTTCAATAACAAACATTTTTTTAAGGGCTTTGATGTAGCTGATAATTGTCTTATCACTTGGATTGTTGGACTCTTTTGATGATAAATCCTTTAGAAGCGTGTCAATGGATGCTTGGCTACCTTGATTTCTCGCGTATGAACGCATTAATTGTTTAACATAAAAACTATCTTTTTTAATTCCATCTATTCTAGAGATATCTTCATTTATAACAGCATCATAATAATCAAACGCTTGTTGAAGAGCTATATCACTAGGCAAGTTAATTGACATAGGCCAGCCTCCACGGCATATCAAAAAGGCAATATCGCTCAATGATAGTTTTGAACTACCACATACCTTCATTTCTTTTGCATTAAACAAAGTTGATAGACTTACTTCTCCACTAGATTCGCCAGATTCATATAAACTCATTGGTCGCATTCTTAACCATGAAAAACGTCCGGTTCCAGTATGGTGAATATCATCCATATTCGCAGGAACCGAAGAACCGGTTAGAATATAAAGGCCAAAGCGTTGTCTATGGTCGATAGAAAACCTAATCGCGTCCCAAATTTTAGGAGCAAGTTGCCATTCATCAATAAGACGAGGATTTTCTCCTTCTAATAATTTTAAAGGGTCAGTATCAGCTAGCATTAAATATTGTCTAGTTTTACTAGGATCATCCATATAAATAATACTTGCAGATGCTTGCTCTGCAGTCGTGGTTTTACCACACCACTTTGCTCCTTCTAGTAAAACTGCTCCTTTACTTTTTAATTTTTTTTGCAATAGATTATCGGCGATTCTTCTTTTATATGTATCCATATATTTCCTTTTCTTTTATGCCTTAATGATAGCACCATTTCCTAATTTGGCCAAGTTTTATTTCCTAATTTGGCTGATTTTTGTTTCCTAATTTGGCTATTTCTAAAAGGCAAGTTTGAAGCGAATTGTCTCTTATGCATGAAATAGCACATGGGATGGCTTTATAGCAAAGGTAAAATATGCCTGGTCTTTTTTGCTCTAGAAAGACTATAAACGTTGTTTTGCTCGTTAATTGGATATCACTTTTTTAGTAACGTATTCGAATACATTATCTTTTTTTATTCTCTATATAGAACAACTAAACAATTTCCCAGTAACCAGTTTTATTTGATCCAACACGTTTAATTAATTTTTCATTAAGCAACTTCTTTATCGCTCTTTGAACAGTTATTTCGGTTCTTTCAATAATTGTTGCGATTTGTTTTTTGTTTACTCTTTTATTAGTTTTTATCACTTCTAGCACTAAGGCTTCAGTGCTATTTAAATTTATCAGATCATTTATCGAATCATTTATCGTGTCATTAATCCTAAAACACATAATTTATCGAATCATTTATCGCATCATATATCACGTCATTTATCACGTCATTTATCGAAGCATTGATACTGAAATGTTGTAATTAAAATTTAGAAGTAAAATCTTTATCATGTGGACTTTTATATAAATCAACCTATAGCAGATTTTTTAAAAAAATATGGGAATGATTACTTTAAAGATGAGAAAAATACTCCAATTATTTTAGATAGCGTTGCTAGTTTTGATAGTATCTCTAATAGCTTTTTCTATAAATTTTAGAGGCGCGATGGATTCTATACATATTGAAATCAATAAATGGGTGTATGTAGTTTCAATTAGATAATTTTTATTAGTACATTGCTTATATTCAAACGAAGTTTCATTAAGGCAAACAATCAGCAAATGAAAACTTCGCTTAAAACCGCTTGTTACCGCTTATAAAATCCATTAAATTAACATGATAGATGCCGTTTCTCTTTTGCAATATATAATCCGTTGTCATGACATATTTTCTATAGTTATCTCGTATGCTCTCTAAAGGTCTATATTCACGATCTTCCGTGTCTTTGCTTTGCAGCATCTTATAAGCTACCTGCACATAGGAGTAATCCATATTGTTATCTCGGAGGATGAAATCGCATTCCAGTTTTCCAATGCGTCCTACACTTACATCATAATTGAGACTTCGAGCATATAGATATACGATATTCTCCAGTGTCGGTCCATAATTAATCCGATTGTCTGTGTTCATCGCATAGTAAAAGCTCAAATCAGCAACGTAATATTTCTGCTCGCCTGAAAGCATCTTTTTCGATTTCAAATCAAATCTTTTACACTCATAGAGAATCTTAGCGTCAACTAGCGTTTTTATATAACGAGTCACCGTCGCGCGGCTAATAATCATGCCGTTTTTTAAAAGCGCTTCATGCAGACTATTGATGCTCGTCGTCGCTCCGAAATTATTAATAATGTAGTTGCGAACAAGCTCAAAAGAATGGACATCCTTTATTTTTACCCTTCGTTTGATATCTTTTTCAAAAATTTCATCAATGATTCCTCTCACGTAAGTACGTTTATCTGAAAGGTTGTCAATTTTGATGGAACGTGGAAATCCGCCTTCTAAAATATAGCGATTCAGTTCTATTTCGGCATTGGCATTAATATCTTGTCCATAAAACCTCTTCATATCCTCGTATTCATCAAATGTCAGAGGAAACATTTCGAATTCCAAATATCTGCCGGTTAGTTTTGTTACCAGTTCCCCACTAAGTAAATAAGAATTAGAGCCGGTGATGAAAATCGAATACCCACCTTCCGATCTAAATCCATTGATTACCTCTTCAAAGCCTTCAACGTTTTGAATTTCATCTATAAAAAGGTATTTCGTCCCTTTCACTTGCGTGAGCGATTCGATTAGCGCATCTAACTGCTCTGCGTTTCTGATGCTTGTATATCCACGTTTATCAAGATCGATATAAATGATGTTGCTTTCCATAACGCCGTCATCTTTGAGTTCTTCCGCTATAGTTTGCATAAGGCTGGATTTTCCACATCTGCGTATCCCGGTTATCACCTTGATAAGATCATCATCATGGAAGAACGCGCGCATTTTCGACAAATATTTTTCCCGTTTGTATAATCTCATAGCCCGCCTCCTCTAATACAATTATACTCTGCAACATTATTATATCAATGTTATCGTTACAGCTTTTTCCATTTATTGAATATTTGCAACGATAACAAGCTGATTGATATCAGCGTACTATTTTTAAAATCTTCTTCTGAAAAGAAAACTAGAATTCGAAAAAATAAGCAACAAAAGCCAAATGAAAAGCAACAACAAATACTTTCTAAACTGTGCAAAGAAGATAGAAAGCTTTGAAAAAGGCAATATCTAATTAACCAATTATTACTTTAAAAGCTATAACGAAAACTAAATTATCATAACTTTTTCCCATATAAGCTGAGTCCATCCTTTAATAATGATTCAAAGGAATAAATAATTATTCCATCCTCACTATATTGAATAGTCCCAATCACGGAAAAAGTGACAATAATTTTAGACAAACACGATGGGGTTCGATTTACTTTTTTTCTAATTTCTTCATCGATATCATTAGTTACAAAGATTAAAAACAAATAGTCATTCTTCTTGATAAGAAAACCTGCATCAGTGCTGCTATCAAAACTTTTCTTATTTCTTTGGGAAGTGTATGTCGCTTTAGATATGTTCCATTTATCGTATAGCAATCTAGCGATAACGCTAGAAGTCATATATTTATCAATATCGTTATCATCTTTATTAAAGAAAGAATAAAATCGTGTATCTACTGGGAAAAATATATTTCCATTAACTATCTTTTTCTTTTTGATGTCATATCTATCAATGACATAGAAAAGATTCATCTTCTTTAAATGATTAAATATCTTTTTAACGCGATAGTAAGAAACACTATTACAATTCAAACGCGACATTTCACTAGTTAAAGTAAAATCAGTTAAAAAGGCTTTATCGTGAGTTAAAACAATTTCAAGAAACTGCTTTTCTTTTTTAGATAAATGTTCAATGTTAGATGTGATTATTTGACTATTAACATCATTATGAAAAAGATAATCAATAACTTTTCCTTGAGGATGGACATCTAAATAATCCTCATAAAGAGAAGGGATAAACAAGAACGATGTTAGCCTGCCTCTAATAATAGTTAACTTACCATGACCATCTTCTGGATATTTAGAATTAGTAAGAGTAAATAAATCAATCAAAGGGTTTTTAATGCATCTATTGATAAGTGAATCATAATTTGGATAGGCCCATAAA
>CAVKNZ010000023.1:0-18773 GCA_963657885.1 Bacteroidaceae bacterium
ATTCTTTATTTTCTCCGTTAGTAGACTACTAACATTATAGTCGATATTTTTAAATAGTACAATAAAAAATGAGCACAAAGTGCTCATAAGTATTTTTGCTTATACTAACAACTTCGCGTTAGCATGTTAGTAGAAAAGTTTAGGATATTTAGTTTTCTTCCTTTTTTAGCGAGTCTTTTCCAATTTGGTTTTTTGAATTGCTCTTTTTCTAAGTTTTCTGGTGCAGTCCAAAATTTATTTAATGTGCCACTTTCATAAAACCGAAACAGTTTTGCAATATTTAATCCTAAAAAATTTAGCATGGATTCAGTTGATACTTTTTCAAGACCTCTTCGCCTAAATCTAACATAACCATAGTTTTGTTTTTCAATTCCAAATACTCCTTCAACTTGGATAGAACGATTGACTCTTAGTTCGATTCCTTTAGGAGAACAGAGATTGTCCTCCGATTCATATTTGTAACGTTCAAGTTCTTTAACGACTTCAAATATTTTGAAATCTTGATCTTGCTTCATCATGAATCTTTTGCAAAATGGCATCCAGTTGCAGCTGTTGCAACCTTCAACTCTATAAAAAACAGCACAAGCTTTTCTAGGGTGGCGATTTTCTAATTTAATTTCACAGCCTATCTTGCCATTCAAACATGTAATAGTGTCATCATCATTCAAATGATAACAGTCTGGATTTCTTGCTGATTTATTGCCTTCCCACGACTGATGTTTAACATAATTTTCAATATGATGTTTATGAAGATAATGATAATTTTCTAGTGAACCATATCCTGCATCAGCGCATATTTTATTTGGAAAGAAGCCATATAATCGAAAGAATTTATCTACTACATTAATAAAATCATTAATGTCAGTTCTTGACTGTGAAACAAAATAAGAAAACACTAGACCTTTCATGACGATAATTTGAACATTGTATGCAGCGTGCATATTGCTTCCTAATCCAGAATAATAATCAGCTTTTAGAGCCATCGCGGTTGCGTCCTTATCAGTTTTATAATACGACTTTCTATTTGGACCAATTATTTCTTCTTTTTCTTCGTATTCAAGCACCTTTTCAAGCAAACCAATCAAGGCTTTTTCAGTATTTCGATATGTCCTTTCATCGAGTTTGTCTTTCTTTGTTTTAAGATTAGTTAACGCGGTTGCAAGAGTGTTGCTTCTTATAAATGTTTCCTCTCTATAATTTTCAAAAAGTTCAAATTGTTTGATTATTTGCTCAGCTTTGCCAGTCAATCTTTTATGGTGTTTTGTTGGCTTCCAAACAAATTTATACTTATTAGCGTTAGCTTCAAATTTAGTGCCATCAATAAAAGCTTCTTCCATTGTTATTTTCATTTCTTTGGCTATTTGCATAGTGATGCAAGAGAAAATAGCATCTTCATTTGGAACTATAACTTTGTTAATAAAATCACAAAATTTAGTATGAAGCGGCTGTTCTTGCTCCATTAAGAAAATAAAGCGGAGATCAACTTGGCATGCTTCAGCGAGTTCTCTTAAAGTGCATTTTGTAAAAGCAAAACCATAAATGATAGTAGCGAATAAACGATAATAGTTATAACCCTGCCTCCCACCTTTGGGAGTCTCGTTTTTAACATATTAAGAAATGATTTCTCCAACACCTGAATCATCAAGTAGAGATAGAAATCTTTCAATTTTCTCTTTTTCCTTAACCTCAAGTTCGAAGGAAGGAACCAAAAATATTCTTCCTGTGTTAAAATAGGGCATAGAAAATACCTCCTGGACAGAGATATTTTAACAAAAATAGGCATTTCTTAATGAATTTGCCTATTTTTCATATTAAAAGGACTGTTCATCAACCAGTCGGTTTTCGAACAGCCCCTTTCTTTGAAGTTATTTCTTCAATGATTTAACCATCACTTCATTGAATTTTTTGACAAAGTCTTGCTTATCTTTAATGTCGAATCCTTCAAGCAGTAAGGCTTCATCATAAAGTAGTGATGCATATTTTTTAGTTTCCTCATCGTTATCTTCTAGTGACACTAAAGCTTTGAATAATTCGTGCTCAGGATTTATTTCTAATACTTTAGTCGCTTTTGGACCTTCGCCATTATTACCTGGTTGCTCATCTAAGGTTTTCTCCATGTTGAGCGATAAGCCTTGTTTAGTGGAAATGCAAACAGGTGAATCAACTAATTTAGAGGAGAATATGACTTCATCAACTTTACCGTTTAAGCCTTCTTTGACATTATCTAAGAAACGCTTATGTGTGGCGGTTAAGTTTTCTACTTTCTCTTTTTCATCCTTGTTTAATTCTTCGTTTGCTGATTCATCAGAAATTGATTTAAATTCCTTCTTATCGTAGTTTTGTAGCATCATAAGAGAGAATTCATCAACTTGTTTATCAAGCAACAATACATCGATATTTTTGTTTTTGAATTTCTCAAGTTGAGGCAGAAGTTTAATTTGATCAAGCGTCTCTCCAGCGGCAAAATAGATGTTCTTCTGATCTTTATCCATCTTATCGACATATTCTTTTAGCGAGATGTATTTGTCGTTATCGCTATTGAGCGAATGGAAGATTAACAAATCTTTTAAATCTTCGCTCTTCTCTCCATAAGTAGAATAGATACCAAATTTTATGTGTTCGCCATAGATGTTCCAGAATTTAGTATATTTTTCGTTGTCACTTTCTTTGATTTTCTTAAGTTCGTCGATGATTTTCTTTTCGATGTTTTTAGCAATCTTTTTTAACACCGGCGATGTTTGAAGAATTTCTCGAGAGATGTTGAGATTGAAATCATCTGAATCGACAAGTCCTTTTACAAATTTTAAGTAATCAGGAATTAGTTCAGGACATTTATCTTTAATAAAGATGTTTTTCGCATAAAGCTGTAATCCTTTTTCGTAATTTTCACTATATAAGTTATACGGTGCGTGGCTTGGTACGAATAGAAGTGCAGAATATGAGACCATTCCATCGACTTTAATAAATAAAGAAATAAGAGGATCTTCGTAGTCACTGAATTTAGCTTTATAGAAGGCTTTTAAATCATCTTCGCTAACTTCGCTTTTGTTTTTCTTCCATAAAGGAATCATCGAATTGAGAGTTTTTTCTTCGATTACATCTTCGTATTTTCCTTCAATTTCTTTGCCGTCTTTATCCTTTTTAGGTTTGGATGTTTTAACCATCATCTTGATAGGATAACGGACATAGTCGCTATATTTTTTAACGAGGTTTTCAATTTCCCATTGATTAGCAAATTCAGAATATTTTTCCTCATCGCTATCCTTCTTTAAATAGAGGGTGATTGTCGTTCCAACATCTTCTTTTGTTGCATCTTCAATGGTGTAGCTTTCTTTTCCATCAGAACTAAATTTATAAGCTTTGTCATCGAGCGACTTTGTTAAAACTTCAATCTTGTCGGCGACCATAAAAGCGGAGTAGAAGCCAACGCCAAATTGGCCAATGATATTTATATCTTTTTTCTCTTTGGCCTTTTTAAGCTTGCTCATGAAATCTTTTGATCCAGATTTAGCGATGGTACCAAGGTTATTTATTAGTTCATCCTTATTCATACCAACGCCGTTATCAGAGATCTCAATTGTTTTTTCTTTTTCATCGACTTTGAGCCAAATTTCGCCATCATGTAATGGAATCTTTCCATCGCTAGTTAAGGCTAAATATCGATATTTATCGATAGCATCGCTAGCGTTAGAGATAAGCTCTCTTAAAAATATTTCTTTATTGGAATAGATAGAATTGATCATTAAATTCAACAATTCTTTCGACTCTGTTTGAAATTGCATTGTTTCTTTCATAATGTGTTCTCCTTTGGCACTCATAAAGTTTGAGTGCTAATAAAAATATAATCATTTTTTTGGCACTGTCAATAGCGGAGTGCTAAATAATTCATATTTTTTTATTTTCTATTTATAAAAGAGCTTTTAATTGAATATTCTTTAATAAAAAAAGAAGCTTGAATTTTTAGGTTCAAACTTCTTGGTAGGATTATTCAGTGCGCTTAGTTAATTCTTTATTTAACTCATATAAGCCAGCTTTATCATTTTCCGCGAGCGTTTCATATTTTTGTAACAGTTCAGTTGATATTTTTTCTTCTTCATGTTGCTCATTTATGAACCAATTTAAGAAATTTAAAGCATCTAAATCATCGACTTCGCGGGCATTGCGGTAGATATTTTCAATTAATTTAGTCACTTCGATTTCTTGGCTTACAAATAGTAGAAGTGGATCTTTAATACTTTTAAATTTATCTGTGTGAGCTTTTATATCTTTATGCTCGACTTCAATTCCTTTATCGATAAGAAATTCTATAAATTTATCCGCGTGTTCAACTTCTTCTTTAGCTTGAACTAAAAAGTAGTTAGAAAATCCATCTAAACTTAAACTTTGGTAGTATTTAGCCATCTTGAAATATAGATAAGCTGAATATAATTCATTATTAGCTTGCTGTTGAAATAATAATTCTAATTTTTTATTCATGATTTTGATTCCTCCTACTTTGAATATAACAAAGTCCGACAAGTTGAAGAAATGATATGCTTAAAAAAATAATTCATTTATAATGGTCCTTAGTTAGAGTGCTAAAAATGATTGAAATTAAAAATGTAGTTAAAAAGTTTGATGATGTAGTTGCTTTAAAGGACTTATCGCTTACTTTAGAAGATGGCATCATCGGTTTAGTCGGCCATAATGGCGCGGGTAAGTCGACTCTTTTAAGATGCATCTCTGATGTCTATATTCTTGATGAGGGCGATATTTTTATCGATGGAGAAAAAAATAATTGCAATTCTGCGAAAAAGAAAATTTTCTTTCTTTCCGATTCGCCATTTTTTCTTCGCCGAAGTTCGATAGCAAACGTTTTAGCTCTATATTCACTTGCCTATGAAATCGATGAAGCAAAATTTTACGAAATAATCAAAGCATTTAATCTTCCTTTGAACCGTCGTATTGATGGCTTTTCTAAAGGCATGCTTCGTCAACTTTTTGTTGCGATTGCTTTAAGCGTTAAAGCGGATATTCTTCTTCTTGATGAAGCTTTTGATGGCCTTGATCCTCTTATCACTGAAAAGATTAAAGATTTATTGATTGAAAAAAGAAAAACAACTTCTATTATTGTCATTTCTTCTCATAACATCTCATCTTTAGAAAAATTGGTTGATCATTACGTCATTCTTTCTAATGGCAAACTAAAAGAAAATAAAGGCAACAAAGAAGAAGCGAAAACTTACGTTAAATATCAGATGATGACCGATATTGATTTATCGCATTTTGAGCCATCAAAGTGTTTATTAGATATCATCTCCTTTACTAAAGTTGGCTCTATCTATCATATAGTCGTAGTAAAAGAAGACGACTTAGAGAATAAATTAAAAATATTATTTAAACCGAAGTTATTGGAAATGATTCCTATCGATTCGTCTGAATTAATCAAAGCCAGCATGAAAATGGAGAAGGAGATAAACGAAAATGTCGATTAAGCGTTATATCCTTCATGAATTTAAAGTGAATTTACCTCTATTTATTGTCTTCTCTGTTTTTGCTCTACTTTACGCAACATTAAGCGCCTCGGCAATCGATTTTGCTATATATGATTCGCCTTATAAGTTTTATAGCAACGATATTGTCACCTCTTTTGCGTTGGTGCCATTTATCTTTGCTTTAATTTATCCTTTGACAATTTTTTCTTATCGTTATTCAAGAAATTCAACCGATTTTTATTATCAGCTGCCGATTGATAAGCGCTTCTACAAACGCGTTAAATGTATCTTTGGGCTTACTGTTTTAGTTATCGTATTTACTGTTGCTTATTTATTTGGTTCTTTGATTTTAGGATTGAGGTTTTTAACTACAAAGCTCGAAAACGGACAAATTCTTAGAGAGTTTTATTTCTTGGGTTTATTAACTTCTTATCCTTTCTTTTTACTTAGCCTTTTATGCGCGTTTGGTGTTTCCTTCTTTTTATCTTCATTAGGTTATGGCAATAAAGATAAGATTCTTCTATTTATCTTTGGAATGGTCTTTCTTTTATTTAACCCATCTTGCCTTATATCCATTGTTTATCTTTTGTTTGATTTATCTAAAAGCGGAGCCGATTCTTGCTTTATCAATCCCTTTATTATTAGCTTATCCCCGATTGCTAATTTTGCTACTTCTAGTAATATTTCAACCTCGTTTTGCACGTATAATACGTTTTTATCATTATCAAACATGGCAAATTTAACTAGTTTTATTTGCTATTTTGTTCAAATAGCTTTGAGCGTTTTACTATTTGTTTACGCCTATAATAAAAAAGAAAAAAGCGGTGAATATTCTCTTAGAAGCGGCGCTTATGATACGATCACATATCTACTTCCACATCTTGCCTTTTTAACCGCGGGAATCTATGTATCAACAAGCTTCAATGTTTTAGGCTTTGCTTCCTTCTATGTCTTACCGGTTTTCATCATCATTGTTTATTATGCCTCTTACTATTTTGGCTTAGTTTGGTACTATAAGCGACTCAAGCTTCCAACAAAAGATTTCATCGCTTTAGCTTCAAATAGCTCCATTGTTTTGATTTTATCGATTACTTTTTCTTTTCTTTCAAGTAGCCGTTATTAAATAAAATCATTATTAAATTTTTAAGATTATCTTCTATGTTTTTTTTGTTTATTAACAAACGCCTGTTGATAGAGCGTGTTAAACATAATAAAATTGTAAAGTTGCTAATAGATTTATCTATAGCAAATAAAAAACAATGGATTTAGCATCACTTCGAAATGATTTATATATCTCTTCTTACTCTAAGGACGATTTTTATGTTTCGAATATGGTTGGCACTTCTTTAAAAACTAAAGGAACTAAGATTCCGCATATCAAAAAGGTGATAGCAAAATATCTAAACTCGGATTTAAATTTAGCTGACATTCCTTTAGATGAAAGCGTTGAACTTTCAATGTGCTATTTCGCTTTGTCGCTTTTAAGATGCAAAAATAGCGATGAACAATTTCTTTTCTTAGATGAAAAAGTTGAATTTGCTACAAGTTGGATGATTACTGATTTTATCGATCAATATGTCTTAGAAATTCCTTTTAATCGATATAAATCATATTTAAAATCGTTTGTTAATAGTAAAAAAGAATACAAGATTCGTTTCGCTTATGTTTATTTAATGCGTTATTATAAGTCACTTAAATTTAAAGAAATCCAAGAATATATCATAAATGATGAACGTTATTATGTTCTCACCGCGGAAGCTTGGTTAATAGCGACTTATGCGATAAATGATGAAGAAGGAGTCTATAACTATTTAAAAAGTGAAGATGTAGCAAGAAGTCTCCGTTTAAAAGCGATATCAAAAATATGCGACTCGTTTAGAATAAATGAAGATAGTAAAAAGCGATTTAAAGAACTTAGAAAATTATGAATAACGATTGTTTAATTCTTATCCCTTCTTATGAGCCAAGCGACATTTTAATTTCGCTCACCGATTCTTTATCTTCTTTAGGCTATCAAATTGTTATTGTCGATGATGGAAGTGGCGATAAATATCAGCCGATATTTTCTAGCTGTTCAAAAAAGGCTAAAGTCTTAACGTATAGCAAAAATAGAGGTAAAGGCGAAGCTTTAAAATATGGTTTTAAATACATTTTAGATAACTATTCATCTATTAAATACGTGCTCACTGTTGATGGCGATGGACAACATAGTATCGATGATATATTAGCGATGAGTAAAGAAGTTATAAGTAAAGATAAAATCATCGTCGGCGAGCGTCTATTTGAAGGTAGGATTCCTTTTAAAAGCAAAATTGGGAACAATTTATCGAAATTTAGTCAAGGTTTATGCACGTACCGCTATATGAAAGACAATCAATGTGGCTTAAGAGCCTTTCCAGTTCGTTATCTATCTTCTTTAATTAAAATTAACGGATCGCGTTATGAATACGAGATGATGGTTTTAAACTACATTCAAATGAAAGAAATACCATATGTAAGCATGGATGTATCAACAATTTATGAAAACAATAATGCCGGGACGCATTTTCGTCCGGTGAAGGATACATTATTAATCCAAGGCTCCATTCTTACTTATGGACTCATCAATTTATCATCGTTTATCTTCGGCTTTATCGCAGCTTTATTGTTTTATAAATATCTTTTTAGCGCGGATGCAATACTTGCTAATCCTCTTTCTTATGAGCTTGCTACCTTATTTGCTTCGCCAATCGCTTTATTGTTTCAATTTATTTTAACTTCGATTATATTTAGACCTGTTCGCCTTTCAAGAATGATATTTCGTCTTGTTTTGATTAAAATCATTATGCTCATTTCTGAAATTTTAACAGTCTCATTCTTCGCGCGCATTTGCCTCTTTAGTTTTGTTGGCTCTTATTTAATTTGTCTCCCATTAGTGCTTTTACCTCTTTATTATTTAATAAAAGGTATCTCACTTGTCTATTCTGCAACTGAATGATTGGAAAGGATTATATATGAAAAATTATGAAATTGTTATCGATTCCACTTGCGATTTAAATGCTTCTTTACGAGAAAAATTTGGCATTTATCATGACTATATTAGAAGCGTTTTATATTTACCAAGTGGCGAAGAAACTTTAGTTAATTTAGAAGTTAAGGAAAGCGAATTAGAAAAATTTTATATCGCGATTAAAAAGAATGTTGGCGCCTATAAAACAGCGTTTGCAACTTTTTTAGAATTTTCGCGAGTTGTGCGACCACTTCTTGAAAAGAAAATTGATGTCATGGTCATCACCATCTCTAGCGGAATAAGCGGGGCAGTTAACGCTTATAGAAATTATGCGGAAGCTTTAAAAGAAGAATTTCCAAAAGCTAATATTGAAGTTGTTGACACTCTTAAATATTCGGGTGGCTCCGGCCTTTTAGCGGTCTATGCTTCGCTTAATAAGAGAAAAGGAATGAGCTTAGAAGATAATTTATCTTTAATAAATAGTTATGCCCTAAAACTTCACGAAATGGGTGTGATGGATGATTTGTCATTTTTAGCAAAAAATGGTCGTATCAGTGCCTCAAAAGCTTTTTTTGGCTCTTTAGCGGGAATGGTGCCTGTTGCTGATATGACGCTAGATGGGAAAAACGAACCATTAGGCGTTATTAAAGGAGCGAAAAACGCCGATAAATTCTCACTAGAATACTTAAAAGAAATGATTATCAATAGTGAAGAACAAATCATTTTCATCGTTCATTCTTCTAGAAAAGAAAGAGCTCTGAAATTTAAAGAAGCACTTCTTAAAGAAGTAAAAGTTAAAGATGTTTATATCATCGAAGTCGGGGAATCCTGCGCGCCAAATATCGGTGCGGGTTTATGCACTTATTTCTTTTTAGGAAGCGAATTAACTAAAGGAAGAGAAAAAGAAAAAGCCTTGTTTACAAAAATTAAAGAGAGCTTATAAAAAAATGGTTTATCTAATTGTTGGAATATCTCTATTTGTTTTACTTCTTTCTGGAGCTATTTTTTCCTATTTTTATACGCTTCCGATCGCCAAAAAATTGTATAAAAATCAATGGACTAGAAGTGGAGAGAATCATTTTAAAAGAGAATGCTCAGATGCATCTTTTGACTATCATCTTGATATGTTTAATCAAGGCATGAAAATTAGAGAAAAATATATAGATAAAATCAAAGAAGTTAGCGTTAATTCGTTAGGAGTAAAACTAGTTGGCGAGTACTATGATTTAGGTTTTTCTAAAGCCATTATCGTTCTTCCTGGAAGAATGGAAACAGCCTTTTATGGGGCTTATTATTTAGAGCCTTTCTTTAAAGGAGGCTATAACGTGCTCTGCATCGATCCTCGGGCTCATGGATTAAGCGAAGGAAGTCTCATCACTTTAGGCAAATTAGAAAGCGAAGATACGCTTACTTGGGCTAGATTTCTTCATGATGAATATAACGTTTCTGAAATTGCTTTATATGGTTTATGTGGTGGAGCGACCGGAGCATTACTTGCTCTAACAAGTTCAAATTGTCCATCTTATATGCACACATTCATCGCGGATGGCATGTTTTATTCTTTCTTTCGCCTATACAAACGACACATTAAAGATGAGAAAAAGCCAGTTTATCCGATTATTTGGACCATCATGCATCTAATAAAGAAAAATAATGGTGTCAATCCTTATAAGATGAAGCCGATGAAATTAATTAAAAAATACAATGGATCACTTCTTCTTTTAAGTGGAACAAAAGATATCTTTGCCATTCCTAAAGAAGCGGAAAAGATGTTTAATGCTTGCCCATCAAACGATAAAAAACTATGCTTTATTGCTGATGGCAGACATTCTCATTTACGTTATGACAATAAAAAGGAGTATGATAATGCTGTCGTTGATTTTTTAAAAAATCATTGATAGGAAAATTATGTTAAAGAAAAATTCTATTCTTAGAAACAAAACGCTCATAATTGGTTGCGGTCGACTTGGCTCTTCTATTGCCAACAAAGATTCGCTTGATGGACGCAATGTTTTAGTTATCGATAAAGATGCTTCATCTTTTGAAAATTTAGCTGATACTTTTTCTGGCTATAAATACGTTGGAGATGTCACTGATTTATCGCTTCTAGAAGAAGCTTATATTGGCTCCGCGAAAGAAATTATCATCACAACAGGCGATGACAATGTTAACGTCTTTTTGGCGCTTGTGTCACGAGAAGTCTATAACGTACCTAATATTTACGTACGCCTTGATGATCCTTTCTTAGAGACGCTTGTCAAAGGAGAACACGTTCAAGCGATTTATCCATTTGATTTATCACTTAGCAAATTCAGTTTGCTTAGAGGAGCGAAAAAATAATGAAAATCGTCATCGCTAACGGCAATCAAAGCGCCGATTACTTAATTAAATATTTCAAGAATATCCATAACAAGATTATTGTTATCAATTCTTCAAAAGATACTATTCAATATTTGACAAAATCAAATAAAATAGCAGCTTTTTATGGCGAACCATTTAAGAAAGAAATTCTTGATAGCGCCCACATCGAAAAGGCTGATTTATTCATCGCTTTAGGGAGCAAAGACACTGATAATTTCGTTGCTTGCTCTTTAGCTAAAAAAGTTTATAGCGTAAAAAAAGTTATTTGCATTGTGGCTAACCCAAAAAACGTCGATTTATATAAATCGCTTGGTCTAGATAGCGTTATTTCATCAACCTATCTTCTCGCTAGCTCAATTGTGAGCGAATCTTCATTAGAAACTCTTACTAAGTCGATGTCATTAGAAAACGATAAAATCGTTCTTAGCGAAGTGACTGTTAAAGATAGCTACGCTTTAGCTAACAAACAAATTATGGATATCAATTTCCCAAAAAGTGGGACAATTTCGTGCATTTATCGTAAACCTAACGTCATCATTCCAAATGGTAAAACGGTAATTCGGCCTAATGACAAATTGTTCGTTGTCTCTTCTAAAAAAGATCAAAAGAGCATCATTGAATTCGTACAGACTGTCAATAAAAAATGAAATCGCGTGAAGTTTCTGGCTACAAATTAATTTTAGGCTATCTCGGCCTCTTTCTTTTCTTTGTAGGCATCATTACTTTATTGCCTTTAATTTTATTAATTTTTTATCCTAGCGAAGTCGATGTTTTGTTTTCTTTTTTAATTCCAGGTTTAGCTTCATCTATTGTTGGTCTCTTTTTATGGCAGTTTTTTATCGCTAGAAAAGAGAGAGCTCAGATAGCTAAATTTCAAGACTCTGTTCTTTTAGTTTTGTTGTGGATTTTATCGATTATTGTCGGCGCGGTACCTTTTTCGATTCGTGGATTAATGCATAACGGCGAAGGCAATATGAACTTTGCTAACGCTTTATTTGAATCGACAAGTGGATATACCGCGACTGGATTAACAGTGTTTGATTTTTCAACTTCTTTACCGGGATATCATCTTTTTACCATGTATCGAAGCTTATTGCTTTTTTGTGGCGGTGTTGGTTTAGTGCTTATTGTCACCAGTACAATTAGCGACCGTTATGGATTGAAACTATATACCGCGGAAGGGCATAACGATAAGCTTATGCCTAATTTAGCGAAGTCCGCTAGACTAATTCTAGCAATTTATTTTGGCTATATTGTTTTAGGAACATTGTCTTATTTTCTTTTAGGTGGCATGGAACTTTTCGATGCCTTTAACCACGCGATTGCCGCGGTCGCCACCGGAGGATTCTCTACAAAAGAAGGGGGAATTCCAGAAATCATTGAAACGGGAGGCTATAATTCTTTAACTGGTCTGCCAATTAATGGAGTTGCGATTAATATCACCAGTGTTATCTTGATGATTTTAGGAGCGACAAACTTCCTCATTCATCTATTTTTGATAAAAGGGAAGATTAAAAATATCATTCGCGATTGCGAAGTTCGCTTTTTCCTTCTTTGCTGCATTATATTTATTCCTTTGTTTGGCATATCTATCTATTTTGATAATGAAACGTCATACGAGTTATGGCCTAACATTTTAGATGGCGCTTATTTATTTGTTTCTACGATTACCACGACAGGATTTATGACAGTTAATCAAATCAAAAGCTTTGGACAGGGAGTTTTGCTACTTTCAATTGTCACCATGATTATCGGCGGAGCGCTTGGTTCAACAGGTGGAGGTGTCAAACAATACCGTGTCTATTTAGCGTTTAAATCTTTCTATTGGTCAATTAGAGACAGAATGTCGCCACGTTGGAAGATTTATCCGCATACGGTTACCCATTTAGGGGAAACTAGAGAAGTTAAAAAGAGCGAAATATTTGAAGCGCATGGCTATTTTTTGCTCTATGTTGTCGTGATGATTACCGGAGGCATCATCATCTCCATATTTACTAATGGACACGGAAACTTCTATGCTTCCGACTGCATTTTTGAATTCGTCAGCGCTCTTTCAGGAACCGGATTATCTGTTGGGGTGACTGGATATACTGATCTACCAGCCATAAATGTTGCTATAATTAGAACTGTTCTAGCTATTGGCATGTTTGCTGGAAGACTAGAAATAACATGCATCTATTTTGCCTTTTATCGAGGCGTTAGAGATATTCTAAGAAAGGAGACAGTCTAAAATGATTATTGATGAACTTAGAAAAGAAAACATTGAGGCGTTGAAAGCGCATGATAGCAGTAAACGAGCAGTTTTATCTGTGCTTATTTCTCGTTACAAATTATTAGAAATTGAACTCAAAGAAAAAGGAGTGGAGATTACTGATAACGATGTAATTAAGCTTATTAGCAAAATCTTAAAAGAATTAGATGAAGAAAAAGAAGGTTATATAAAAGTAAATAATCTTGAACAAGTTGCTTCTATCGATAAGCAAATCGAAACGATTAGCAAATATTTACCTAAGATGTTAACCGAAGAAGAGATTACATCTTTAATTGAAAAGCTTTCTGACAAATCGATGCCTTCCATCATGAAATACTTTAAAGCCAACTATGATGGTAAAGTCGACATGGGCTTAGTTAACAAATTAGCGCGCAACTACAAATAATTAGTTGATATAGATAAGTTATTTTCATATAATTTATCTCGCCTAGGGGCGTAGTACAGTGGTAGTACAACGGTCTCCAAAACCGCTGATGCGGGTTCGATTCCTGCCGCCCCTGCCAAATTAAATGAAATTTCCCCCAAAATCTTGCCCTAGAGAGCGTGATGAAATGGAGGATTTTTTCTTTATAAGGACACCTATAACACCCATAGTATTTTTACCTTGTGTTAACAATACATTTTCAGGAGATAATGAATGATTATCAAAAAACCTTTTTATGAAACGACCTTCTTCTGACAAGTTTTTTCAAAGCATTTTGTTTGCTAATGGTTAAATATAGATTATAATAGTTACGTAAAATTTGCAGTGCAATTGCAAAAATTACTGAAGTAGGTGATTTAGATGATTACTCGACAGATAAGTAAAATATTAAAAGACAATATTTCTCATTTTCCGATTATTTTGTTAACCGGGCCTCGGCAAATAGGCAAATCCACTATTTTATATAACACATTTGCGAAAGAAGGTTATTCATATATCTCTTTTGATGATCCATTGGAATTAAGCTACGCCAAAAGCGACCCTAAAACATTTTTAGAGATGCATAAAACACCATTGATAATCGATGAAGCTCAAAAAGTTCCTGAAATTTTTCCAGAACTAGAAAGAATCGTTAACAAATCACGACTTGAAAAGGGTAATAAAGAAAGCAATGGCTTATATATTCTTTCTGGTTCGCAAAGGCAAGAATTGTTAAATAGATCGAGCGAATCGTTATCTGGTCGTGTTGGAATTCTTGATATGTCTAACCTCTCGTTAAGCGAAATCTTTGTTCGAGATAATCTCCCTTTTTCTCCGGATATTGTTACTGCGAGCAAGCGTTCTAATGATTTTCATATAAGTGAAAGAGAGGCTTTTGAATATATTACTCGAGGATTTTTCCCTGTTTTATACGATGATAAAACAATCAATACACGAGTCTTCTATTCTTCCTATGTATCGACATTTTTACAAAAAGATGTCAAAGAATTATTACAAGTAGGTGATGAAATTAAATTTATTAATTTTTTAAAGATACTTGCCTCAAATACCGGCGAAGAATTAGTTTATGATAATTATGCAAAGCAAATTTGTGTTGCGGTAAATACGATTAAATCGTGGGTTTCGGTTTTGCTAAAAATTGGAATTATTTATCTAGTCTATCCATACAATGAATTTTCAATTGTTAAACGAATTGTTAAAAGACCGAAAATGTACTTTTTCGATACCGGCTTGGCAGCATATTTATGTGGTGTTGATAATGCTGAGACTCTATTTAACAGTTTTTTAAAAGGACGTTTCTTTGAAACATTTATATTTAATGAAATTCGCAAAAGTTATTTGAATAATGGTGAATTGCAAAATCTTTATTATTATCGTGACAATGAACAAAATGAAATAGATTTAGTTTTATTAAGAAACGGTATCTTATCTCTTGTTGAAATAAAAGCAGGACAGAGTTTTAACTTGGCCGATATTAAATCATTTAAAAAATTAGAAAACAGCAAATATCAAAAAGGTAAAAACGCAATTATATGTTCAATTGATAAGGTGTCAATGCTCAATAAGGACACCCTTCTTTTACCAATTAGCGTTATTTAATAAATAGTTAGAAAACCTTCAATTCCTAGCTCTTTTTTATAATTAGATAAATAAAAAAAGAACTGCATTTTGCTTGCAGTTCTTAATTATTTTTAATGAATTAGAAGAATCTTTCAACTAAATCGTGAGAATATTCAACTGTTTCATCCATGTCACCAAATGACATGACTTCGCCAGCGTAGAAGGTATTGTTTTTGCCTTGCATCGCTTCAACTTTATCATACCATCCAGCAGCATAGTCTTCGGAATAGACATGTGGGAAATAATAGGTTTGGAATTCGTAGATGACACCATCTTTGTTTTTGCCAACACTCTTATCACCTGGAACATTGACGATTTCCATATCTTTGAGAACAGTTTTCTTTGTTTCTTCATATGGAAGTTCTTTTCCGTTGTTAAGTGTTTTGTGGTGACGGAGAACATAAGTTGTGATTGGTTGATCCGGTTCGTTTTTCCAACGATGGTAGTAAATCATTAAGTGACCCATTCTTTCTGGCGCCATATTATCGACGATGTAATGGGAGATATCAGGATATTTGCCTTTTTCAATGATTAAGGCCATCGTGTCATAACGTTCATAGTCGATCTTAGAGAAAAGTTCTCTTTCTTCTTTGGTAACATCTAGCCAAGTATCAAGTGATTTAGCAACTGGATTGTCTAATGGATTCTTTTCAGTTGCCACTTGTAGTGGAGCGGTGATGATCATCTTGTCGAAGACTTCATCTTTACCATTGACAGTAATTGTAACTTTATCGCCTCGTACGACTTTTGTGATATTCGCGTTTAATGTCGCTTGATGTTTTAGCTTTTTATTTAAAGCTTCATAGATAGATTGAGTTCCATCTTTCCAGGTGTATAAGTGAATGGCGACAAAGTCCATCATGGTCTTGAAATCGAGATATTTTAAGACATAAGCCGCAGGGATTTCATCAAAATATCCATAGCCAAACGAAGTGTAAGGTTGGACCCAAACTTCTTGAACGAGAGGGCAGCCAACTTTTTCACAGAAATCTTTAAATGGCATGGCTAAATCTTTTAATTTTGGATTTTCACCTTTAACCGGCTCTCTTCCAGGAGTGACAGCAAAGCCTTCGTATCGACCTTGAGCAACACCAATATGGCCAGTTACATCGTAGCCTTTATAATCAGTTTCAAGAATTTTGCCAAATTTCTTTAATTGTTTAGCTAATTTCTTTAAGTGAACTGCGTTGACAGGATGTTTTAAGAAATATTTAAGTGGGTTTTTCATGGCCTCAGATGTATCCCAACGATGATCGATTCGGCCATCAGGATATTTATAGCCTCTAACTAAGGCTGGTCCATCATGAGTGATACCTGTGTAATCTTCAATATCTTTGATTGCGTAGTAGGTTGGTGCGCCCATAATGGCGCCCATCTCATAACGTTTTCCGTTGTGGTAGGGACTATGACATTTTCCACCAACATGGTCCGTTTTTTCATAGATTACGTAGTTAGTGTACCCTTTTTTCTCTAGATACATTGCTGCGCCTAAACCGGCTGGACCTGCGCCAATAATCGCTATGCGAGTATTTTTGTCCATATTTTTCTCCTTATCTCTTTGAGATTGCTAACATTATAAAACTAAATCGAGAAAAAAATATCGATTTCTTCAAAAGTTTGGAAATATTCGATTTTTTTATCATTTTTTTGACTATAATACTTTTATAAAAATTAATATGAAATTTTATAAATCCTTTCATGAATTATTAAATGATCAAGATAGTAATGCTATTGCACTTATCTATGATGATAACGGTAATAAAATTTCTTTAAGTTATGCTGAGCTTATATCTCTTGTGAATAATTATCCTATTCCAAGCCAAACTTCTATAGGTGTCCTTTGTGAGAATAACGTGGATACGATTGTCGCTATTTTTGCTCTAACTAGAGCCAAAAAGCAGATTGTCTTATTAAATCCAAAAGACGATATATCTCTACTTAAAAAGCAAATAAAAGCAGGGGATATATCTTTCCTTTTAGGAAATGATGAACTTGTATCGCTACTAAGCGATGCATTGGTTGAAGATAAAAATATCGATAATAATGGAAACATTTTGTTTTTTACTTCTGGAACAACATTGAGCAATAAGGCAGTTATTTTAACTGAAGAATCTTTATGCGCTTCCGCGTTTAACGGTAATTCTTTATTGCCCTTAAAGAAGGATGATGTCTTGCTATCAATCTTGCCTTTATCTCATGTCTTTGGTTTTGTTTGTTCTTTGCTTTGGCCTTTATCTAATGGGGCAAGCGTATCTTTAACTCGTGGATATCGTCATCTTTTCTTAGATGGAAGCTACTTTAAAGCTACTGTCATTTCGATGGTTCCTCAAATTGCCTCTTTTATGACGGCAAACAATTTAATCAACAAAGAACTTAGACTCGTTTTAATCGGGGCCTCGAGTTGTTCGAAAGATGTTGTTTCTAAATTTCAAAAAAATAATGTCAAAGTCTCCTGCGGTTATGGTCTAACAGAAACTAGTTCAGGAGTGGCGCTTTCTTTAGGCACTGACCCAGATAAGTTAAGCATTTGCCCATTAAGTGAAATAAAAATTGCTGAAGATGGTGAAATCTTAATTTCTTTAAATTCGAAAACGATGATGAAAGGCTATTATCGCGATGAAATAGCGACAAAAGAAGTGATGCATGATGATTATCTACATACAGGCGATTTAGGAAAAATTGATGAAAACGGCTTTCTTCATCTATTAGGTAGAAAAAAAGATATTATTTTACTCGATGATGGGACGAAGATATTTTGTCCTGAATATGAAGAGGAATTAACTAAATTATTTAACGATAGTGAACTTGCCATTGCTTTAGATGGAAAGAAGTTAGTTCTATATATTTATTTAAATGGAAAAGATGTTGATGTTCATAAAATTGTTAATCAATTCAATTTAAATAAACCAATCAATCAAAGAATCGCTAAAATAGAGATTAGCGGAACTCCGCTTCCTAGAACGATGACAGGAAAAATTAAGCGTTACGAATTGGGAAAAAGTTATGAATAGAGAAGAAATAAAAGAACAAATCATCAAAATACTTAAAGAAAACCTTGATGAATATGAAGATATTATTGATCTCGATGAAGAGGCCACACTAAACAATGATACCGGCGTCGATTCGATGCGTTTTATCTATGTCATGACTAAAATTGAAACTTTGTTTAATATCACAATTCCTGAGAAGAAATGGAGCAAACTCATTTCTTTAAAAGATGTCATTGATGCGGTGGAGTTAGAAGTTAATAAAAAGAATTAAAGATGGCTGATTATTCAAAAACAGTTCGCATAAAAGCTCATCAAGTTGATGCTTTTTCATATTTAAAAGGTTCAGCTTTATTGAGTTTATTTCAAGATATATCAATTGAACATACTGAAGAGCTAGGCTTTCGAAAAGATAAAAGCTTAGATAAAGGATTGCTTTGGGTCATCTTAAAAGAAGTGATTAACATTTATCGTCTTCCTAAATACGACGAAGTAATTACTATTTTTACTTTTCAAAGTAAAAGAATGCACACTTTATTTCCTCGTTCTTACTATGTTTTAGATGAAAAAGGTAACAAGATTATTGAAGGCGAAGCTTTATGGGCTTTGATTGATATTTCTTCTAGAAAGATGATTAATCCATTAG
>CAVKNZ010000023.1:18783-19269 GCA_963657885.1 Bacteroidaceae bacterium
CCAGATTTATCTAATGGACGTGAATTTAAAATACCATTAAGCAAAAAGACACCTATCAAATTGGAAAACGAGGTTAAATTAAAAGCTTTATATTCTTATTGTGATTTAAATGCTCATATCAATAATTCGGCATATTTAGACATCGCTTTAAACCTTGTTCCTATAGATGTTTTAAAGAACAATTCTTTGAAGAAGATTGATATTGAATATAATCGCGAGATTAGATTAGATGAAGAGTTTATTATCGATTATGGAAATGTCGATAAACACTACTATTTTTCGAATCCTTCTTTTAAGCTAGAAATCGTATTTTAACATAAATTATTTCGAATTTATCGAATAAAATTATACGATGTTGGATAAATTGCCAAAAACATAGCTTTTTTATATGGAAAAATTGCCAAAAATGTTGATTTTTTATATGGAATAATTGCCAAAAAATGTAAATTTTATATTGGAATAATTGCCAAATGTGCTATTCTATTT
>CAVKNZ010000024.1:0-19231 GCA_963657885.1 Bacteroidaceae bacterium
CAAGTTCACCCTTATCGGTGATCTTCGCAGTTCCTCCGTTAGTGAATGTCCCATTGACTGCAGTTTCTTCAATAACATCGGTTTCAGCATTGCCAGTTAAGTTAACACCAGAATACGTTTTCAAGTTGCTTATCGATGCAGTAACATCAACATTCGCGGAAGTAATGGCAATGTTAGCCTTACTTTCACTGGTAAACAATGCGTAAGTTGAGCCAGCAATAAAAGCACTTGCAAGAGCAATGGAAGCAAGCGAAGTGAGAATAATGCTACACTTTTGTGTTTTCTTCATGCTATAAAAATAAGAAATTCAGGATTAAAAAACAAGAGATATTTTTAAGAAGACTAGCTGTGGCTCATCTATTTTATAGATAAAGGATACGATATGCCAAAATACTAGGGACATTTAATAAAAAAAGAAGTGATGAATCCCTACGGGGAATAACACCACTTCAGATTTCATAGTTTTTAAGAAATTTTTTCGCGACTCCACGTTAGTCCGCGATACATTTCATAGAAAGCCTTAAATTAGATAATCTAACTTCTGGCTCATAACTAATAATTAATAAATATGCTTTCTATTAACCTATATCGGAAACAAGCTTAATAACGCTGCCTTCAGGGCAATTTTCCATTGCATCCATAAATTGCTCAAATGTGCATACTTCGATTTCTACACCATCAATAGTTTCTGCATTAGCCTGTATAGCCTCAACAACAAAGCAAATTGTCGCGCCTAAATCTTGGTAATCGTTGCTAACATCAGATCCTTCCTCATCGTAATTAATTGTTGGGAATTTAATATTAACTGCGATTGAATCAAGAGTGGCATTAGGTGCTAAGGTTGTCCATTTGCATTTATAACCAACATATTTAGAAGTTTCAAGTTCGCCCATTGTAAAATTAAGAGCTGAAACAAGCTTATGTGCTTCATCTAAATCGTGTTCACCGTTTTCTAATACTGTATAGCCATAACGGTATTTAACTGCGACATTGCTATTATTTGTAATATCAATGTTAAAAGAAACTTCATCTCCTGGGGTCATGCGATCAATTAAAACACTTCCGCCGTCGAGTTTAACGCTTCCGCTATTACCAAACGTGTATTCGGTATCAGAAACTTTTGTTGCTAATTCAGAGTCATCCTCAATTGTTCCATCAGATTTAATAAGTGTAGGAGAATGAGCACTTAATTCGCTAGCAGAGGCAACAACACTCACTCTACCTGAACTTACTGCTATATTAGTTTTGCTTTCACTGGTGAATAAAGCATACGTTGCACCAGTGATGACTGAGCCCGCGACTGCAATAGAAGCAAGTGAAGCGAGAATGATACTGCCTTTTTGTTTTGTATTCATATATTTCATTGTCCTTTCTACATATTAAGTAAGAAATAAGTAAAAGAAAAAGATAGCACTGAGAAGTCTATCGATATATCAATTGTTAAAATTCTTAAAACTCAATTGTGTTTTTCCTTCTTCCTTGCCCTTTATTTTAAAAATAAAAAATAAAAAAACAAGTAGTATTTTGAAATATGCAATTATGTCGTAATTTGTTTCATCTATATTATGTCTAATGAATATGTTGATATAATCGATGAATTTAAGAAGTGTATATATAGAAATCTACGCAGTTAAAAATATAAAGGAATGCTTGAATTTTGCTTAGACTACAATTGCTTTCTCACACAATCAATCATCTATATTGGAAATAGATAAATTCTTCAATTAATTTTCCTCGTATTGGTTAATTAGATATTGCCTTTTTCATTTTTCTCTTTCCATCTTTTAAAATCTTCAATTTTCTTTCTATATAGCATACTTATTACCATAAATATTTGATATTTAAAGCAAAATTATCTCAAGACCGTATTTGCACTTTTTCCGCTTTTTCGTAAAAAGTGTATTGTTTAAGCTAAAGGAAATTTGCTAGTTTGCCGATATTCGTTAAACAATCCTTTTTCTAGTGTTAAATGTTATTTAATCGATGCTTGATAGACCGTTGAGGGATGAAAAAGAGCCGATTAGATAAAAAATAAGCATCGTTAATGATGATTTGATAATGTTATTTCAAGGAGGTTAGAAATGAAGTTCAATTTAGTGATAACAAAAGATGAAGAGAGCATAACTCTATGCGTTCATAAAAGAACGCCATTGACAGATAAGATAGAAGAATTAGTTAGTAGCGATAATCTAACTATCAATGGAGTTAATATCAATGGCTATTTAGAAAAAGATATCGTCTTACTTAAATTAGAAGATATTAGTCGCTTCTACCTTGAAGATGACAAGTGCTATGCCGATGTTGAAGGTAAAACATATCAAATAAGAAAAAGACTTTATCAAATAGAAGAGATGTTGCCTTCCTATTTTATTAGGATAAACAAATCATCGATTATCAACATCCATTTCATCAAAAGATTTAACACATCCTGGACCGCGAACGTTTTCGTGGAACTCAAAGACGGGGCGAAAGATTATATCTCCCGTCGACAACTTAAAAAGGTCAAAGAAAGGTTAGGTATATAACAATGAATAAATATGTAAAACAATTTTTAATAAGAGGATTATTATTTGGAGGCTTTGGTCCAATCATCGCCGGATTCGTCTTTATGATAATTGACTTTACTGGCACTGAATTAAATTTAGAAGGATGGCAAATATTTCTAGCAATCATTACTTCATATATACTCGCCTTTATATCCGCGGGTGCAAGTGTGTTCGAACAAATTGAAGAATGGTCGACAGTTAAATCGATGCTCATCCATTGTTTAACAATATACGCAATTTATCTAATAACCTATCTAGTCAATTCATGGATTCCATTAAAATGGGAAATCATACTCATTTTCTCCAGCGGAGTTATTGGAGGCTTCTTATTAATATGGTTAATAATCTATCTCATAAACAAGCAATGCTCAAAATCATTAAATAAAAAGCTAAGGTAGATAAATTAAGGTTAAGCAACGTTAGTCGATATTATATAGGTGCATTTTACAGCGACACATGGAATAGGGATTCAATTATTATCATTAGAATAATCACCTAACTGTTTCAGCTGTAACTATCGACAAGTCCTCCAAAAGTGACGTGATTCTAACACCCACGATCAAACCAACTCAATTAGCAAGCATCGATAAATTAAGCACTTTTACCCTATTTTGTGCAAGGGTGCTCCTGGGTGATGGGTAATTTATCCTATTATGAGTGTATTTTGCCCTTTTCTGCCCTTTTGCCCATGAACCACCAAAACAAAAAAAGTCTGATATGATCGAACAAAAAAATGACTGACACTGTTGGTGCCAATCCTATTCATCAAATATGGCTCCATGTAAGAATTTTGATACAACCGAACACCAATTGCCAAAAACCGAACACCTTTGAGTAAAAACCGAACAGCATTTTTAAACGAGTTAGAAACCTTTTTTAGTTAGTCTCTTTCCGCACATCGGCATAAAGAAATCGTGATAAAAATCATATTTAGAATTAAATATACATCTTTCAGAATCGACATTGGATGATTTTGATATTTCGCATCAAGTAGATGTATCGTGCATAACATATCTGCAGTTTGGAATAATTTATAATCCACAGGCACAACCTTTCTCATTTCGAAATTATCAAACAATAACGAAAATATAGTCTGTACCGTATATTTAATTGGTAGTTGGCCATTGTCATAATAAACAACAACTTCATCATACTTTTTAAAGAAATCTTTTGCCGACATAAAATAATCAAAAATATCGCGATTTATGTGTTTTAGTAGAACATTTGAATCTTTGAAATGCTTCTTACTAAAAACGAATGATTGATATGAAATATTTGACGACATCGAAAAGAAAAATAATTTAGAAAAAATGTTTCGTCTATCCGCCGGCGATAAATCAGCATACATTTCCTCTCTGCGTATAAGAGGTTCAGTGTGAATAGCAAAAGGCGTAGTCGAATATTTTTTCATCGAATCTGCAAGTTTTCTAATTTGACCATTAAGATTATTGCTTTGATCATGAAAAACAAAGGATATAACATAAAATTCTGTAACCTCGTTATAATTCCCTAAATCACCACTTTCATCAATAAAAACGCTTAATTTTCTTTTAACCATAAAACAATTCTAGAAGTGAGCAATATTAATCTCAACAATAAACAAAAAAATCCCTATTGCTAGGGAGAGGACAGGAGTCTCCTATTCCTCAGTTAGGTTGAACCTGGTCCTTTCGGACAGCTCACTATTATATTAACATGCGCCAAACAAGTGTCAATCACATTTAAATTTTGTCATTTTTTCACGCTCAAAAATTGTCATCGCTTTTTGCTTATTTTTAATCAATACATATTCACATCTTTCTTTTAATCTATAGCTATCACCAATAATCTTAACAACATTCGCACTATGAAGGATTCTATCTAATAAAGCCGCAGAATAAGTAACTTCTTTAATGATTCATAAATGCAATCGGCATAGTCTTCAACCGTTTTGCGTTTAGGCCTAATATACATATACTTTGGTTTTGTGTCTGATAAAGAATATTTCTTTGCTCTATGTTAATCAATTCCAAATTATCGTTCTATTTCCTTAAAAAATAACGTCTTTTAAAATCGTTACTAATGTTCACCGGTAAATCTCCATTTTTTACTTTATCTTTCTCCTATAATGATTTTTATTAATTTAATCATCGTTAAGAAGAATTACAATTTTTGAGCATTATTTAATTACATTTTATGTGCGTGAATAACAGTCCCGCCACAACATCCATCTCGCATCAGCAAACGAAAAAGTGGCACGTTGTTCCTTGGTTAGGCTTATGCCACTCTTTGAGATAACAGATAATCAAACTATTTGAAATGAGTATGTTTGGTGATCCACTTCTTTAATTTGATTGAAACCCACAAGCCATAAATTCCAAGAGTAATAATAGTTAGTAAAAACCACTTAATCCAGTTTCCAAATAACTGAACTGCCCTGCCGTCAAAGGAAAGCCTTTTACCTTCGATAACAGTGTGCTTTACTTCCCAAGAATAAACCATGCAAACAGCCCATGGGTAGCAAATCCCTATGGTGCAAATAGTGATGAGCCCTCCAAGGAGCTTCCATCCTATTTTTTGTAATAGCCCACCATCAAAATAAGATTTCGAAATTTCTTCTACCATATAAGGTCCTCCAATAAATATGTTTTGATAAGTTAATTTACAATCGATGTCTATTATCCGTCAAGAGCAAGTAGCGCCTTTGCCAATTATGGACATTTATTTTATAGATTGGAGCAGAAGAATATGGAGATATAATCAGCAAGACAACTGAAAGCGTCCACCAATGGAAATTAAGAGTCACCGCTTCACCGGAGCTAAGGCAAAAAGAAAAGAAGTGATGCGCTCCATAAGGAATTACACCACTTCAGATTTCATAGTTTTTAAGAAATTTTTTCGCAACTCCAAATTAATCCACGATAGATTTCATAGAACCATTAATAATTTGTTATGTTATCAAATTACTGACCAGGTAACTTCACCTTGATTAGGTGTGCCTGTACTTTTAGCAATAACAAGTCCTCCAGAACTAAGGAGTAAACCATTGGAATCATATTGGACAACAGTAAGCGAAATTGTTCCAGTTTGATAATTGACAGTTGAATTGGTAGTTATGGTTAATTTCTTGCTTTCACTATCTAAAGACCATGCGGGATATCCTTGCCCGGATGATTTGTTAACAATTTCAACGCTAGTAAATAAATCAAATATATCAATTGAGCCAGATAATCCAGAAACATCAATGTCTTTATAAGGTATACAAACATTTGTAATTCCGTTGTAATTACTCATAACGTTACCATCATCATCATAGGCTGTTAATGCAGTTTCAACTTTTACCACAAACTTAGTAGCGTTTTCATCCTTTTCAACGGTATAAGAAGATTCGCCTTTACTAGGTTTTAATGTTTGTATAGTAGTAGCAGGCATAGAATTAGCAGATGCATCAAGAAGGACTCCATCTTTATAAACCTTTGCGGACGAAGTTGAATAATATTTATAGCCTTTTGCGCTGCTAGAGCCGCTTGGCATAGCATATATTTTTGCATTTTCAATGCCTTCATCGGTTGCAGAGTCAATATAATAAGTCGCACTATAGCCGGTTCCTGGATATGTATGTCCAACTAAAACCGCGGCAGAATTTGCGACAGTAGCTTTTATACTAGCATCGCAAGAACAATTCTTAAAATTTAAAACATAATTAAAATAGCCACGAAAACAAGCAGGTCCATATTGAACAAATGCAGAAACATTTTGAGCTATTTCAATAACACCATGGATATTAACATTATCAAAAGTAGTTTCAGTCTCAACTACAGAATAAACAAACGGACTTGCAGAATTTAAAGTCACATCAAAATTTCTAACAACTGAATGAGATTTTTGAGAATAATAACCTATGGTATAGAATATGAATTTATTGCTTTTAATAGGTACATTATTGCCATTAATAGAACCAAGGAAATTAATAGCGGAAATGCCAGAACAATCGATTTCAGTAACATCTTCAGCTATTTCATAATATTTATATCTATCACTATAATATGCCATTTTTGAAAAAGATTCGGCATCTTTAATAATGAATGGATTATCTATAGTTCCGTCTCCACCATAGAAGAATGTTTTGGCATTTCCTTGAACGGCTTCAACAGTAAAAGAAATGGTGCAACTCTTTCCTTGAAGTGAATTGCTAGCAGTCGTAGGTAATTGAATGCCCCAATAGCTATCTTCAGAAGTGATAAGATCTCCGCTTTCTGAATCAGATGCAGCACTTAAAAACTCCCATCCGGTGCTATTATTTATTAAAATCCTATCAGTACTAATTTTAAGAGCCTCAACTAAATCATCATCACTGTCATCGCTAATAGTATAAACTGTGCGATATTGAGCCTTTACATTGCTGTAATTGGTGACACCGATGCTAAATTCAACGTAGTCACCAGGCGTCATATTGCTAACTGTGACAGTATTTCCATCGATTGATGCAGTGCCGCCATTAGCGAATTTGTATATTTTGTTATCTTCGTCATTTGTCGCCGCGTTATTTTTGTCAAGAACTTCATTACCTTCCTCCATCGAAATTAGAGTAGGCGAATAAACATAAAAGTTGTTGATTGATGCTTTGACGTCGACTTTACCATTTGTGACAGCTATATTGTCGCTACTTTCACTGGTGAATAAAGCATAGGTTGCGCCAGCAATAAGAGAACCCGCAACTGCAATAGAAGCAAGTGAAGCGAGAATAATACTGCCTTTTTGTTTTTTGTTCATATTATTTATCATCCTTTCTATAAACATAAGGAAGAAAACTTAATAAAGAAAAAAGATAGCACAGACAAGTCTATCTATAAATCAATTATTACGCTTATTAAAAATCAATTGTGTCTTTCCTTCTTCCAACAATAACTCTAATTGAAAAAAAAAAAAAAAAAACAAGTGAAATTTAATCGAATAAAGAAGAGAAATTAGTCTCCGAAACAATTCTATAAAAAATATCTTTATATTCAAAAATATCTTTAGAATAAATCGTCAATTTTGAGCTGAAATCATTTATATAATATTTGCCAACTCCTAAATCATCATTGTCATTAATTTCAATAAATTCAATTTTATTCAAATAATCAATTGTTTTGTATTCGCCATCATTAGTGAAGTAATAAACCAGACTTTCATCATTAGCGACAAGTAGATTATATGCTTGACTAGTATGCTTAAGAGCAGGGAAAACTGTATCATCTCTAAATAAATATTCTCGATAGCCGTTTTCTTCATCGTAGACAACCAAATATTTACTATTGTTATTATCAGTGATTTGAATCGAATAAACATTATTCTCAACAAAATAAGAATACACATTAGAAGTACAACCATAGCAAGCATCAATTCTTTCATCTAAAAGATATGAATTAAAAATGAGTGAAGCAGTTTTAATGTCTTCTCTATTAGTAGAATAAAAATTAGTTTCAAAATTACCCGGGACAAGCGATCCTAAACTATTATGTGCTTTGATTTTAACTATACTGCTTATATCAACAGTATTTATCCAAGGAAGTATTAAAGAAATATGAGTATCTTCATTTTGTGAATTGTTACAACCAACAGTAAATAACGAAAATAAAGGAACAAATGAAATTAAAAAATTGTGTTTATGCATTTTTCCTCCTATGTTTACAATATGGAATATAAAAATCTTTTCAACTGACAAATATATTATGAATAAAATAACCAAAATTTGCAAAGAAACGCTACCTTAATCGATACCCCCAAGGTGCGGATATCTATTTTATAGATTATGGCAAGTGAATGTGCTGATATAATCGACTGATTTATTGTGATGATATGTAGAAATCTACACAGTTAAAAACTTAAAGGAATATTTGATTTTGCTAGTACTACATCGCATTCAGCAATTAGCAAACCTGCAAATAGAGTGATTCAACTCCTAAACTTTTCACCATTCGATTCCGCTCAATTCAACTCGCCCCACCGCCCCAACTCTTGCCAGCGTATTAGAAAAAAAGGTGGTGCCACTTCCTCAGCTGATGTACCACTCGTTTTTAGCGTTATGCGAAATAATCAAAACTAGTTAATTCCAGCAATCGTCTAATCGTAGGTTCAAAATGACCATTTTCCCATCTATTGACAGTTACAACTTGGCTAAATCATTTTGTGATAAACTTCTTAATCATCACCGGGTAATTCATATCGCTTAGCTACTTAATAAAAATATGTTAACACTTTGTGGGGATGATTTTAATTGGGAATTTATAAGAAAAGAGTGGCTTATTTACCTTGGTTAGGTTTGGTGGCCACTCTTCATTGATTAGATTTTAATAGTTATTGCTGGGCGGACGCCGAGGTCAGTGCCGTACACGAGGACGTCGAGAGAGCCATCGTCGTTGACGTTCCACGCGCGGTTGGAGTAGAGCGAATTAGGCGAGCGAGTCCAATACCATCCGTTGTAGTAATACAAAGAACTTGTTGAATACCAAATACCATTAGCACGAGCATAATCAGTAGTCTTGCATTCTCTTGTTGTAGTTGATGATGTACTAGTTGAAAATCCATAATCAGCATTTAAATAATCTTTATAACTTAGCAAATATATCTTATCTTCAGTATTTGTGCATGCAGAAGTATTACTCGATGAATCCGTCGTTGATGCCGAATTATCAACAGTTGTTGTTTGAATTAGCGATGAATCTAAGTTAAAGGCAGAATTTAAGAAATCATTATTTAACCAAGCTCTTATTTCTGAATTCATATAATTATTTGAACTAGAAGCATATTGATGTGCATCAAGTAAAACGGTTGATACGAGTGAGTAAGTGCCATCGCTAGAAGTTAATATCTTCCATTTGATTGGCTCACATTTAAACCAGTATGTTGTGCCCGATTTAATTGTTGTTCCATCATCGAATGTATAACTTGCTTCATATGGATTAGCGGATTTCTTCGCATAGTATTCATCATTATATAAATACCATCCATTGCTTTCTGCAGTTGTTAATTTGTTCAACTCAGCAATAGTATTAGAATCACTCACGTGAGTTTGAGGATATGAGCCATAAGTTACGGTTTTATTCGTCTCATCAAACACCGGTGTAATACCTAACTTTTTGTTGCGCTCCGTTTCTTGTTGACTAGGAGTTAAAGCGTCTTTATACGAATAACCGCAAACAGTACATGTATGAGTCGTGTAGCCGCCCTCGTCATAAGTTGGTTCAGTAACGACATCTTTAAATGTATGACTAGTTTCATCTTTCTTCAGACTTTCGTAACCACTATCAGTACAAGCATGCCAATGAGTAGATGAATCATGACTCCAGTCAGAAGAGTAGTTATGAATTAATTGGCTAGTCTCAGAATCGGTATAAGAATATCCACAAATGGTGCAGGTGTGAGTTGTGTATCCACCAGCCTCATATGTTGGATTTGTAACGACATCTTTAAATGTATGACTAGTTTCATCTTTCTTCAGACTTTCGTAACCACTATCAGTACAAGCATGCCAATGAGTAGATGAATCATGACTCCAGTCAGAAGAGTAGTTATGAATTAATTGGCTAGTCTCAGAATCGGTATAAGAATATCCACAAATGGTGCAGGTGTGAGTTGTGTAGCCTCCTGCCGAATATGTTGCCGGTGTTACTACATCTTTAAATGTATGGCTGGCTTCATCACCTTTCAATGTTTCATAGCCTTTATCAGTACAAGCATGCCAGTGACTATCTTTGTCACTTGACCAGGTGGTTGCATAGGTGTGAGTTAATTTTGCAGTACCATTACCTTTATATGAATAATCACATACTTCGCAAGTATAAAGAGTGTAACCTTCTTCCTCATAAGTTGCGGCAACTGCTTGTTCTTTAAATACGTGCTCCTCTTTTCCACCTACTACATCATGCCCACAAGTTGATTTATGCCAGTGATAAGTTTCATCATGCTCCCAGCCGCTATCAAAAGAATGCGTATGAGATGATGTTGTGGAGCTGCTATTGCTACTATTGGTAGTGCTACTAGATGATTCGTTACCACAACTAACTAAAAGCATTGAAGCTATAATTCCAAGAATAACGTGTTTAAATTTCATAAATTCCCTCCAAACAAATATGCGATTAAATCGCTATTTCCATTAGAAAGCCTACTCAAAAAAAAAAAAAAAAAAAAAAAAAAAAAAAACAAGTGAAATTTGAGCCGTGGCCAAATAGATAAATATCTATTGTATAGATTATGGCAAATGAATATGTCGATACAATCGATGGATTGCTTACAATGATATATAGAAAACTAAATAGTAATAAACTTAAAGGAATATGTGAATTTTGCTTAGTCCACCATCGCACTCAGCACCTAGCAAACCTGCGAGTGAGGGGACTTGAACTTAGGTGATTTGCCGTTTGCAGCTATTCCACCAATCATCAATCAACCAACCATCTCCACATCCACCATCATCCTCTTCACCAACCCTCAACCACATCCAACTCAAAAACCATCGATAAATTCAGCACTTTTACCTTATTACGTGCGATAGTGCTTTAATTACGTGCAAGCTTACAAAATGAGCATAAAAAAAGAGTGGATGAACCACTCTAATTAGTTGTCTTTACTTTTATTCTGGAACTACTTCGTACCAAGTTCCACCATCAGCAGAAGTTGAGACTACTTTGTGACCATCGGAAATTGTAATATTGTCGCTAGATACTTCAGTAGGCAAATGAGATGGATCGAAATTGAAGAATTTACCACCATTAATAACTATCTTACTAGTTGTGCCATCTTGACAATTAAGAAGATATTTTTCAGTTGCTAAATTGCCAGCTTTGAATGAACCACCATTGATGATAACTGTTCCGCCACCACTAGCGTACACTACTGAATAACCTTCTGTATCATCACTTGGAATATCTTGTGTATATTCTCCGCCATTAATTGTAATAGTACCTTGATCAGCCCAAACTGCTTGTGCACAACCATCCTTTGGAGCAACGATAACTTTACCATCTCCATTGATTGTAACTTTTGTATCAGCACTTCTATAAATCAAATAGCCAGCCATATTAAATTTATTTTCACCATGTAAATTAACTATATGGGAATTTCCGTCATTAAATAACCTATAGCTTCTAGATGTATCAGCATTTCCTTGGACAGCTTGTAAGGTGACACTCAATTTAACAGTTTTGTTTTGAAAGTCATTGCCAGTGGAAAGAGGCAATTCAATTGAGACAGCGATATCATCAATTGCTTCAAGAGGTTGCAAAGAAGTATAACCCCAGGCTTCAGCTTGATAATCTATACCATCAACTTTAATTGAGAGAGCTTCTAATAAACCATCATCAGATTCAGTTTTAATAACGACACGATATTTAGTTGCAACATTTGAATTGTTGGTTGTTTTGATTTTAAAATCAACACCATCACCTGGTACAACATTATCAAGAATTAATGCGTTTTCAGTTTCATTATATTCATAAGTACCACCGGTTAAAAATGTTCCATCAGTTCTTTCAACTTTTGTGCCCTCATAAGTTGATAAAGAAATGTTTTCATAAGAATGAGCGGTTAATTCATCAATCGTTGAGACCAATTCGACTTTACCGCTACTAACTGCAATATTAGTCTTGCTTTCGCTGGTGAATAAAGCATACGTTGCACCAGCCATAACTGAACCCGCGACTGCGATAGAAGCAAGTGAAGCTAGAATAATACCGCTTTTTTGTTTTTTGTTCATATTTTCCATATGTCCTTTCTCTAAAGAATTAAGGAAGAATTCAATAAAAGAAAAAAGATAGCACAGGGAATCTATCTCTAAATCAATTATTAAAATAGTTAAAACTCAATTGTGTCATTCTTTCTTCCTAGCCCATATTGTAGAAATAAAAAAAAAAAAAAAACAAGTAGTATTTTGAGCCGTGCCCCAAAGCATGGGCATCTATTTTATAGATAATGACAAGTGAATATGCTGATATAATCGGTGAATTTATTGTGAGGATATATAGAAATCTACGCAGCTAAAAACTTAAAAGAATATTTGATTTTGCTCACCCCGCCATCGCACTCAGTATCTAGCAAACCTGCGAGTGAGGGGACTTGAACCTAAGTGTTTTGCCGATTTCAGGCTAATCATGGTGAGATGGCACAAATGAAAAAGTCTAGATTACATCGAACAAAAAAGGACTGACGCCATTGGTATCAATCCTATTCATGAAATATGACGCCATTTAAGCATTTTGATACAACCGAACACCAATTGCCAAAAGCCGAACACCTTTGAGTAAAAACCGAACAGTGCATTTTTATTACATTATTTTAGAAAGTAATTTGTTGCTCTCCCTTTGCCTTCTTTTTCGATGACACCTTTCTCGCAAAGGGTTTTAATCTTTAATTATTTCCCAATAGCCACTAAAACCATGACCTTTAAATTTCACATTTTTCATTTTTTTCATTTCACGTTCGATGGTCTTTTCACTTACGCGAGCAACGTTAGCTATTTCTTTTTTTGTTATCTTATTATTGCTAGAGATGCACGTTATAATGGTAGTTCGTAAATCTTGACCGACATCTTGACCGACATCTTGACCGACAAATGTCGTTGAAGCGAGTGGATTAAATGGTATTTTCACTATTAAAGTATTCTCTAAAATTTCAAAGACATCTTTCCCATAAGTCTTCACTATATCTTTGTTTCCTTTACCAGTCTGATCAGTGATATCTAAATTAATTGCGATTTTTGATAATTCCAAGTTAATAGGTTTGCTGATACCCCTTAAAAATTCGTCAAGTGTATCATTTTTCAAAGCATTGCCATGACTCACAACCTCAATTCTGTCTTCATATAAATAAATTTGAGGATATTGTTTGACTGAATAATCATTATGTAAAATTGCATTTTTCCATGCTTCTACAAAAGCAGTTTCATCAAAAGGATATTCGTCTCTTCTTTGCGCGTGATTAAAATACGTTTTAGGGATATTCACTTGATTAATAATATAATCTCTAACATCAAAATATATTTTAAACAAGCACCCTCTTCCAAATTCTTGGCGAAGAGTTAATCTTCCATCTTTTTCAAATCGACAAACTTTAATTGATTCATTAAATTGATCAGAAAGAAGGTAGGCCATTTCATTGTACTCCCCACCTTTATCTAAAAGATTGAACGATGCAGCGAAAGAATCGTCTTCAAAACTAACTTTATGCTCATTTAAATAAATTTTAAGAACACTAAAAGTAAGGTCCTGTCTTCTTGATTTCATTTCAATTATAGATAATTCGTCATTATTAAGGACTTTCCATAATTTGGCTTCATGATTAGGAAATTTTCTTAATGTTTCTTTGCTTGAACCAATCCTAACATATCTTTCCTTATCAAATTCAGTTAACACTTTACAGGCAGCAGGGATAGTTAGAACCACTACTCTTTTATCATCGACAAATAATTCTTCAAATTCAAAAGCGATTCTTGGAGACAAGTTTCTTGTTAGATAATGTTTAAATACACCTTGTTTATCTAAATCGATATCATATTTAAAATTAGTTCCTATTATTTCATGATTATCATTACTAATTCCCCAAATCATATAACCATATTCTTGCTTATGAAGAGCGGCGCTATTAGATAATGCTGAAATATATTCACCTATTTCATGATGAAATTTATCAGCGAGATAATTCGTTTTGAATTCAATCCATTCACATTCATTTTTATCGTTAATAATTTCTAAAAGTTTTTCTTTTGTCATCTTGAAAATATAGTAACATTTCAGGCTAGTTTATTCATTATAGATCTAGAGAAATTTGCTATCTTAAAAATGCAGAAGAGCCAAACAGCATGCAGGAGAATCAACTGTAGCCACTAGTTGTTGAAGCCCACCCAACCACCCCGACTTTTGCCGAGCATAAAAAAGGCGGCCTGATATCATCTTCTGATGGACCACATTTTTAAGATGTTATTCAAATGATCAATGTTACTCAAAAACAATGGGCACACAATATCAATTTTCCCATCTATTGACAGTTACAACTTTGCTAAATCATTTTGTGATAAACTTCTTAATCATCACTGGGTAATTCATATCGCTTACCTACTTAAACCAATGTGTTAACACTTTGCGGGGATGATTTTAATTGGGAATTTTAGCGAGAGTGGGGATTCTCCGGGAGTCGAACACTGATTACCATAATTCACTAAACCTTATCTCTTAAATGTTTCATTACAAACATATGCTCATTATATTTAGAAAAATAAGCACTAAGAGATTGAATAGCTTCATCATTGTTATCGTTTGCTCTTAAATATCGTTTAATTCTAGCTTTTTTCGCGTGGTTAATTGTTTTGATAACTTTGCCGTTATTGAGCAATTGAAAATTAATTCCTAGAAAAGAGAACTTATTCTTAATTGGAATAATTGTAGTTTTGCCGTTAAGTGTTAACTTTAAATCCACTAGCAGATTATTCATATCTTTCAACAACCGCTTCAGTAACGCTTTATCATCATGGATAATCACACCATCATCCATATAACGTGAATAATATTTAATTCGATATCTTTCTTTGATGAGTCTATCAACACTATCGAGATAGAAAAGAGCGAAAGCTTGACTAGTTTGATTGCCTAGAGGCAGACCTTTGTTAGAACCACTATTAAAGGAATCGATTATCATCTTACAAAATGAATTCAACGTTTCATCTTTAACAATCTTATCTATCTTACTTTTAAGGACATCATGATCAATCTCATCAAAATAATGATAGATATCAAATCTAAGAACATATCCGTTCAAACCATGTTTCTTATAAAAGCTATGAAGAAATGTCGTTACTCTATCTCGAGCAAAATCGGTCCCCTTAGTCTTCCTACACGCTGCGTTATCGTATATTAGTCTCTTATCTAGTAATGGCATTAAATAATTATCACAAAAGCAATGCTGAACAATTCTATCTTCATATGATAAAGCGGCGACATCTCTTTTCTTTGGCTCATAAATTGTGAATCGATTATATGAAGTTATTCGATATTGATGCTTAATTAGTCTTCTTCTTAAATTCTCAATATTCACTAATAGATTCTCTTCAAAGATAATGACTTCCTTCTTATGCCTTTTATTCTTCCTCGACTTATAGTGAGCTTCTAATAAGTTATCAAACGTAAATATCTCATCGTAATTCATAAATAAAAGGATGCCGGAATAATAATCACATCTATTAAATCGATATAAATCTAGTCAATAAAACAGCACCCTACTTTTGGTATTAACCAGGTAAATTGCTCCTTTGATTTCCGACTGTGTTAGACTCTAGCCTAACAAACGATATTAGATTAACTAATGGAATCAAATCTGGGCGGACGCCGTTGTTAGAATTGTTCACGTTGTTGTTGTTGAGATTGCCATCGTTGTTGACGTTCCACGCGTTGTTGGAGTTGTTCGAATTAGGCGAGGCGGACAACAAACAAAGACGAACCCGTACAGCAATTACCCATTATTATTTCGCCTCTCATCGGATTCAACCCATTTGATTAAGGCGTTATAACAATCTGTTAATAAAGCGCTAATATGCTCAACTTGATGAGCGGTATAGCATTTCATCTCTCTTCCTAGATTAGCTAAATAGCTTATCATCTTTAAATCGTGAAGAGATTCCCTTTGATACTCCTTTCTTTTTGGATTATCCACTTTTAGTTCATTTGCTCTAACTAAATTATCAATAAGTGTATAAGCAAAATCATGAACTTTTGCTAAATGCGTATATCGAAATTTCTTTGGTGATTTCTCCGCAATATCCACTAGATAGCTAACTAGTCTTTTACCTGCAGTAATCACATATAATTCAGATATCTGCTTTTTCATATAATGTTGCCCGCTTGGCTTTTTTATATTAGATGAGCCAAGTGGATGATTATTAAAGATTGATGGTCAAAGCTGGGCGGACGCCGCTGTGAGAATTGCTCACGCGGTAGTCGTAGAGACTGCCATCGACGTTGACGTACCACGCGCAGTCGGAGTAGTCCGAATGAGGCGAGCGAGTCCAGTAGTGCCCATTATATAAATAAGATGTATTTGTTGAATGCCAAATACCATTAGCACGAGCATAATCGGTAGTCTTACATTCTCTTGTTGCAGTTGTTGATGTGCTAGTTGAAAATCCATAATCCACATTTAAATAATCCTTATAACTTAGCAAGTAAACATTATCTTGAGTATTTTCACAAGCATATGGATTACTTGATGAATTCGTTGTAGATGCTGAATTATCCACAGTTGTTGTTTGAATCAAAGATGAATTTAAGTTAAAGGCAGAATTTAAGAAATCATCATTTAACCAACTTCTAATTTCAGAATTTTTATAATTATTTGAACTAGAATCATATCGATGTGCATCAAGTAAAACTGTTGATACAAGCGAATAAGTGCCATCGCTAGATGTTAAAATCTTCCATTCGATTGGCTCACATTTAAACCAGTAAGTTGTGCCTGACTTAATTGTTGTTCCATCATCGAACGTATAACTTGAACTATTTGGATTGGCGGATTTCTTCGCGTAGTATTCATCATTATATAAATACCATCCATTGCTTTCTGCAGTTGTTAATTTGTTCAACTCAGCAATAGTAGCAGAATCGCTTACATGTGTTTGAGGATACAAGCCATAGGTTACAGTGCCTTTTGTGTTATCAAAAACAGGAGTAATCCCTAGTTTTTTCTTGCGTTCTTCTTCTTCTTCTTCTTCTGCTTTTGTCATAAACTTAGCTTCATATGAAACGTTAGATGCAGGCATTTCGAATGAATAAGGATTTGATTTGCTAACGAGATCATCGCCATCGTACCATCCTTTAAATGTGCCGCTTATATAATTCATGGTGATTGTAGCGGTTCTTCCAGCTACATATTGTCCACCGCCAGAAACAGTTCCTTTAGTTTCATCACTAGATGTTACAGTCAATGTATAGGCAGTTGTAAAAGCTGCGCCATATGATATATCTTTACTAGGCATAACGAACGTGTATGAAGCATCATTAGAAATGCTATTAAGATCCTCGTCATACCAATAATCAAGAGCGTAACCAACATTCGCATTAGCGGTAATTGTAACTTCTAATCCTTCGCCCCATTCTTCTGGCGCAGATATAGTACCCTTTGCTGAATCGTCACTAGATACAGTGATTTTATAATTCTTCACAAATTTCGCAGTGTAGCTTAATGATTTATCAGGAAGATTGAATGTATATGGATTATCCATGGACACTAAATTATCGCCATCATACCAACCAGCGAATGAATGATGTTCAACAGGGGCGGCCTTTAATGTGACTTCTTGTTGATAAGTATAAGAGCCTTCACCAGTAACTGAACCCATTGATGAATCATTAATATTTAATTCGACTGTGTATGGTGTCCATTCAAATTTCGCGGTGTAGTCCAGATTTTCGTGAGGCATTTTAAAGGTATATGTAGCCAATGTGGAAACTAAGCCATCATTTGCATCATACCAGCCAAGGAAATTGACACCAGTATTGGGAGTTGCTGTTAAGGTGACACTATTTTTATATAGATAAGAGCCATCACCAGTTATACTTCCGAGCTCACTATTTGCATTAGTTAAATTAACATCATAACTATTCGTGGTAAATTTAGCCGTATATGTTGTATTGCTATAAGGCATAGTAAAGGTATATGGATTGTCTTTAGAAACTTGAGTGCTTCCTGAATACCAGCCATCAAATGTATAGCCATCGTTTGCAGCTGCCTCAATGGTTATTGGGGTTAAATAGTTATAACTTCCAGAAGATTCTGAAACAGTTCCTTTTTCATCATTCTCAGATTGAACGACAAGATTATATGATTCATATGTAAATCTAGCTGAATAATTTAAATCATCATTACCAGCATAGAAGGAATAGGATGCTTTATCGCTAATTAATGCTCCATTAGAATACCAACCAACAAATTTATAACCTTTATTAGGTGTAGCTTTAATTGTTACTTGTTCACCAGCGGTCATAACTCCGCCGCCGCTGACAGAGCCCATATCTTCGTTTTCATTAGTTAATGTCAAAGTTGGATAATTATTGAGACATGAGAAATCAATAACAACAGAAGATATATTTAAATTGCTTCCACTTGCATTTAAAACTTTAAAATAGCTAGGTTGAAAGCTATTGAAATTAAAAACTTGCTCTGTTGATGTAGCGTCTGGAGTAGTTAATTCTTTTACTTGATCAAAACTATTATCCTTAGAATATAAAATCTGATACTTTGCACTTGGCGTATTAAATGTAAATGTAACGGTCTTAATGCCATGTATTGGGTCGACATTATAAAAATAACCATTAGAGCCTAGAATTTGCCATGTTGTGGCTACACCTTTCAATTGATAATAAGTAAATTCTTTTTTGTTGTGCAAATTAGTTTCTGGCTTCGCAGTTCCATCAAATGCCGTATTACCACTATTAGAAGTAAACTTATTCTTATCTTTATTAAATTCCATTTTATAAGATTGTGTATTCGCACCAGCACCTATAAATAAATTTGGTCTCGCATTTGAAAATAATAATGCAGTCCCCAAAACCACACAGTTTATAATCGTCAAACTTAAAAGTATTTTTTTATGTTTCATAATCCTTCACCTTTTTCTATAAGAAAGCCTAATCAAAAAAAAAAAAAAAAAAAAAAAAAAGACTTATTTTTATCAATAACAAAAA
>CAVKNZ010000025.1:0-18771 GCA_963657885.1 Bacteroidaceae bacterium
ACAAAAACATTATATCACTAAGTCAATTTACCAACTTTTTTCTTTACTGCTAGAAAATGTTTTTATCAATATATAAATTAAATGCAACGATGTTTAACTGCTATTGCACTTAAATCTCCCACAGCCCCAATAATTAAAATATGCTATCATATACCTTGTTATGAACAAAAAGATTTTATTTATATGTACAGATTCCAATACCGTCATTAACTTCAGAAAAGAGTTAATTGAATATTTAAAAGCTAGAGGCTTTGAAGTGGATGTTCTCGCTGGCGATAGTAAGCGAGAAAAAGAAATAAAAGAATTGAATGTCAAATTCTATTCTGTTCCTTTTTCTAATAGAAGCAAGAATCCCTTTGAACTAAGAAAGATAGAACAAGGCTTTAGAAATGTAATAAAGAAGTCTAAACCAGATATCGTCTTCACTTTCCAGTTAAAACCAAATATCTTTGGAGTAAAAGCCGCGAGAAAAGAAAAAATAAAACACATCTACTCCATGATTGAAGGACTAGGTGATCCATTTCAACCAGTTAACTTAAAAGGACAAGTCCTTAGATATCTCATAAGTAAGATGTATAAATCATCTTTAAAGCATGTAGACAAAGTATTTCTACTTAACAAAGAAGATAAAGATGAATGCGTAGCTAGAAAAATCATCAAAGAAAAACAAGCCTATATCGTTCATAGCATCGGTATAGATATGAACAAATATTCTCCTACGCCTCTTCCTAAAGAAAAGAAAGTCATCTATCTAGCAAGAATGCTAAAAAATAAAGGCATCATTGACTTCTGCGAAGTCGCTAGAAAAGTTCATAAGAGTAGACCTGATATCATCTTTGAGCTCTGCGGAGCAGAAACCAACGAAATCAAAAAAGAAGATCTCCTCCCCTATATCAATGATGGATCAATCATCTATGATGGCTTTCTAAAAGATGTTAACAGTGTTATAAACTCTTCTAGGATATATGCATCATTATCATATTATCGAGAAGGCTTCCCAAGAACTCTTCTAGAATGTATGGCTTTGAAAAGGACAGTTATCGCCACGAACGTTATAGGCAATAAGGATGGAGTTATAGATAGTAAAACTGGCTATCTCTTGCCGGCACACGACATCGATGGCTTCGCTAAGAAGATAATTGAAATCATCGATGATGATGAACTACTAACAAAGTTAGGCGAAAACGCCTATAACTTCTGTAAAGAAAACTTTGACTCCGATATCATCAACTCTGAGATATATAAAGTCATAAGTGAATAAACAACTCTCTTAAAGGCAAGATAGCATCAGTTGCTCAAACGAGTGCTCCTTGTCTTTTTATTTATATAAAAGCTATAATTGATGTCATCAATTGTTGAGGATTTATATATGCCAAAAATATACAAGATAAAAGAAGAAGAGCTACTTAACTTTTGTAAGAAAGCTCTCATGAAATATGGAATGAGTGAAGAACATGCAACTATTACAAGTTCACACTTAGTACAAACCGATAAATGGGGAATATATTCTCACGGAACGAAAAACTTATTTAACTACATCAATAAAAAGAACGTTGGAGGTGTTTCCTTTACTAACGTTCCCTCTATTGAATTAGAGCTTCCTTCACTTATGGTCATCGACGCGAAGCAAACACTTGGCTTTGTTTCATCGGATATGGCGATGAAGAAAGCCTGTGAACTCGCTAAAAAGACTGGCATCGCCATCGTCTTTGTCAAAAACTGCTGTCATTTCGGCGCGGCCGGATGCTATGTAAACATAGCTGCCAAGCAAGGCATGATTGGAGGAGCCTTCTCTAATGTCGATAAGCAAATGACAATTCCAGGAGCAAAAGGACTAATCATGGGCCATAACCCAATGGCCTTTGCCGCCCCGGCGATAAGTCAACCAACTATTTTCTTTGATGCCTCAAGTTCCAATGTCGCTGTCTTAAAGGTCATGCGAGCAAGAGCTCATAACGAAAAAATACCAGATAATTGGATAGTCGATAAAAATGGCATCCCGACGACTGATCCAAGCCACTACCCAGAAGAAGGGGCTTTGATTCCGATGGGCAACCATAAAGGCTATTGTATAGCCATGTTCATTGAAATCATCACTTCCGTCATCACCGGAGGTGAGACAAGCATGTCTGGCAACATCCCATCTTGGTGCTTCAACTTAACCGCGCCAAACAATGTTAGCCAAACATTTGTAGCCATCAATGCTGAAGCCGTAAGCGGAAAAGGTGTCCTCGAAAAGCGCATTGAAGATATGATAACTATTCTTCATAACTCCCCTAAAGCTGAAGGTAACAATAGAATCTATGTCCCAGGAGAAATCGAATGGGAAAAGTCAAAGAAGTCAGAAGAGAATGGCTACATCGAAATCCCAGATGATGTCTATGCAAAGCTTCATCAATTGGAAGAAATGTCTGGCTACACATTAATAGTTGAGGAGTAAAAGTGAAAAAGATACTATTTGTCAATGGCTCATATAATGAGATTCCATTAATTAAAGCTGCCAAGAAATTAGGCTACTATGTCATAACCTCCGGGAATGACCCTCATGGAGATGGTCACCCCTATGGCGATAAATACTGCCCATGTGACTATTCAAACAAAGAAGCAATATTAGAAGTCGCAAAAAGAGAAAAAGTTGATGCTGTTTGTTCCTGTGGAAATGACTTTGGAGCCATTTCGGCATCCTATATCGCTGAAAAAATGAATCTCCCTGGACACGACACTTTAGCTAACGCGAAAATCTTCCATGAAAAAGATGAATTTAAAAAGATGGTAGAAAAGTTAAACCTACCATCACCTAAATCATATTCCTTTATGGACTTAGATAAAGCCTTAGAGCATATTAAACAATCCTCGTTTCCTCTCATCATCAAGCCAGTCGATTTAGGAGGCGGAAAAGGGATATCGGTTTGTAATGACCTATCAGAAGCCATTAAAGGTGTAGAAGATGCCTTTAAAGCCTCAAAAATCAAACACGTAGTCATTGAGGACTACATCGTAGGTGAGCAAATGGCCTACATTTGCTTCATAAGAAACGAAAAAGTCGTTTGGTCATATCTAACAAATGACTATTCATACTTAAATCCCTATATGGTGTGGTTTGACGCTAGAGTCACTAAATCAGTGTCAGATAAGCTTATCCCCATCATGGAAGAAGATGTCAATAAAATAGCTAAATCGTGCCACGTTGCTGATGGCTTTTTGACTATCCAATTGATGGTAAAAGATAATAAGCCGTATTATCTAGAAACTATGAGACGATGCTTAGGCAACTATCACTTCTATGTCATATCTAAAGATATCGGTGTCGATATGTATGAATGGTTCGTTGCTAATGAATGCGGACTAGATACATCTAAATATATAAACGCCTTAATAGATAAACCAACCATGTCTGGCTTTATGGGCATATATGCAGATCATAATGGCACAGTTGATAAAGTAGTTATCGATGACGAATTTCAGAAAATTTGTTTCGATTCGTTAATGCTCAATGAAAGTGACTATGTTGTAAGTGATTATCTTCATGATAAACTCGGGATGGTATTCTTTACATTTAATAGTGACAAGCAAAGAGAATATTTCGTGAACAAACGAATGTCGCTATTTAAGGTGCTATATAAGTAAAAATTAAGGAGATCATGATGACTATCGAAGAAAGACTATATTCATTTGGCGTTATTCCGGTTATTGTTATAAATGACGCAGAAGACGCTCTTCCGTTAGCGAAAGCTTTAATAGATGGAGAGCTTCCCTGCGCAGAGATAACATTTAGAACTGAAGCTGCCGAAGAGTCAATTAAACTCATTTCAAAAGCATATCCAGACATGCTTGTTGGAGCTGGAACAGTTCTTTCAGTTGAACAAGTTAAAAAAGCCGTTAACGCCGGAGCTAAATTCATCGTTGCTCCTGGCTTTGATGAAGAACTTGTTGACTACTGCATCAAAGAAAATATTCCAGTTTTTCCAGGATGCTTAACACCAACTGAATTAACTAAAGCCGTTAAAAGAAATCTCAAAGTTGTTAAATTCTTCCCTAGTGAAACATTTGGAGGACTTAAGACCATCAAAGCGGTCTCCGCGCCATTTTCAATGCTTAGATTTATCCCTACAGGCGGACTAAACGCGACAAATGTCGTTGACTATTTATCTGATAAAAAGATCTTTGCCTGCGGAGGCACCTGGATCGCTAAAAAAGAGCTGATAGATGCAGGTGATTTTGAAGCAATTAGTAAACTAGCTAAAGAAGCAAGCGATATCGTCAAGAAGGTTAGAGGATAATTATGCTATTAGAAAATATTGATGCTGTTTTATTCGATTTAGATGGCACCATATATTATGGTTCAAAGATAATTCCGGGAGCCAACGAAACAATTGCCTTCTTTAGAAATAACGGCAAGAAAGTTTTCTTCACCACGAATAACTCCACGAAAACAAAGAAACAAATATATGAACGATTAATCAATATGGGTGTTGATTGTCATTTAGATGAAGTTTTAACATCAGGCTATTTAGCAACATTAGTTGCAAAGCAGCGCAAGATGAAAGATATTTATATCTTCGGCTCAAAAAACCTCATCAAAGAATTTGAAGAACAAGGTATTGTTGTTAACCAAGAAGAAAACGCGAAGAATCTTCTCATAGGATATAACCCTGAGATGACTTATGAAGACTTAACAAAAGCTCTTCAAGTGGCTTTACATGCAAAATTAATAATTGCCTGTAACCGCGAAAGAGTCTATCCCGGAGAAAACGCAAGAATGATGCCAGGATGCGGAGCAATGACCGCGCCAATCGAGTGGTGCGCAAATCGTGAATGTGATCTCATCGTCGGAAAGCCTAATAGCTTGATGATAGAAATACTTTCAAAAAGAGAAAATATCGCTCCTGAACGTCTACTTGTCGTTGGTGACACTTATGAAAGCGACATCATCATGGCTAACGCCGCTGGAAGCTTATCAATATTGCTATCAAAGGATAGAAAATATAATGACACCGTCACCGTGGATTCTATCGCTGATGTGCCATCACTCTTTTAAATTTAAAGAACTCTAAATATGAAAAACGCAACGGCCGAAGCTGTTGCATTTTTTTTCAATTAGAGAATTTCTATTTAACGAATTCGTTAACTTTTTCGATGATGAATTTCACATCATCATTTGTAAGCCACATATGTAAAGGCATCGTAATTAAGTGCTCAGAAATCTCATGCGATTTTGGGCAAGTTCCCTGGCCTTCAGCAAATACTTTATAATCCGTATTATCTCGATAATGGACACCGCAGTTGATGCCAACGCTAGAGAGTTGATCTAATAGTTTCTCTCTATCTGGAACAATGAGTTCATATAAGTGATATGAACATTCATCTGGATAAGGCGCGGGAACTACTTTGATGAGAGGATTATTTTTAAAGCCTTCATCATACATCTTGACGATTTCTCGTCGACGAACGTTATCTTCATCAAGATATTTTAGTTGCACTAAGGCAATGGAAGCCATGATGGCGTTTCCATTGTATTTATAGCCAACATAGTCGACATCATATTTCCAAGAATATGTTCCTTTATTTGATCTTGCGTATGTATCTTTATTGATTCCACACCAAGCGAGTTGCTTGTTGATTTCGTTAAGTTCTTCACTGGCCCAGCAGATGCAACCTGAATCACCTGTCGGAAGATTTTTAACTGCCTGATAAGAATAGACTGTTACATCGATGCCATCCCAAGTTCCGGGAGTGACTCCATTTACTCTTGTGCCTGACATATGCGCGGCATCAAGGATGACTCTTAAGTTATGCTTCTTCGCGATTTCAATGATTTTCTTTAATTGACCCACACGGCCTCCATAGCCAACAAAGATGATGGCTCTAGTCTTATCAGTGATCTTCTTTTCGACATCAACTGGATCAAGACAAAGATATTCATCAACTTCTGCGAACACTGGTTGAAGGTTTTCATATTTAATAGCTAAGTTTGTCGAAACAAAGGTGATAGGCGAAGAGATGATTTCATCTCCGTCCTTCCAGCCGTATTTCATCTTTAAAATTTTCACCGCAAGATGAAGGCCAACAGTGTTGCTATTTAAATAATAGGCATATTTATGGCCAGTATATTTTTTCCAAGCTTCTTCAAATTCAACTGTTTTAAAACCCATTCCTGTCCAGCCTTTTTCTAAGCATTCCTCAATTTGCTCAAGGCATTCTTCAACATGGAATTTTGGTTTAAGTACTTGTATTGGCATATATTTTTAGTTCTCCTTTAGATAGTTCCTATCTATGCGCATACATTCTATCATAATAATTTTGATATTCTCCGGAAATGATATCTTCCCACCAACTCTTGTTATCCAGATACCATTTGATGGTCTTTTTAAGGCCATCTTGGAATTTGGTTTTTGGTAGCCACCCGAGCTCATTATGAATCTTTGTTGGGTCAATCGCATAACGCATATCATGACCTTTTCTATCGCTAACAAATTCAATCAATGATTCAGGTTTATTTAGCTCTTTACAAATGAGCTTAACAATATCGATATTAGCCATCTCGTTATGGCCTCCAACGTTATAGACTTCCCCCACTCTTCCTTTATGGATAATTAAATCAATCGCGGAGCAGTGATCTTCAACATAGAGCCAGTCTCGAACATTTTTTCCTTCTCCATAGACTGGAAGCTTCTTATTGTGAAGGGCGTTAACAATCATCAACGGAATAAGCTTCTCTGGGAAGTGATATGGTCCATAGTTATTTGAACATCTTGAAATAGTAACTGGTAATCCATATGTCCTATAGTAAGCTAAGACAAGCAAGTCTGCGCCGGCCTTAGAGCTAGAATAAGGAGACGAAGTATGAATCGGTGTCTCCTCGGTGAAAAATAAATCTTTCCGATCTAGTGGAAGATCACCATACACTTCATCAGTAGAGACTTGATGATATCGTTTAACGTTATATTTTCTTGATGCATCCATGAGCACTTCCGTGCCGATGATGTTAGTTTTTAAAAATATTTCCGGATTTTCAATCGATCTATCGACATGACTTTCCGCGGCAAAATTGACGACGATATCTAGTTTTTCTTCTTTGAAAATTTTATCGATTTCTTCTCGATTGCAGATATTAGTTTTATAAAACTTAAAATGCTCATTTTTAAGCGCTTCTTTTAATGTAGACATATTACCCGCGTAAGTTAGGCAATCCACACATACAACATCATAGTCAGGATGATTTTTTAAGGTGTAATAAATAAAATTTGAGCCGATAAAGCCGGCTCCTCCAGTAACTAATATCTTCATAAACAATATTTCTCCATAGCTAATAGTTAACCTTTATATCTTTAAAGTAAGGATGCTTTTTATCCTTTTCACTTAAATCGATTTTATCGACCTTAGGCCAAGCGATGTTAAGGTCAGGATCATTATAAATGATGCCGCCTTCATCGTCAGGATGATAAAAGTCATCGCATTTATAAGCAAATGTTGCAGAAGTAGAGACCACCAGAAAGCCATGAGCGAAGCCTCGAGGAATAAGTAGTTGCTTTTTGTTTTCACCTGTTAGAAGGACTCCGACATATTTTCCATATGTTTTAGAATTTTTTCTTAGGTCCACGCAGACATCAAATACTTCGCCATCAAGGACTCTTACAAGCTTACATTGAGGGTGATTTATTTGAAAATGTAGTCCTCTAAGGACTCCTTTATGTGACTTTGATTGATTGTCTTGAACAAAATTTATATGTAGTCCCTCATTAATGAAGTCGCGTTCGCTATAAGTTTCCATGAAATAGCCCCTATCATCGCCAAAAAGTTCAGGCTCAATGATATAGACTCCTTCGATGTCGGTTTTGCTAAATTTAAGTTTTCCCATAATTAGTAAAGGAATTTTCCTTCAGCAACATTCTTTAAGTGCTTGCCATAAGGCGAATTTCCATATTTCTCCGCCGATTCAAGAAGAGCTTCTTTGTTAATCCAACCATAATGATATGCTATTTCTTCTGGGGCGCTTATCTTAACGCCTTGTCTACTTTCCGTGATTTGCACAAATTCAGTCGCTTCCACAAGCGAATCGATTGTCCCCGCGTCCATCCAAGCAAAGCCACGTCCTAAAATTGTTCCTTTTAGACGTTTCTTTCTTAGATACAAAGCATTTAAAGAAGTGATTTCTAGTTCCCCTCTTCTACTAGGCTTAACTTTCTTAGCTAATTGAACAACGCGATTGTCATAAAAATATAGACCCGTTATGCAGTAATTTGATTTTGGCTTCTTTGGTTTTTCTTGAACCGATTTGATGTTATAGTCTTCATCAAATTCCATGATGCCGAAGCGTTGAGGGTCGTTAACATAGTAGCCAAATATCGTCGCATAGCCGTTCTCCGCATTGTGAACAGCGTTTCTTAAAACGCGAGAAAGTCCGCTTCCATAGAAGATATTGTCGCCAAGCACCAACGCGCAGCTATCGTTACCGATGAAGTTTTCTCCAATAATAAAAGCCTGAGCTAATCCTTCAGGCTTCTCTTGCACTTCATAGCTGAGCTTAATACCGAATTGCGAACCATCGCCTAAAAGCGACTTAAAATTAACCAAATCTCCCGGCGTGGAAATAATTAAAACTTCGCGAATGCCGGCAAGCATAAGCACAGATAAGGGATAATATATCATCGGTTTATCATAAACCGGCAATAGTTGCTTGGAAGTGACCATTGTTAAGGGGTAGAGCCTTGTCCCGGCTCCGCCGGCAAGAATGATGCCTTTCATATTTTATTTTCCTCCGTCTCGGATAGATTTTTTCTCTTTGATATGCGTTTTAACATGCCTCATCAATCCTTTAATTCCTCCGTGGAATAGGTAGCAGCAAGTTATAAATATGGTATCAAAAATACTATGAATATAATAGGCAATTATATTGAGCCTATTTAAATGGATGGCCTTTCTAGGCCTATTACAATTGACTAGTTCAGGGATATCTTCTATGAGGCGAGTAAATATCACTTTTTCATTGAAATTATCTTTGACGTCTTCTCTAGCGTTATTTAAGCACATCTTGAGTTCGTCTTTATGCTTAATGATGTGCTCTAACTTACTTGTCCAGTCATCATCATTAGCAAGATAGCCATTGATGCCATCTTTGATGACAAAGACATATGGTTCAACATTGCTATAAAGACCAACTGTCCCAGAAAGAGTATATTCAAGATATTTATTGAAATATTTGCATTTAGAGAATTCATCGTTATATAAAGGAGCTAAGCCAATATCGAAGTTATTATCGTTTACATACTCTCTATACTTCTCTAGGCTTAAAGATGCTTGATAAGTAATCGATGTTAAATGTTCATATTCTTTTAGCTCCGGATGAACTCCGATGAAGGTGATGGATATTTCTTTGCCATATTTTTCAATGATTTGAATCAAGGATGGTTTAACTAATTTGTTAAACATAGGTAAGTGAGTAACTGAACCAGCATAAAGTATTTTTAAGACATCGTTGTCTTTCTTTTCCTTGAAAGATGATGGATCAATAACTGTGTTAATCGCGACATCGCGGCTATTGGGGATGAGATTTCGATATTTATTTAGAAAATGTCTTCCAGAAGAGAGTAAGACATCACTTAACTTAAATATCTTTTTAAGGTATCTTCTTCTAGAAGGAATAGAAGGTATATCTTTTGGAAGATTTAATAAATCATCGTCGCAGAAAGCGATGATGAAACCATTAGATTTCTTAATCTTTTTAGCAATCTTATAAGAAAGATAGTCATTGCATCTAATAAAATAGAAAACATCGTTTTCATTGATGTCTTTTGTTTTAACTTCACTGTTCCTTTTAAAAGAGACATCCATTCCAAGCTCTTTAACAATCTTTCTAGAAAACATCTCGATGGTTAATGAGATTGTTGCTATTTCTTTTTCATAGATGAATAAGACTTTACTCATGCTACTTTCTTTTCCTTTTTAAATAACGACTTAACGATATCAATCATCTCTTTATAGCTATCAAGATTAAACAATATAGATCCAATTAAATAAATGATGATGCCTAAGATAACTTTGCTTAAAAGTGATACAACTGAGAAGGCAGTAAATGTGTATTGGCTTAGCCAAGAATCATAGCCTAATAATATAGCAAACATCGCTTGACAGATAATTAACGGGAAAGCGATATCCATCAAAAATTCCCCAAAGGAATAATTGATATATTTCTTCACATCAATGAAGCTAATAAATACCGAGGCTATCGCGATGATCGCGTTAGCAAGAGAAAGCTCTTCAATTGAACAATTTAGCCCCATCGCTAGACCAAAGACTGCGGCAAGCATTAATGCAAGACGGATGAGTTCAGTTTTAATCCTAACTGAAGTATGACCAAGCGATAAAAATATCTGCGCGTTCATGAGCATAAATGGCATCGCTAGATAATAGATGCAAGAAAATTGCATAATCTTTAGCATCGGTAGCCAGTTATCGCCAAATAGCACAACGATGAGCTCTTTAGAAACTAGCATCATTCCTATCATCATCGGAGTAAGCACATAAGCGACTAACCTATTTAACCTACGAACAATAGCTTTAATAGTAACTATATCTCCTTGATAGGACACTAATGTTGGAAGAAGAACACTTGTTATAGCTCCAAAGGTATATAAAGATAACTGCATTGGAAGAGAAGGTCCCTTATCGTAATAGCCTAAATCGGTGACCGAATAAATCTTGGCAATAACAAGTGATGCAATCGCCGTCCCGGCGTAGTTAATAAGTAAGCCTGTAACAATGCCAAAGGTATTCTTCGTTAAATCAAGCATCCTTTTAAAGTTCAGTTTAAATTTAAATTTCCATCTGATGAAGATGAACAAAATAACCGTCAATATGATTTGTTGCGATAGTCTTTGAATAACAATCGCCCACGGACCAAAATCAAGATAGGCAAAGACGATACCAATAATTCCAGAGACGATAGAAGAAATAAGGTTACAGATAAATAATAGCTTAAACTTCATCTGACGAGTCACCATCGCCGTGCGAGGCGCGGCAAATATCTGAACAAAGTAGATAAGACTTAGTACACGTAAAATGCCAGTTAGTTGAGGCTCATCGTAGTAGCTTGCTAGAGATGGCGCGCTGAAAAAGACAACGATGTATAAGGAAGAAGCGATGATAAGCGAAACAAAGATTGAATTAGAATAATCGACATCATCGCAGTTTTTCTTGCTAATCAACGCGGATGTAAAGCCATCTTGAAGAAGGATGTCCGCTAAAGAGGTGAAAACTGCCGTTAAAGCAATAAGACCAAAGACGTTCGCATCTAGTAGTCTAGCTAAAACAATAGAGACAACTAAAGTGACACCTTTTGAAAGGAAGGATTCTAATATTTTCCAAATAGAGTTTTTAGCAAACTGCTTTTTGTTAACTTTTTCCATAATCTTAGAAACCTAGAAAATTCAAAATAGAATTGTTTTCAAACATTTTAAAGCCAGAGAACGCTTCATTGACATATGGAAGCTCGCTATAGACAAATATAAGCACTGAATATAGTAAAAGAGGTGAACTTATCGCCGGGAAAGAGTTAAGGAATTTATGTCGGCTCCAAGGCTTTTTAGAGACAAGTCCCGCCACGTTAGCCCCGACAAGAATATTAAACAACGTAAATCCATAAGCGTATCTAAGAAATACACTTGATATCATGAGGAAAGGAATCGTAAGAATCAAAAAGGTGCTTGAAAGCTTAACAAAATTAGCTAGTTTAATGATGTTATTTTCTTCAGAGTTGTCATCTTCCGTAGAATAGTCATCGGCAATTCTCGATAAAGCATAACTTAATAAAACATTAATCATCACCACTCCCACAGAGGTAATAATGCCAGTTAAATTGCTCCTATTCGCGGGAGCGTTTGGATTTAGATATTTGGCAATTCTACCTTCTCCAAGAACCTTCACCACAATTTCATAAGCGAGCCCGCTGTTATAGAAAAGAATAGTTAATAAAAGCATCGAAAATGAAATGACAAGAAATGTTTTCATCTTACATTTCGTATTCATCGCAAAGAAAAAGAGAACAAAGAAAATGCTCGAATAATGAATCGAAATAGCAAAAACTAAACCAATGAGAAACTTAAGCCATCCTAGTTTTTTCTTTAAGTAAAGGTTATCTATAACTAGAGCTATGATAAGTAGAGCTAACCCACTCCGCATGACAGAGGAGAAATATGCAAATGGAAATACTAAAAACAAAAATGATGCCATCGCGACATATTTTGTGTATTTGTTGATGACAAAGGCTAAAAGAACTGTGAATATCGTTCCACAGAATATCCTAAAACCAGTGAAAGAAAGCCCAAATAACTTACAAATAAGCATGAGGAAAGTGAATTCAGGCTCAAAAGGCATATGGTAAGACTTAGTGATCAAATCATCGTATGGGTTTTTATAGCCAAGGTAATCGCCATTAGTTGTTGCGAAGCAATATAGCACCCATATAAAAAGAAGGGTTAAAGCAAAACCCATTTTTGACTTAGGCCAAATTAAGGCAATCGAAAATAGAATTAAGGTAATAACGATTCCTAAAGCCATTTTTTTATTATATTACATCTCCTATGAGTCGCGGGAATTTGTATCTATCTAGTTGAGCTTCATCAACTTTCTTAAATGGAGTGTTTAAAAATTCTGGAAGCTTAGATAAATCATCTTCTCCGAGGATGAAAAATCTAGATGGATCATATAGATCAAAGTTTTTGATTTCTTTGTTATTGACGATGCATTTAATGTTATCAAAGACGCATTCTAAGTCTCTTTGAGTGATGCTAGTTTGATTATCATTCATGATATTTAAAATAGCTTTAGAATGCTTGCATAAATCTAGATAACTTCGATAGCTCATAAGAGGCTGATAATAGTTCTTTTTCTTAGAGAACATCGATCTATCCGCGCAGATATGGAAATGGGTTTTAAGATTCAAGTTATTGAATTCTTTTTCAAGCTCTAAAAGATAGTCACCTCTACCCTTATCTCTTCCTAGATAGAGGATATCGATGTCTTTTTCGTTGTATTGTGATAAATCTAGTCGATAACATTCTAAGAAAACAGCGTGAGATAGACTCATATGATACTTCTTGCTATCATCAGCATCATATGTAAATACCTTCACATAACTTCTATCGATATTCTTCGGCGAGAATGTCGACTTATCCGCGCGGTTTTCATAATAGAGTACAATTCTCGATTCAGGATGATATTTATGAATCCATTTTAGAAGGTTAGAACAGACAAGCGAATCCATAACAACATAGACATCCGCGTGTGACTTTTTTATCTTCCCATTAAAAAATAATCTTCGAAATGGAAGATGAAGTCTAAACCATGCTTCCCGGAATAAACGTAAAAATAAGTTATGGTCTTTATATGGAATTAAAATTTCATAACCATAACTTAGTATTCCGTCTGATATATAGTCATCGCCACGCATCCGGGCTTTAATAAATATTATCTTTTCTTGCGACATGCCCTTTATTTTAGTAATTCAATTCTCTTATAGCAAGACTATAAGAAGAATGTGTTTAATAAATCACATAAAAATAAAAGATGAATCGAATCATCTTTAGGAAAAATAAATAGGTTTGTTATTTACCTTTTTCTCGGCCAAAAACACCAAATGTCGTGGCGAAAAAGACTTTGATATCGAGCCATAAAGACATGTGAGTAATGTAATAGGCATCCCATTTAGCTTTCTCTTCTGGGTTATGATCTCTATTCATCTTTATTTGGGCGTATCCGCTTAAACCGGGTTTAACGATAAATGCACTTGGCTTATATATTTCTCGATAATGAATCAATTCTTCTTCGTTATGCGCAGCACCTGGACGAGGACCAATGAAAGACATTTGTCCAACAAGGATATTGAGCAATTGAAGAGTTTCATCAATTGATGTCTTTCTTAAAAATTCGCCAAATTTTGTTTTCATGTGCTCTTGATCAGCTTCGCTCATTTCTGAAGGGGCTAAGTTAGGATTGGCGTCAAGCCTCATCGATCTAAATTTAATTAGTCCAAAGACTTTTTTATTCTTTCCTAGGCGTTCTTGAACAAAAACTGGATGCCCTTTAGTCACAATTGCGTTTATCGGAAAAACCCACCACCAAAGAAGGACTAGACAAAAAATGATTCCAACAATAGAACCAAAGAATGAGATTAATCTTTTTAGAGGTAAATATATTTTTTGGGCAGTTGTAAAAGAATGCACTTTATTAATGGATGTATTTTGCATAGTTAGAAGTATAGCAATAATTTATTAAATTGCATAGAATTTTTATCAATGGTCTTTTTAACGTTTGAAAACAAAGTTTTCACGTATCCTTGAGATGGGAGTAAGGGTTTCCTTTCAAGAACGAGTTTTACTAAATTTTACTAATTGATAAGCGTTGTTCCCCCGTTTGACTTAAAGAAAGTAAAAGCATACCATTTAACCCAATGAAAGAAAGATACATTATCTAAGAAAAACTAGTCGCATTTAACTGGTTTTCTTTTAGATATTGTTTTTCATTTCAATATTTAGGGGTTGCTTGATAAAGCAAACAAGGGAAAAACAGCATGGAAAACACAATTGAACTATCGCCTCGAAGAGGGAAAAGTGAACGTCACTACGGACTAGACTTATGCAGAATTATCTGCATGCTTTTTGTCATCATGTGGCACTACATATCAACTGTCATCGAATATGATAGTAACTTACTGAGCATGATTTTTATCGTCCACTGCAACACATTTTTTCTAATAAGCGGCTACTTCATGTGTGAGAAAACCAACAAGGTGTCCCGCTTCATACCGATGTGGCTAGAAATAATGTTTTATTCGATTGCTGGCTTTATTGTTTCAATGTTACTAAATGAATTTGAAACCGATAATTATGCCGCCTGGATTACTGTATTTATGCCTTTAACATCTAGTCAATATTGGTTTATGACGGCCTATTTCATCGTCTATTTTTAAGTCCATTTTTTAACAAATTGATAAAGGCGATGTCAAAAGGGGCTCATCTACTTTTATGCATCTTTTTAGTCACTATATTTGCTGTGTTAAACTGCATCTTTGCTAGAGACAATTTTCTCGCTGGCTATGGACTTAACTGGATTTGGGCGTCGGTTATCTATTTCATCGGAGCCTACATTAGACTACATGTTGACACTAAGAAGATAAATGTATGGCTCCTATTAGCTATCTTCTTTTCTTTCTGCTTTTTACACACAGTTGCTTCATCGCTTCTTAAATATGGCATCGATAATGAGAATGAAGTAGTCAAATTCTTGTTTAATCAAGGAGACTATTTTAGACGATATAACGAACTATTCTCTTTAGGCTCAGCGATTAGTTTCTTTTTGTTGTTCACTAAAGTGAAAATCAACAACAAAGTCATTCAAAAAATAATTGAATTCTTCGCGAGACATTCTTTAGCAAGCTATTTGATTCATACTAACTATTGTCTAGCTTATCACTTTGGCTATGGAGCCTATCAAGTAGTTTATTTGATGCAACCACATAAATGGCTCGCCTACTTTTTATTCGTAGCTATTATCTTCTTTGGTTCAATCATTGTTGATGTCTTGCGTTACATCATGATGTTCCCATTATTTGAAAACCGCTTCTATAAAAGGTTTGCCACCTTCATTGATAGCCTGCCCCGTCGCTTCATCGATAAGATAAATGGCAAAAACAAGGAAGAAGCTTCAATAGCTCAATAAATCATTTTAAAACATCACCCGTTATTTTGAGTGATGTTTTATTTTTCATTTAATAGCTAATTATAAATCCACGTTATGATAGACGTTTTGGACATCTTCAAGTTCATCTAAGGCATCGATGAGCTCTTCAAATTTAGCTTTGGTTTCTGGATCATCAATTTTGATGTATTCGTTTGGAATCATCGAAATTTCCGCTTCTTCGTATTCGCTGACTCCGATGGAGGCTAATACTTCTTTAGCTTTCGCAAATGCGCTTGGGGCGACATAGACAACGATTAAGTCTTCGTCTTGTTCGACGCTTAAGACATCGACATCGCCAAGAATCAAAGCTTCTTCCACTTCATCTTTGTTGTTACCTTTAAATACTAAAACGCCTTTTTCTTCAAAATTGAATGAGACGCTTCCAAGATGTCCGCCTTTACGGACAACATTGGTCTTTACTTCCACGAGGGCTCTATTAGGATTGTCAGTAAGTGTATCGACAATGATATATGAGCCAGCTGGGCCAAAGAATTCATAACGTCCAGCGATAAATACTTCGGCGTCGCCTCCTTGAGCTTTTTTAATCGCTCGATCAAAGACATCGCGAGGAACGCTTTTCCCACGATATTTTTCATAGACTGCGCGCAAAGCCAAATTGGTCTTTGGATCTGGTGAGCCTGTTCGGGCGGCTAGATATGCCTCTCTTGACGCTCGGGCGTATAATGCTGATTTAATTTTGCCGGTTTTGGCCATCGCCGCGGCTCTAACTTCATGATGTCTACCCATAAATAGTAATCTCCTACTTTCTCTAATTGCTTAAAAAATGCAATTTATTATAACTCTAAGAATCTTAATTTGTTAATGGCTTTTAGCCAATAAGGGCAAATTAAAGAAAAAATGGGGGTAAAAGTAATGATATATGGCTATGTAAGAGTAAGCACCGATACGCAGACAGTGAAAAATCAAAGATTTGAAATAAATCGATATGCGAAAGCGCATAAAATCGCCATCGATGACTACATCGAAGAAACAGTATCTGGAGTTAAAAGCTATTCTAAAAGAAGGCTAGGAAAGCTTTTAGAAAGACTTCATAAAGGAGATATCCTTATAGCAAGTGAGCTTTCTAGATTAGGAAGAAATCTCTATATGATAATGGATATCCTTAACTACTGCCTTCTTAAGGAAGTAAAAGTCATCACCATCAAAGATAACTTCTTTCTAAATGATGATATCGAATCAAAAGTGTTAGCCTTCGCCTTCGCTTTGTCCGCGGAGATAGAAAGAAAACTTATTTCTCAAAGGACAAAAGAAGCTCTAATAAGAATAAAGCAAGAAGGAAAACATTTAGGACGGCCATTTGGCTCAAAAAGTGTGAATAAGAAACTCTATCCCTTTAAGAAGGAAATATTTGAAGAGTTAAAAAGAGGAGTTAGCAAAGCCTCAATAGCTAGAAGATATAAATCGCATATCAACTCCGTGTATAACTTTATTAATAAATATAAAGATGAAATGAGCGATGAATAATACACCCTTGTTAAAAGGAATTATCTTAATGTTGAATAATCAAAAATTATTCCAATAAAATCCTTTGAAGGCAACTTTTAAAAATGCTTTTTGAAAGCCTTGGATTTTTAAGAATTACTATGTAAAATTTTGAAAACCGCAAGTTTGTAAGTAAATTAACCGCAAGTTTGTAAGTAAAATAACCGCGAATTTGTAAGTAAATTAACCGCGAGTTTGTAAGTAGATACATTTCTATGCTTTCACTAAAAACTAGTAAGAGTGGTTTTAATTCTTAGGGTCATGCATACGGCATCAATAAGAGTAATTTTAAAAATAAAAACAGTTGACAAATAAAAGGCTTCTAGCGCCTATTTTTATTTTCCTTAGTTTTATTACGATAAATTTACTAAATTTATGTCAACATCCATTTAACACATTTGCGGTATTTCATTTAACAGATTTGTGATGTTTTACTTTACACATTTGCGGTATTTCATTTAACAGATTTGTGATAATCGCCTCAACGATTTGCTTCTTGTTCTTACTTTATCTTGACAAAAGTATGAACGAGTATGAAAATAACCCATTTACCTTATCTTTTGGAAATAAACCTTTTGAATATGTAAATAGAGGCAAAGAAAAAGCCGATATCATTGAAAAGCTTACAAGCGAGCCACCTGTTTCTCATTGTTTTATCATCACCGGTGTTAGAGGATCAGGAAAAACAGTTATGCTCACTTCTATTTCAAGATATTTTTTAGAGCAAGATAACTGGATCGTCATCGGGCTTAATCCAGAAGATGATATGAGAGAAGCGCTTGCGGCCAAACTATATACATCTTCTAAGATTAAACATCTTTTTCTAAAGAAAAATTTTAACTTTTCCTTTCACGGAATATCCTTTTCTATCTCTGGAGAAAATCCAATTTTAAACATCGATGATCTATTAGATAAAATGCTAAAGGAAATATCTAAACATAATATAAAGGTCCTAATAACGATAGATGAAGCAACGAATAACAAGTATATGAAGCAACTTGCTTTATCATTTCAAATGCTCATTAGAGAAGATTATCAATTGTTCATTTTAGCAACTGGCTTATTTGAAAATATTTCATCGCTAGAAAACGAAAGCAATATGACATTTCCAATCAGCATATCAAAATTGCATTTATCCCCTCTTAACTTGACCGCTATCACAAATTCATATAAAGCAACATTATCTTTAGAAAATGATGAAGCCATAAAATGCGCGAAGCTTACAAAAGGATACGCCTTCGCGTTTCAACTACTTGGTTACTTAATGTATGAAGGAAAGAAAAAGAGCATTGATGAAGAACTATTAAATAAATTTGATCAATATCTCGATGAATTTACCTATTCTAAGATTTGGTCAACATTAACAAAAGTTGAACAGCAAATTCTTGCTTCAATAAAGTCAAATAACGCAGTCGCGGTCTCAGAGATACTAAAAGATTTAAACCTAAACTTTTATACTAACGTACTAACAATTAACAATTTTCACAGTCTCGTTTAAGTCTTTTATCACTTTGACAACATCGTTATGCCTTA
>CAVKNZ010000026.1:0-18067 GCA_963657885.1 Bacteroidaceae bacterium
GAACTATGCTACGATGTTAAAAATATCGATGTTTATCTTTCTAATGATGATCTTCATAGCAATTATTGTTTTGACAAAGATGCACTTGATAGATTAGTTGATAAAGCGATGCTACTTAAAGAAAAAAGAGATAGTTGGGTTGATTTCTATTCTAACGATTCAATTGTTCCTAAATATTTGATGAACATTTATGAAGAAGACAATATTAGACTTGAAAAATTCATCAAGATTTTTAAGCCTGAATTGAAACAAATTGTTTTAGAAAAAGTGGAAGACAAAGATGTCTATCACGTAAGAAAAATATTTAAATATAAAAATTATAATGTTGAATATGAATTTGAATCTTCAGGAATAAAGCAATTAGTTAAATTGTTTAGCTATCTTTATAAATGTTCAAAAGGAGCGGTGGTTTTTATCGATGAAATTGATGTAAACATTAATACGGTCTATTTTTCTAAGCTCATCTCTTTCTTTAAAAATTATTCAAAAGGACAGTTAATTTTTACAACGCATAACGTCGAAGCTATGAATGTTTTAAAAGGTGAGAGTCGTTCTATTTTAGCTTTAGGCGAAAACAATAATATGGATGTTTGGGTCAGCAAAGGTAATAAGTCACCTATTAGAGATTATGTAGATGGTTTCTTTACTAATTCGCCGATGAATGTCGAAGATTTTGATTTTGTAAATATCTTTTTTGGCAAGGACTAACTAATGCAAATAATTTTGGTTTTAGAAACGAGAAATTCTTGTGAATCTGATTATTATTATGTTAAATCAGCGATTGATTATTTCTATTTTGAAAGAAGCTTTAAAATAAGCAAACTTTTTGCAAAAACAAAATCAGAGTTAATTAACAAAGATAAACGGATTGCTCTTTTAAAAGAAAGATATCACGGACAAAGCGTTGTCTTTATCTGCGCGGATTATGATAGAGATGATGATCCGCTGAATAAAAAAATAGAACAATATTGTCTACTTAATTCTTTTGAATTAGTTTGGATGAATCTAGATGTTGAAGAAGTGTTTTTAGGAAAACAAATATATAGCAAAATGAAAAAGAAGGAAGCTTTTAATTTTTTAACATATAAGAATTCCATAATTAGTTCTTTAAAAACCTTAAATGTTGTAAATCCGACTTCAAGGCATCCGGCTTCAAATCTGCTTATTCTATTAGATAAATATTTAAAACGTAAAAGAGAAAAATAATTTTTTTAATCAGATAAGTCTTTGACGTTTGCAAAATTTAATTTAGCAACTTTTTCTAACTCTTTTTTGCCGTATTTTTTAGCAAATTTATTCAGTGCTTCAGTTGTCTTTTTACCCGCGCCTAAAGGAAATTCAAAGTTGTATTTTTTGTTCATGTTATCCATCTTTTTTAGAAATGAATATCTTGCGATGATGCTACTTACAGCGACGCAGGGGAAATAGCTTTCGCCCTTAGTTTTGAAAGTGATATTTCTAACAACTTCTTTTTCTTTATTTAAATAAGAATAATATTTATCTTTTTCTACGAATTGATCGATAAATATTTCTTTGACATCTCGATGCTTTTTAACTAGATTTTTTAAAACTTGATTATGCATCAAAGCTTTCATTTGATTGAGGTTATAGCCTTTATTTACGAGTTCGTTATATTTTTGATTGTCTAAAGCCACCTGTGAATATTCGATTTTTAATATCAGTTTAGCGCCTAAAGACAATATTTCTTTATCTGATAGTCTTTTGCTATCATCGACGCCTAATTTCTTTAGATAATTAATATCTTCCTCTTTAACAAATGAGGCAGCGACAGTGATAGGGCCAAATAAGTCGCCGGTGCCAACTTCATCGCTTCCTATTTGATTAGAATAGACAAGCCAACTAGCTTTATTGTTTTTTCCTTTATTTCTTTTTAAATTGATAGAAGCATTTTCATCAAACTGTTTCGCTTCTTTTAAAGCATTTTCTCCTAAAAAGACGATTTTATATTCATTTTCTTTTTTGCTGGTGTAGATGGTGATGTTTAACTTACCCTTTTTAGCGAAAAAGTCGATATATTCACCTTTGTTATCCTTTTTATAATTTTGATAATGCTTTTCGATATCGCATTTTTGCTCATAAGTTATTAGCAGAGTTACAGATTCAATATTTGCCATGGTTCAATTTTAACATATTATCGCTTTTAGATTTGCGACAATTCCTCCTTTATATATAAGTAGTCTATTTGCCTCTTAAAAGTGTCGAAATTTTTATTCATCAAAAAAAGAAAAAGAAAATGAAGCAAAAAAATCAAATAGAACAAGCGTAAAAACATAAAAGAAAACTTTAAGTACTCTACATATCAATTTGTTCGATTTGATGGTTACTTTTGAAGAGCTTACTATTATAAATAGTTAGAAATATTTGATAGCTCTTACATAAAGGTTCAAAGAAAACTCTTTTTTTTTTTTTTTTTTTTTACTAAAATAGTGTTGAGAAAGAGGAAACACAATTGAATTTTCATTGTTTTAATATTTTATAATCGATAGATTTGTTTCTATCTTTTTTCTTTATTAAGTTTTTCTCTTAAATTTATTGAAAGGAAATATAAGCAATATGAACAAAAAACAAAAAGGTAGTATTATTCTCGCTTCACTTGCTTCTATCGCGGTGGCTGGTTCAATTCTTGCTGGTGCAACGTATGCTTTATTCACTAGCGAAAGTCGAGTCAACATTGCTGTCACAAGTGGTACAGTCGATGTTACTGCAACAATTGGCGATTTAAAAACGTATTCAGGAAAAGCCAATACATTGACTGGAGATCCTGAAGCTGATGCTGAAAACATCGTTTTGACTGATCCTCAAGGAACATTTGTCAATGGAGGAACCGCTGAGATTGATGCAGATGGAGACTTAGTTCTTGAACAAGTTACTCCTGGAGATAAGGTTATTCTCAACATCAAAGTCGTAAATAACAGCAATGTCGCGATTAAATATCGCACAATCGTAAGCTGCAATGAAGACGATGGTTTATTTACAGGCTTAGAATTCACTATTAACAATAGTAAATATGATGGTTTAGCAAATAAAACCGCTTGGACGACTCTTACTGCAAGCGGAGATGTAGCAACTGTTCCTGTTGAAGTTATTCTTCCTACTGATGCTGGAAATGAATATCAAGAAAAAACCTGCAAAGTTTCTTATACAGTTGAAGCTGTCCAAGGCAATGCTTTGACTAACGATCCTGAAGAAGGCGTCATTGAAATTAATAACGCTAGAGAACTTGGCTTCTTCCGCGATAAAGTTAATAGTTCTGTAGTCGTAAATGATAGAGGGGGTCTCACCGATAAAGATAATAAACAAGCAAACTATTTCGCTGGGAAGACCGTTAAATTAACCGATGATATCGATTTAGAGAACGCTAATTGGACACCAATTCGCTGGATTAATAGCACCGGTTTCACCTTTGATGGAAATAATAAAACTGTTAAGAATTTTACTGCTTCTGAGCGAGTTGATGATGGCAATAATAAAGCTGTCGGCTTCTTTGCTTATGCAACAGGTGCGACTATTAAAAATTTAAATATTGATAACGCAACAATTCTTGGAGTCAACCATTCAGGTGCTGTTGTTGGCAATGGCTTATGCACAAAGATTGAAAATTGTAAGGTCACTAATTCAACAATCACTTCTTTACTCTTAAATGGTGATGATGGCGATAAAGCTGGAGCAATTGTTGGTTACTTAAGCGGAGAAAATTACGCTCATTTAAAAGATAGTACAGTCGATAACTGCACGATCAAAGGCTATAGAGACGTTGGCGGCGCAGTCGGGATTGCAAATCAATATGCAACAGTAAGTGGCGTCACAGTTAAAGACACTACTGTTATTAACGATAGATCAAACAATTACAAAGGCTATACAACTGATGCAGAATTTGATGTTCATGAAGTTGTAGGTGAGGTTTCTTCAAGCGCAACTGTTGAAGAAAACATCGATAATAACGTAACAATTCAAGTATCTTATGGCGATGGTTTCTATTATGAATTATCTACAGGAAAATTCTATGTTACTTCAAAAGCAGGTATGTTTAGCTTTGCAACATATGTTAACTCTGGAAATAAATTAACCGGAAAGACAGTCGAATTAAGAGCAGATGTTGATTTAGAAAATGACTTGTGGACACCAATTAATAATTTTGAAGGCACATTTGATGGTTTAGGCTATACAATCAAGAATTTAAAAATTAGAAATAGTGTATATGGCAATGGCGCTTGGGGCCCTTCTTGTGTTGGATTATTTGGCTATTGTTGTAACGCAGAAGTTAATGTGCTTATTAAAAATTTCACCCTTACCAACGTTGATATTTATGGCATATATTGGGTTGGTAGCATCATTGGTAATGGTATTGGCAAAGTAGAAGATGTTACTGTCGATGGCGATATTAAAATTCTTTGCACAAAATACAATGTTGCTTTATACGTTGGTGGTATCGCTGGCTATTTCTATGGTGAATTCAACAATTGTAAGGTTGCCGCGAATGATGGCAGCTATATAACCGCTTATTCAGAATATTCTTACTATGTAGGTGGCATTGTCGGATTTACTGGTGAGCAAAATTCCGCTAAATACATTAAAAATTGTTCAGTAGATAATTTAGAAATGTCAGGGCAATATTATATTGCTGGCATTGCTGGATCCTTACATGAAAATATGAATATCGAGGAATGCACTGTTTCGAATTGTTCTATTACTGGAAATGAAGGCTGCGGCGTTTTCTATGGACGTTTAATAGAAGGTGGCGTTTGCGATGAGAGTAAAAACAATAAAGAAAATGTTACTATCAACGGAACACTTGCCTAAAATCCGACGATAAAAAAACGGCTCTCTACAAATAAAGTGGGAATAATAGGGAATCGAAAAAATTACCATTAAATCTCTACATTATTGTAGGGACATCAGGCACAGGCGAAAATCCTGCGCCTTTTTATTTTGAATTCATTAATTTACTTACAAACTTTGGATTAATTTGCTTACAAATGTTGGATTTAGATGAAAAAGTATCGATGAAATTCATTGTTTCTTTCTCTTATATCTAATGAGTGTTAAAATTTAGTCATGAAAAGAAAACATTTTTTACTAAGTTTTCCTCTTCTATTTGTTACGTGCCTCGCTTCCTGTAGAAGCAAAGCCGTAACCCATCCGGCGGAGGACTACTTTTTAGATGTCCCTTATAAAGAGGACTTCACAATTTTACAGATGACGGATATTCATCTAGGTATGGAAGATAACCTTCAATACCATTTCGACTTCATGGATTTAACGATTAAAGAAGCTGATCCTGACTTTTTAATGCTCACAGGTGACTTATTTACTTTCGCAAACGAAAATGTCATGTATGCTTTATTTAATTTTATCGATTCTCACAAAATTCCTTGGGGTGTTACCTTTGGTAACCACGATGAACAAGTCTATTTCTCGATTTCGAAGATGACTTCGACTTTATCGAATTTCTCAGAATATTGTAAATTCATTGATTACATGGATGATGATGTTTACGGAAATGCGAATTATGTCATCAATTTAAAAGAAGGAAATAAGACGAAATTTGAGATGTTTATTTTAGATAGCAATCGTTATCGATATGGAAAGCATATTGGCTACGATTACATCCATCAAGATCAAATCGATTGGTATGAAAGAATGGTGAGACATTCAAATGAAGTTAATGGTCGAGTTGTTCCATCCATCGCTTTCTTTCACATTCCATTTGAAGAATATCAAACCGCTTATGACTTAGCTAAAGATGGAAATGGTGAAGCTTCACTTATTTATGGCGAAAACCGCGAAAGCGTCTCCTCGCCAAAAGAGAACAGCGGATTCTTCGATAAAATCGTTGAATTAGGTTCAACAAAAGCCACATTTGTTGGTCATGATCACATTAACTATTCTCAGACAACTTATAAAGGTGTCGATCTAGTTTATGGTATCCATTCAACTGATCGCGTTTATCACGATGAAGATTTAATGGGTGGCTTAGCCATCACCATTAAAAGCGATGATAGCTTAGAATATCATCGATATTTCCACACATACGCGGAGGTGAACATAAAATGATTAAAGTCCGTTTCTATCACGTAATTGCCTTCGTGATTTATCTACTTCTTGCTAGCTTCCTTGTCTTCTATGGTTTAAATTGTTTTTTCACTAATGTTGTCAATTATGAGAACAATTTAAATTTCCCGTTTATTTTTGCCACTCTCCCATGGTTACTTTTAGTCATTGAACTAACTGCTTCTTTAATCTTCTTTGCAAGACTTTTAAGAATGGACAATTCTTATAGAAGTCGACACATCAAGGTTTATTCAGTTCAATTCTTTATCTATTCTGCGTTAGGAGTCATTTTCTCAATTGTGGGGATGATTATTCATAAAAACATTCTTTTTGATAATCCTTTCCCAGGAGTGTTACTCATTTTAACTATCGTTCATCTTCTTATATGCGGAGCTTCTGTTTTTGCTTATTTTCACATTAAGCACAACCCTTTAAGCGAAAATGAAGAAAGATTTACATATAAAGCATCATATGGCTTTAAAACAGCGGGGTTAGCTTTATTTACCTTCTTTGCTTTGAATCGTTTCGGGGCTTTCATGCAAAGCTTTTTCTACATGGAATATGCCCATTTCTTCTTTACAATTTTATTCTATTTATCACTTATTAGTCCTTTACTTATGCTCATTGCCTTTACTAATCCTAGCTTAGGCATTAAAAGCGAAAAGAATTACTTCAAGCAGGAAGTCATCGTTTGGTGTTCATTTTTAGCTTATAACTTAATTACTGGCTTATATGTAATCATTACCGGGCTTACTAATCCTTTACTTATTTCTTTAGTTTCCGCGGCGATGCCATTAGAAAGACTCATCACTTTCCCAATTGATGCGATATTCCTTTATGGCTTAAATATTATCTTCCCAATTGGAAGATTGATTTACTTATTTAACAAAGAAAAAGTAACAAAGTAATCTAAAAGATTATTCCACAATTTCGCCCGCTTTCTTGAGGGCGATTTTAGTGGCTATAGGGCCGATTAATTCGTATATTAATGTGCTTGTTAAGATGATAGCTAAAATCATCGAGCCATAAGTGACAAGTTGTTGACCAACTTCATTTTGACCCATATTTATTAAATCGTTACCTTCTTTCACTAAGGTGCTTGTGGCAGTGTTAGCTAGCCCGATGGCGACACCGGCTTGGGGAATTAATGCGAAGCCAAGATATTTTTGAACAGTTTCTTCAGCATGCGTGGCTTTAGATGAGACAAATGAGCCAGTCCATTTTCCAAGCACTCTAAAGACGAGATAGACTAGAGCAATAACTACGATTATTAAGGCATTTTCGCTCGCAAATATCGTTAAATCTAGCGATGCGCCGGAAATGATGAAAAAGAGCATGAAAATTGGTGGCGTAAACATATCCATTCTTTCAAAGATCATATTGGCATCATCACGGAAGTTGATTAGAATTGCTCCAATCATCATCGCAGAAAGTAGGCCAGATATTGAGATATTGACGCCTTCAGGAAGAATATTTGACCATGGAAGAGCGGCTAAACCGGCGCAGATGAAGATGGCAACGATGCACATAATCATTCTATTGGCTCTGCTTTTAAAGAATTTGCAACCAAGTGTCACTAAAAATCCTAGAAGCGTGCCTAATAATAAGCTAGCAATGATCGATACAAGCGGATAGACCGCTAACGAAAGAAAACTTGGCGCGCTACCTTTAGCCATCGCCTTTGAGATGGAAAATAGTATTTCAAAAGCAATCAAAGCAACTGCATCATCGAAAGCGACAACTGGAAGAAGAGTATTAACAACTGGTCCTTTAGCTTTATATTGCTTAACAACCATTAAAGTAGCTGCTGGCGCGGTCGCACAGGCAATCGCACCTAAAGTTAAAATGATTTCTACTGGAATATCTTGAATGAATATTTTGGCGATAAATAAGCCAATTATCACAAATATTGCTCCTCCTAGAGCTTCGCAAACTGTGATGATGACTAATCTTTTTCCTAAAGATTGCAAAGAACTTCTCTTAAACGAAGTACCGATGCTAAAGGCAATAAAACCTAACGCGGCATTGCTAATAAAGTCCATGACTTCGGAGTCATAGACGATATCTTTTAAAGTTGATCCATCTCCCATATTGATGTTTGCTAAAGCTAGTCCTAAAACGCAGGGGCCAATTAAAATGCCAGAAATTAAATAGCCAGTGACATTTGGCATTTTGATAAGTTTCATTAATCTAGTTGATAATAGGCCAACTAAAAGAGCGACTGCTAAAATTAATAACTGATACATTTTCTAAAACGACCCTTCGTATTTTTCGACAGGTACGACAAACATACCTCCGCGAACTTTGCTAAATTTTTCGGTTCCTTCGCGAATTAATGAAGTCGCTAAATCGATTTGATCTTCATCTAATAGAGCGTAGAAAGTTGTGTTATCTTCGTAGCTTATTTTCTCTAGATGTCTTAAAGTCATGAATTGAATTTCATTGTCTTCTAAATCATTTACAAAATGCTTTAAGCTTGTAGAAGCTAAAACAGTTCCATTGATGTGATTATTTGTTAACGAATGAATGACATCATGGGTGTATTTATTGTTTTCAAAGACAGCGAATAATAGATGTTTCATATGATTATTTCTTCTTTCTAATCTGTTTAGATTATATACCTATTCTTTAAATAATATTCTTCCTAAGCGAATATGGGTGGCTTTATTGTTGATAGCTTCGAGATAATCTCCGCTCATACCCATTGATAAGTAGGGGAGTTTAACATTATATTTCTTTTCTAAGTTATCTCTTAAATTAGCTAATTTTGCGAATTGTTCATTTAAAGATGAAGAAGATGAATGGTTCACGCTCATCATCATTAGTCCAACGACATTGATGTTTTTATATGCAAGTAGTTCTTTAAAGAAAGAATCGATATCAGCTAACTTAACCCCGTTTTTATTTTCTTCTTCATTGATAGAAACTTCTACGAACACTTTTAAAGGAACTGTTCGATGTTCATCGATTATTTTTGCTAATTTAACCGAATCAAGAGAATGTAGATAATCGATTTTATCAATTACTTCTAAAGCCTTATTTCTTTGAAGATGACCAATAAAATGCCAAGTGATATTTAAATCTTTTAAGGCATCATATTTTTCTAAGAAGCTATCTACACGATTTTCACCAAAATTAGTGATGCCTGCTTCAAATAATTTATACATCTCTATTGCATCGACATATTTTGTCGCGGCGACTAATGTTACAGCTTCTGGAATGGTATTTATAAATTCTTTAATATCTTCTCGAACTCGCATGCGACTATTGTATATCTTTTTAAAAGATAGGGTTAATGTTAGTTTATAGTAAAATGCACAAAAACAATTGTATTCACTTTGAATTTTTCTTAAAGTGATTGAGATGGATGATTTTTTAGAAAAAATTGATTTTAAAAAAATTGAAAATGGTACTAAATCAACTTTCAATAGTTTTTTAGGTATTGTAGTGATTCCATATATTGTCGAATTTATCATTGAAAAAGATAGCTACGATGAATGCGAAGCTATAAATGTTTTTTATCATTCTGAAGTTTATAAACGGCTTGAAAGCAAAGAAAGCAATCTTTGGAGATTATCTCGAATAGAAATTTATCAATTATGGAAATCCGAATATGCAACAGGAAGGATTATACCGAAATGAGTAAAGAATTAGCGTTTATGATTTTTTGCATTGAGGAATATAAAACTGCAAAAAATATGTCTTAACAAGAAGTTGTTAACTACTTTAACAAATATAATGTGCTTGAATATATCAAATCTTTTTATGAGTCTTTACACACAACTGGTGTTAATTACATTGTTAATGATATTGATATGTATATTTCTTCTTGCCAAGAAAATTAATTACATCTAACATGCTTTAAAGCACAAAAAAGACCCTCGTGTTGATGAGTTCAACATTTAGGTCTTATTTTTTTAGATTTTCGACAAGACGACTTTCTTATCTAGATAATCCACTTTGAATTTGTGCTTGGTGTCCACTGTGCCATCGATAATCGCTCTAGCGATGACGGTTTCGATTTCACTTTGAATGAAACGTTTGATTGGACGAGCTCCAAATTCATAAGAATAGGATGAATCGAGAATGTATTTCTTCAAGTTATCAGTGAATTCAAAGGAATAATAGTTCTCTTTTAATCTGTTGTTTAAGATGTTGAGCATCTTTTCAACGACTTTGTATTGAACATCCTTGTTGAGCGGATTGAAGTAGACAATTTCATCAATTCGGTTGAGGAATTCTGGTCTGAAGGTGCGGTGGAGAAGTCCATTAACTTCATCTTTCTTACCTTCAAGTAGTAAATCGCTACCTAAGTTAGAAGTCATGATGATAATGGTGTTTTTAAAGTCGATGACTCGACCTTGAGAATCAGTGATTCGTCCATCATCAAGAATCTGTAGAAGAAGATTAAATACTTCTGGATGCGCCTTTTCGATTTCATCGAATAAGACGATGCAGTAAGGATTTCTTCTCACCTTTTCGGTTAATTGACCGCCTTCTTCATAGCCAACATATCCTGGTGGGGCTCCGATTAGACGTGAAGTGCTATATTTCTCCATGTATTCACTCATATCGATACGCACCATATGGGTTTCGCTATCGAAGAGAGCTTCTGCAAGAGCGCGAGCAACTTCGGTTTTGCCAACGCCGGTAGGACCTAAGAAGAGGAATGAACCGATTGGTTTATTTTGATCTTTGATGCCGGCACGTTGACGCAAGATGGCATCGCTTACTAGCGAGATTGCTTCATCTTGACCAATGACACGTTTTTCAAGAATTTCTTTTAAGTGAAGAACCTTCTCTTTATCGCCTTGACTGATTTTGCTTACTGGAATGTTAGTTTGCTTTGATACGATCTTAGCAATTTCTTCTTCAGTGACAACTTCAGAGAGGATGTGATCGTGCTTTTCTTTATCTTCAATAACTGATAATTCCTTTTCCATTTCTGGAATATCTTTATATTGAATTTGGCTAGCTCTTTCATAATTTCCTTCTGTGAAGGCATTGTTGAGTTCAAATCGAGCTTTATCGAGCTTGACCTTGAGCTCTTTAGCTTTGCTAATTTCTTGCTTTTCATCTTGCCATTTCTTGTAGATTTTATCTTGTTCTAATTTGAGGTTATTGAGATTTTCAACAAGTTTTTCAAGACGTTTTTTGCTGGAATCATCGCTTTCTTTTTCTAATGCGACGCGTTCAATTTCGAGCTGTTTGATTTTACGATTGAGTTCATCGAGCTCCGTTGGAGTGGATTCGATTTCCACACGTATAGATGCACAGGCTTCATCGATTAAATCGATAGCCTTATCAGGCAAAAATCGATTGGTGATATATCTATTTGATAGAGTCACCGCAGCGATGATTGCGTTATCAGTGATTTTAACCCCGTGATGAGATTCGAATTTTTCTTTTAAACCTCTTAGAATTGAAATCGTATCTTCAACAGTTGGTTCGTTAACCATGACTGGTTGAAATCTTCTTTCTAACGCGCGATCTTTTTCAATATATTCGCGATATTCATTTAATGTGGTGGCCCCGATACAGTCAATTTCGCCTCGCGCAAGCATTGGTTTTAGCATATTGCTTGCATCAAGAGCCCCATCAGCTTTTCCGGCTCCAACAATTAGATGAATTTCATCTATGAAAAGAATGATTTTACCTTCGCTAGCTTTAATTTTATTTAAAACTGCTTTTAGTCTTTCTTCGAATTCGCCACGATATTTTGCACCTGCAACAAGCGCGCCCATATCGAGTTCAAATATTGATTTATTTTTAAGTGAGAGAGGAACATCGTCTTTGACAATTCTTTCGGCAAGCCCTTCAAGGATTGCAGTTTTACCAACACCTGGTTCGCCAATTAAGATGACATTGTTTTTGTTCTTTCTAGCTAAGATTTCGATGATTTTTCTTATTTCATCATCGCGACCAATAACTGGATTGATTTTGCCATCGCGAACTTGTTGAGTGACATCGCGTCCGAATTTTTCAAGGATGTTTTCGTCTTTGGAATAATCTTCCATACCTTCCATATTGTTCATAATTCTACCTCCTTGTTTTGGCACTCATCATCTTCGAGTGCTAAACATTATTATAGTAAAAAATTAGCACTCGTCAACTCTGAGTGCTAAATTTGTTAGATAATGCCTATTATTCAGAACTATTTTTTATTTTTAAGCGATTTTTTTATCGCGTTTAGAGTCTCTTTTGAGATGACATGTTCTAACAGACAGCAGTCTTTTTCAGCAGTCTTCTCACTGACGCCAATCTGAAGAAGAAAATCACGGATAGTGACGTGGATGTTATAAACTTTTTTGCCAATTTTTTTGCCTTCTTCTGTTAAAGATATTGAGCCGTATCTTTCTTTTTCAATATAATTGAGCTTTAAAAGTTCGTTCATGGCTTTATTAACCGCTGGTTTAGAGACGCCTATCATTCTAGCGACTTCCACGGATTTGGCTTTTTTACCTTTTTGTTCAAGGATGTAGATAGCTTCAATATAGTCTTCAATCGATTGCGATAATTGGGAATGTTTCATATACAAAAAATATAGTGATTTAAAATTCTAATTTCAAGAAATTGCTAATTTAATTTTTCTCTTAAAAAAAGTATTATAAAAGGCATGGATAATCTTGAAACATTATTTAAGAAAGAACAATATGATTTGATATTGAAATTAACTGAAGATTCTTCTGATTATAAAGAATGCTTTTTACACGTTCTTGCTCTAGTTATGCTTAAGCGTTATGAAGAAGCGTTAGATGACATTTCTAAGCATCAATCAATTTTAGAAAAACATAATTTAAGTAAGCTTATTAAACTCCATTTTGAACTATTGTTTTCTTTAAGATTATTTGATGAGGCGCGCATCGCCTTAAAGCATTATCAAGATTTACCTTATGAGTCACAAAAAATGGAAGAGATTTTGCGTGAACTTCCTAATAAAATTAGCGAGGAAGAACATGCGACTTCTAAAGTTGTTACTTTAGATGAGGCTAATGAAGTGCTCTTGCATAGCGATGATAACGCCTTAGTTAGCGAAGTGCTTTTTTCACTTAAAGATTTAAATTTTAAAGGATATGTCGACTCTTTGAAAAAGATTATTACCAACGAAAAAATTCATCCAAATTTAAGAACTTTAGGGCTAATTATTTTTAAAGACAATGAATACGATAAAGATGTTGAATTTTTAACTCCTAAAAAAGAGATTATTAAAGTGAATCCTAATAAAATTATTGCCCCTTTTTCGTCGATTGCCTTTGCAGAAACTAGAGCCATCATCGATGATTTAGCAAAGAAAAATGTTAGCCTTCATGAGACAGCTTCTCAATTACTAAATTGCCTAGTGATGGATGTCTATCCTAGCGATATTGATTTTGCTGAGCCAAATAAACTAGCCCGAGCAATCATCCTTTTAGCTAAAGAGGCCATGAAAGATAAAAATCTAACAGAAGACGAAGATATTATTCTTTTAAAGAATAAAATTGAAGAAATTTCCAAGCTCATTCCTGATTTAATTATCTAAATATTTAACTGCAAAATTAGTCAATTAATATTTTATCTTTTTGCTTGTATTGATATTTGCATTTTAATATACTTTTACTTAGTAAATTCAAGGAGACACAATAAAATTTATGAAAAGAGTTATCAATAAACTTGAAAATTCCAAAGTCGAAGTCGTTTGCGACATCGATCAAAAAGTATGGAAAGAAGCCCAAGAAAAGGCTTTCGAAAAATTAGCTAAAGATTTAGCTTTACCTGGCTTTAGAAAAGGTAAAGTTCCTGCTGAAATGGCTCGTAAGCATATCGACACAGCAAAGATTTTAAACGAAGCTATCAATCATTTGCTTCAACCAACATTTGATGAAGTCTTAAAAGAAGAAAAACTTACACCTGTCGTTCGTCCAACTGTTGATGTTGTTAAAGTTAGCGACAGTGAGCTTCAACTTAAGTTTGTCATCGTTTTACCTCCAGAAGTCACTTTAGGAAACTACAAAGGTTTAGACATTGCTAGAGACAAAGTTTCAGTTTCCAGAGAGGAAATCGAAAAAGAAGTCAAAAAAATGGTCGAACAAAATGCTAATTTGGTAGTTAGCGAAAATCCAGCCAAGGTTGGCGATACAGTTGTCATTGACTTTGTCGGCTCAATCGATGGCAAAGAATTCGATGGTGGAAAAGCTGATAACTTCTCCCTTGAACTTGGCTCCCATCAATTTGTTCCTGGCTTTGAAGAACAATTAGTTGGCGTTAAAAGTGGTGACGTTGTCGATGTTTTAGTCACTTTCCCTGAACAATATGTCAAAGATTTAGCGGGCAAAAAAGCTAACTTTAAAGTTACTGTTCACGAAGTCAAAGAAAAAGTTGTTCCTGAATTAAATGAAGAACTTGTTAAAGAACTCGCTATTCCTGAAGTTAATGATGTTGAAGGACTTAAAAAACATGTTGAAAAACAATTAACTAGCCAAAAGGAAAATCAAGCTAATAATAAATTATTAGATGCGATTATTGCTAAGATTGTTGAAACTTCTAAAATCGATCTTTCTAAAGAAATCATCGATGAAGAAGTTGAAGGCATGAAGCACAATGTCGAAGAGCAAATGAAAGGCCGTGGTCTAACTATGGAACAATATTTAGAAATCACCGGTCAAGATATGGCACATTTTGAAGAACATTTACAAAAAGACGCCGAAAAGAATCTTCGTTCTGTTCTTGTGATGGAAGAAATCGCTAAGAAAGAAAATATTAAAGTCGAAGAAAAAGACTTAGAAGATGAATTTAAAAAGATTGCCGATCAATACAAGATGGATGTCAAACAAGTTAAAGAAATCCTCTCAAAAGATCTCAATCGTTTCTCCATGGAGATTAGAACTCGCAGAATTCAAGACTTCTTAATTGAAGCTAACGAAAAGAAAAACGTAAAATAAAAGTGTAAGGAGGGAAGTTAATGGACAAAAAAGGCAAAATAACGCTTCCATTATTGATAACAAAGAATTTTGTTATCTTTCCGGGAAAGAAAGATGAAAAAGTTGATGCAGGTCGCGATTTTTCAATCAAGGCTATCAATTCATCAAGAGATTTAAATAACTCCCTTCTTTTAATTACGAGCCAAATCGACTCCGCGGTTGAAACTCCCACCGATAAAGACGTCTATCAAATTGGTACTTTAGCTAAGATTGCCTCTTATAGCGATATGAAAGGCTATGTGAGAATTCGCATCATCGCTGAAGAAAGATTCGCCTTTAAGAAAATTAGTTTCGATCCTCAAGGCTTCTATGTTGGCGAAGGCTATGTTTTAGAAAGCACAGAATCCGATTCTAAAACTAGCATGTCTTTAATGAAGAAGATTTGGACGCTTATAAACACTTTAAATAAATTTATTGCTACTTTACCGCGACAAGTTTATTTAGATTTATCATCTTTAAAATTATCAGCATCGCAATTCGCTGATCTTTTAGCTCCATATTTATTTACGACTGAAAGTAAGCGACAAACTTTGCTTGAAGAAATTGATGCGACTAAGCGACTTGAACTTGTGCTTAATATCGTTAACGATATGAAACTTGAGACCCAAGTTGACGCCGACATCGAAAAGCGCGTTGCTAAAAGCGTTGAAAAAAATCAAAAAGATTTCATTCTTCACGAAAAGCTTAAAGCTATCAAAGAAGAATTAGGCGATAAGGAAGGTGATTCTCCTGAATCAATTTTAGAAAAAGTTGAAAACAATCCTTATCCTGAACACATAAAAAACCGCATTAAAGCTGAGCTTAAGCGTTACGATATGCTTCCTCAAGCATCATTAGAATCTTCACTTTTGATGAGCTATATTCAAACACTTATGGATGTGCCTTGGTATCAAAAGACCGAAGATAACGATGATTTGAATAACGTTAAAAAGATTCTCGATGAAGATCACTTTGGTCTAACTAAGGTCAAAGAAAGAATCGTCGAATATTTAGCGGTTAAAAAGATGACTGGCAACTTGAAAGCTCCGATTCTTTGCTTCTATGGACCTCCAGGATGTGGAAAGACTTCTTTAGGTCGTTCCATCGCTAGAGCGTTAGGAAGAAAATTCTTTAAAGCTTCTTTAGGTGGTATTTCTGATGAGGCGGAAATTAGAGGTCATAGAAGAACTTACGTTGGTTCAATGCCTGGTCGCATTATCGCCGGCATGAAGAAAGCTGGAGTTATTAACCCTGTATTTTTACTCGATGAAATCGATAAATTAGCAAGTTCTTATAAAGGCGATCCTTCAAGTGCGCTTCTCGAAGTGCTTGATCCAGAGCAAAATTTTGCTTTTAACGACAATTATTTAGAAGAACCTTACGATTTAAGCAATGTCTTGTTTATTTGCACTGCTAACTATTTAGATAATATTCCAGGACCTCTTAGAGATCGTCTTGAACTTATTGAAGTCAATTCTTACACTGAAATTGAAAAGGTGCAAATCGCAAAGCACTTCTTGTTGAAGAAGCAACTAAAAGCCAACGGACTTGACGCCAAACACGTTAAATTTAGCGATGACGCTTATAAATTCATCATCGAAAAATATACGATGGAAGCGGGCGTCCGTGAGCTCGAACGCAAGATTGCCGCCATTTTAAGAAAGGTTGTTGTCGAAATCTTAACTTCTGATAGCAAAGATAAAGTTGTATCGATTACTCCAAAACAAGTTGAAAAATATTTAGGTATTCCTTTATTTGAAAATTCTAAGAAAGAAAAAAGCGAGCAAGTTGGTGTGGTCACTGGACTTGCTTATACGCAATATGGCGGAGATATTCTCCCTATCGAAGTTAATTATTTCCCTGGCAAGGGAGGACTCGTTTTGACTGGAAAATTAGGCGATGTTATGAAAGAAAGTGCCTCGATTGCTCTAGATTATGTCAAAGCTAATGCTAAGAAATATAAAATTGATAGCAAATTATTCGCAGACAATGACATTCATATTCATGTCCCTGAAGGCGCTGTTCCAAAAGATGGTCCAAGCGCTGGTGTCGCCATTACAACAGCGATTATCTCTTCTTTAACCAATCGTCCAGTCGATAATAATGTGGCGATGACAGGTGAAGTTACCTTAAGAGGCAGAGCCCTTCCTATCGGAGGACTCCGCGAGAAATCGCTTGCCGCTTTACGTTCTGGAGTTAAAACTATCATCGTTCCTGATGAAAACAAAAAATCAGTTGATGAACTTCCTAAAGAAGTTAAAGAAGGACTCAATATTCTCTTCATGAAAAATGTTGACGACGCGGTCAAAGTCGCCATTAAGTGATGATCAATTTTTCTAACGCGACTTTTGTTAAAAGTGCGCCGACATATTTAGATAGACCAGATTCAAACTTAGATGAAGTTTGTTTTGTTGGTCGAAGCAATGTTGGTAAGTCTTCACTTATCAACGCTTTAACTAAAAAGAAAAAACTTGCTTATACATCTTCTAAACCAGGATACACTAAACTTTTAAATTACTATTTAATTGATAATTCTTTTTATTTAGTAGATGCACCAGGATACGGTTACACCTCATCTGGAAGTAAACACTTAGATGCTTTTTCTAAGATGATGGAGTCATATTTCAAAAATGAACATCTAAAACTTGTGGTCCTACTTTTAGACTCTCGAAGAGTACCTAATGAAGATGATCTTTTTTTCGTGGATTTTCTAAACGAAAATAAAGTTCCTTATTTAATTGTGATGAGCAAGATTGATAAATTAAATCAATCTGAGACATCGCAGATGAAAAAGAACATATCTGAAGCTTTTGGAGAAGTTAATTATTTAACTGTATCTATCAACCAGCCCCAAACAATTGAAAAATTAAAAGAAGTTATTAATAGATTGATTAAAATAAATTGATTATTAGTCTCCTAAACTTTTCTACTAACATGCTCACGTAAAATTGTTAGTATGAACAAAAATACTTATGAGCACTTTGTGCTCATTTTTTATTGCACCATTTAAAAATATCGACTATAATGTTAGTAGTCTACTAACGGAGAAAATAAAGAAT
>CAVKNZ010000027.1:0-2195 GCA_963657885.1 Bacteroidaceae bacterium
TAACGTCTTTTTTCTGGCATTCCTGAATTAGTCCAATTATCAGGAAATTGATTTATTCTTTCACATTCTATGGGAGTTAAAAGACGTAGTTTATTTTCTTTTGGATCAATTATTATGTGTGTACTTCTATTTGTTGTGCCTTCAGATGTAAGCATAGTTCTAGCGGGTAACGATAAATCATCATATGGTGACATTGAGCCTTCAGAGTACATATACTCAAAGCCATTTTTATCTTTTCTTGGTATTTTTTTAGAACCACGAAGATATTCGTATTTTTTCTTTTGGCTTTCATTAAGAAAGTAGTGGTTATCAACTCCATCTTTTTCAATGATATTATTCAATGCTAATTGTTTTGCCTTTTTAGGTTCTGTTTTTACTGTATATACTTTGCCTTTAATCATGAAACCCGAATTTTCAAAAGTGGCACTAAATTTGTCAGATACAGAAACCAAATCTTTATATCCTTTTATCAAGTTATATTCTTTTATTGAGTTTTCATCAAAACTTTTTATTGGAAATGCTTTAACGAAAACGCCTTCTTTTGCGATAACTTCATAAGCAGATGAAGCTTCTAATGTCTTATAATGGTTCGTAGATTCATGATAGGCAAAAATAAAAATTCTTCTACGTCTTTGAGGATGACCATAATCGGCGGCATTTATTACTCGCCATTCCATCGCATAACCTTGTTCATTTAAACAACGGAGTATGATTCCAAAATCTCTGCCTCTTTGTTTAGCTGGTGATTTTATGAGTCTATCAACGTTTTCTAGAAGAACAAATGGTGGCTTTTTCGCTGTCAGTATGTCATTAATTTGCCACCAAAGAACACCTTTCTTTCCTTCGATGCCTTTTGAGCTACTTAGTGAATGCGCTACAGAATAATCCTGACAAGGAAATCCTCCACATAAAAGTGCATGATCAGGGATAGTTTTTTTATCAACTTTTGAAATATCGACATTGGAATTATCTGTTGCTGAAGGGAATCTTAAATTGTAGCAATCAAATGCATGCTGAGCTTTAGTGGAAGGCTCCCATTGGTTTGACCAGACAAATTCCCATGAGTCATTTTCAATTGCTTTTCCGTTTTTATCAATTTTAGTGATGTTGTTTAACCCGACACGAAAGCCTCCAACACCAGCAAATAATTCAACAACCGTTTTCTTCATACGCTCAAGTTTACTACATTAAAATGATACGATCAAGAGCAAGATGATAAAATCGAATAAATTCTTTAGATAATTTATTAAATAGTCACGCGCGAGAGTGAACTACCAGTTTGATTTTTCGTTTAGTATACTTTCTTTAAATATGGATGATAGAAATAGACATTTAAGCGAAAAAGAGATTTTAGATATAACTAAAAATGCGATGCATAAGACTTTTGGTGACTTTGGTCTTGATAGTAGTTTAAACAAAAAGAACAAAGGTGGACTTGGTGGTTTTGTCGAAGAGCATGTGTTTGGTTATAAAGCAAATTCTGATGATAATCCTGATTTTATAGATGCTGGAATCGAATTAAAGGTAACACCAGTTAAAAAGAACCAAGATGGCTCTATTTCATCCAAAGAGAGGCTTGTTTTGAACATGATTAATTATAAAAACGAAGCCCTTAATTCTTTTAAGACGAGTTCATTTTATAAAAAGAATAAAAGATTACTTATTTGGTTTTATCTTTTTCAGTTGGGTATTCATCCATCTAATTTTGAGATTGTTAATTATGACTTATTTGAGTTTGAAAATTCACTTCAATATAAAGTCATTGAAAGAGACTGGAATATAATTCATCAAAAGATAGTCGATGGTAGGGCACATGAGATATCTGAGTCTGATACTGAGTTTTTAGCTGCTTGCACAAAAGGTGCAGACAGCAAAGGTTTAACCGAACAATACAATAACGAACAAAAAGCAAAACCGCGAGCATATTCGTTTAAACAGTCATTTATGACTTATATATTCCGTAATTTAATTCACGAAATTGCTCCGTATTCATCGCTAGTTTCTGAAGATGAATGGATGAAAAATCCTTTGGAAGAAATTTATAAAGAAAAATTATCTATTTATCATGGAATGAGCCAAAAGCAATTATGTTCAAGGTTTCGAGTCAATTCGCGTGCTAAACAATTAAATTTTATGCTTGCTCAAAAAATGCTTGGTATTTTCGGGAATAGCAAAGCAACTGTTGAAATGGAAAC
>CAVKNZ010000027.1:2643-17965 GCA_963657885.1 Bacteroidaceae bacterium
CAAAGTTTTTGGTTTAATAAAGATTTCATCGAGAAGATTTTAAAAGAAGAAATATAATTCACTATCATCTTTCTTTACTTTATAAAGAAATTATCTTTTCAATGAGTTATCATTATTTCTAATGAATAGCGAAGAGAAGATAACTAATTTAACTAAGGACTATAAGAGGACAAGAAGCAGTAAGTTTTATCTAATTGCTTTTATCATTTCTTTTATTGTTGCATTAGTTTTAGGCTTAGTTATCTTTATTGCCTTTTTCTTTTAATAATTATGGTTAAAATCTATCAAGTTGATTGCTTTGATAAGCGTTACGAAGTGGAGATGTCGATAAAAAGACAGAGAAATATTTATCTCAGACATTTTAAAGGTGTCTATTCTGGAAGCGCCCCGATGTTTGCTAGCGACCGCAAGATTCAAGATTTCTTAAATAAGAATCTTCCAGTGCTCATCAAAAGAGTGGAAAGAAAATATGCAAATAAGGTGGAGCCAACTGGCGAAGGCTACACTTACCTTTTTGGCGAGAAAGTAGAGGAGAATTTCTCAAAAGATTTCTTAAAAGCTAAGCTTTATGATGAATTAGTGAAAATGGTTCGTCCTTTAGAAAAGAAGATGAATATAAATAGACCATATAAAATAAAAGTGAAGGATATGTCTTCTCGCTTTGGTTCGAATTCATCAAGAACTCATACGCTTAATTTTCAGTTGAATCTTGTTCACTTTTCTTTAGATATCATCTATTCAGTTGTCGTTCACGAATTAGCTCACGAATTTTATCATGACCATCAAAAACATTTCTATAAGTTGGTGCTGCAATATTGTCCAAATTATTATCAATTAAACCGCAAGCTCAAGCGAGGAATCTATCAATGAAATATGTGATTACTTCTAAACAAAATAGCAAAATAAAAGAACTAGCTAAATATAGTGGTTCTTCTTTTAGAAATGAAAAGAAATGCTTTCTCGCAGAAGGCTTTCACCTTCTCGAGATGGCTTTAGAGGAAGGCTTAGTTAAAGAGATATATTCTTTAAAAGAATTAGAAAACATTCCCGAAGATGTTGATCAATATATTGTCACTTCTGAAATCTTGGAAAAGATTTCTAAATATAAAAGCAATCAAGGAATTGTCTTCCTTTGCTCTTTACTTAAAAGTAAACGCATAGAAGGGGACTTTGTTTTATATTTAGATGGAATAAGTGATCCTGGCAACATGGGAACCATACTTAGAACCGCGTTAGCGTTAGGCTATAGCGATGTTCTTTTATCTAGTAAATGTGTCTCCATCTATAACGAAAAAGTCATTCAAGCTAGCCAAGGGGCAATATTTAAACTTAATATCATCACGGATGATAATAAAGATAGCTTATTCGATGAACTAAATAAGCGATATCCTACGATTGCCACAGTCGTAGACTCTAAAGATGATATTTCATCTGTTAAAGGCATTGGAAAGAATATTCTTATTTTAGGAAATGAAGCGCATGGAATTAGAGATTCAATCAAAGCAAAAGCTAATTATAGCGTTTCCATCAATATTAAAAATATTGAATCCTTAAATGTCGCGATTGCCGGAGCGATATTTATGTATGAATTAACTAATTAGATTCATTAGGCGTATTCGCCTTATAGATGCGTTTAAATATTTGTTCAAGTGAGATTGCTAAAATAACGGCGACACTTCCTTGAATTAAATCAAACGCGGAATTAACTAATCCTCCAACGCCAAATAAGATTAAGTAGGAGAAGAAGTAAGTAGCGATCATGAAGATGGCTCCTATAACATAGCTGAGCCATTTTATTTTCTGTGGGAACAGTTTGTGTAGAAAGCCAGCGAGCAGTGCTTCGCCACCTTTTGCGATAATCGTAAAAGGAATAAAAGCAAAGCCTCCAAGAGTTAAATCCGCGAGCGAGCCAGCAATCATGCCGATGAAGGCTCCATAGAAGGGACCTAATAGAAAGGAGGCGAATAAGATCACAGCATCACCAAAATTTAGATAGCCACCTAAAGGATATGCGACTTGAGCAAAAGCGGTTAATAGATAAGCGATAGCAATTAGCATCGCTGAATAAGTCATATTTCTAACGATTGGATTTCTCATAGATGAGGATTATATATCTTTTAAAAAGAAGTGGCTATATTTTAGTAAACTACCAGAAGAATAAACAGCATAAATGCTTATTGAAAACCGACAATGCGACAAGTTCAAATCATCGAAAAACGGTATAATGCGACAAGTATAATTTACAAATGTTACGATGAAATCGAATTTCAGTGTTTTTTGATATATTTTTTAGTAAGCTGTTTTTTGTGAGCATTTAATAGAATTTTTTTTAACGTTCAGAAGAAGGTGAAAAGTTTACTGCTTTTTGCAGTTAGAAAAGGTAATTATGCATGAGCACTGAGATAATATCCGTTTTAGGGATGCCAGCTTTTAAAAAGATTTTTTTAAGTTTTTATGCTTGTGCTATAATATCGACGCGTAGATGAGAAGTAGTAACTTATCATCTCTTTAGATAGGGAAGGTGGAATAGTGGAACCCACTTGCTAAAGAGACAAGCGAATTCACCTCGGAGCAACTTTCTGTAATCGGAAGCGTTCATCGCGTTAAGATGTAGAGCTAAATTCAAAATTGAATGGAATAAGGATGGCACCACGGAGAAATTCGTTCCTGAGTGTCATTTTATTTATTTTTGGGAGGTATTTATGCTAAAAGCAATTGAAAAGGCCAATGAACTCAAAGAAGAAATCATTAAAGAAATAAATGAGGCTAAAGATGCTTTAACGCTTAAAAGCGTTCAAGAAAGACAACTATCAAAGAAATCTCCATTAAATGCGATGATGTCTTTCATTAAAGAACTTCAAGGGGAAGAGAAAGCAACTTTTGGGCAAACAATTAATAACATCAAAAAAGAATTGATGGAAAAATATCAAGCGAAAGAAAAAGCTATCAATGATGCTTTGGTGAAAGAAAAGCTTGAAAAAGAGAAAATTGATATCACTCTTCCAAGCGTCAACTACCACTTAGGTGGCATCAATCCTTTCTATGAAATCATCGATGAGATGACAGATATCTTCGTTTCAATGGGCTATGAAGTCATCGAAGGACCAGATGTTGAAACTGACTATTACAACTTTGAAAGAATGAACATTCCGCAAAACCATCCAGCTAGAGAAATGCAGGATTCTTTCTATATTAGCGAATCGCTTTTGATGCGTACACATACTTCACCTGGTCAAGCTCACGCGATGGATATTGCTAATGGTAAGCCATTAAAAATCATCTGCCCGGGAAAATGCTTCCGTCGAGATGATGATGATGCGACCCATTCGCATCAATTTGGACAAATTGAAGGTTTGGTTATCGACAAAAATATATCCTTAGCCCATCTAAAAGCGACTTTAGAATTGTTCGTTAAAGAAATGTTTGGTGAAAAGCGAAAAGTGCGTTTTAGAAGCTCATATTTCCCATTCACCGAGCCTTCTTTTGAAGTGGATATTTCCTGCGCTGAATGCGGTGGAAAAGGTTGCTCGATGTGTAAAGGCACAGGCTATATTGAGATTTTAGGCTCTGGCATGGTTCATCCTAACGTCTTAAAGATGAGCGGATATGATCCAAAAGTTTATAGCGGTTTTGCTTTCGGCATTGGCATTGAACGTGTAGCGATGCTTAGATATGGCATCGATGATATCCGTAAGTTTTATCAAGGTGATGTTCGATTTATCGAACAATTCAAACGTAAATAAGGAGGACTAGAAGATGAAAGTTTCTTTAAATTTAGTTAAAAAATATATTGATCTTGACAGAATAAGTGTTGAAGATATCGCCAATAAGCTCACTTTTGCTGGAGTTGAAGTTGAAGATGTTCATCGCTTAGCTAATGCGAGCAATTTAACTGTTGGAAAAGTTTTAACTTGTGAAAAAATGCCGGATAGCGATCATCTACATTTAACAACTGTTGATGCTGGAAAGCACGGCGTTCTTCATATAGTCTGTGGTGCACCTAATGTAAGAGCGGGCCTAAAAGTAATCGTGGCTTTAGATGGAGCGACTCTTCCAGGTGGGACTATTAAAAAAGGCAAAGTGCGAGGACATGATTCCGAAGGAATGCTTTGCTCTTTATCTGAACTTGGTGTTGAAAATAAGTTTCTATCAGAAAAGCAAAAAAATGGCATTGAAGAACTTAATGATGACGCCGTCGTTGGTGATGATGAAGTTTTAAAATTATTAGGATTAGATGACACAATTTTAGATTTAAAGCTTTTAGCTAATAGAAGTGACCTCTATAGCGTCTTTAATATCGCTAAAGAGTTAGAAACTTTGTTTGCTAGAAAAGCAAATATCCCTACATATGATTTACCATCTAATGCTAACTTAGACATAAAAGTGGGTTCTTTAACTCCTTTATGTCCTCAGTTTTCTTCAAGAGTCATTAAAGGCATCGAAGTAAAAGAATCCCCGAAATGGTTAAAAGATGAGCTTTTATCGATGGGAATTCGCTCAATTAACAATATCGTTGATATTGGTAACTTAGTGATGATACTTACTGGTCAGCCACTTCATATGTATGACCTTGATAAATTAGAAGCTAACGAACTCATTGTTAGAGATGATTTAGAAGGTGACTTTGTTGCTTTAGATGAAAAGAGTTACAAAATTCAAAAAGGTGATTTATGCGTTACAAGTAACGGGAAGATAATGTGCTTAGGTGGTATCATGGGTTCTTTAGCCTGCGCGGTTACTGAAAATAGTAAAAACATCGTTATAGAAGCAGCGAATTTCAATTTTGCTTCTATTAGAAGAACATCGATTAGACTCAATCTTTCTAGCGATTCTTCAATGCGATTTGTTAAAGGCATCAATCCTAATCAATACGACTATGTGCTCAATTTTGCTTCTTTCTTAGTAAACGAACTTTGTGGAAGCAAAGAAGTTGGAAAAATTAATACTTATATTAAAGATAAATATCAAAAGAAGGTTATTGTAACTTCTGTTGATTATTTAAATGAGCGTTTAGGAACTTCTTTTGGCTTAGAAGAAATTGTTTCCACTCTTGAAAGAGCTTTTATTGAAGTTAACATAAAGGGCGATGAACTAGTCTGCACTGTGCCAGATTCACGAATTGATATCGATGGCGAAGCCGATTTAAGTGAAGAAGTCATTCGCATCCTTGGCTTTGAAAATGTTCATAGCGAACTTCCAGCGATGCAAGTAGTAGTTGGAGGACAAGTTGAACTATTAGCTAAAAAGCGTTTAGTAAGAGATTTACTTAGAGGCTTAGGACTTGATGAACAATTAACCTATTCTCTTATTAGAGAAAAAGAAACCAAAGATTTCCTTTTCTTAAATAAAGATGAACCTTATAAAATCATCAATCCTTTAACCGATGAACATGAATATGTCCGAACAAATGTTTTGCCTTCTTTAATGAATGCCTTGCTATATAATGTGAATCATTCTATTAGCGACACTTCCTTCTTTGAAGTGAGCGATATCTATTCAAAAGGCAATAGAAAGATTCAATTAGGTGTCATCCTTTCAGGAAATGATTATCGCCGTCCTTATATAGCTAAAGAAGCTTATTCTTTCTACCATATGAAAGGAATTGTTGAAGCTATATTAAATTTATTTAATATCGATGAGAGAAGATTTAGCTATGAAAGATCTGCTTTAGCTGAACTTCATCCAGGCAAAAGCGCGAATCTAAAAATCGATGGTAAAGTAGTGGCCTCCTTTGGAGAACTTCATCCTGAAACAAATAAGAAATATGGTTTAGGAAATCTTAATGTCGTGGTTTTAGAGATGGACTTATTAGCATTATTCAATGTCAAAACGTCTCCTAAAAAGATGAACAAAATATCCCGCTTCCCAGCGGTGAAGCGCGATTTCGCTTTCATCTTAATAGATGGCATATCTTCACAAGAAGTTATCACCGAAATTAAAAAGGTTGATAGAAGTCTCATCAAAAGTGTTGATGTCTTTGATGTCTACAAAGGAGAACATGTTGATAAAGAGCATTATTCTTTGGCAATAAGCGTAACTTTCTTATCTTTAGATAAGACTTTAACTGATAATGAAATCAATAACTTAACGGAAAATATCGTCAAGGCTATGAAAATTAAATTTAACGCGGATTTAAGAAAATGATTATTGAAATAAATAAATTAACTATCAAGCCTTTTATTCAAGAAGGTAGCATCGATTTTACTGAATCTTTTAAATGCGTTAAGCCGTTGTTAGAAATAAAATCTAATCATGTAAAAGTAGAAGCGATGCGTTATGAAGATTTCATTCGCGTCATCATCAATGTGAAAGCTTTGCTTTCTTTAGAAAGTGCTTATTCTTTAAAGCCTTTTGATTATGAGCTTATAGCTAGTGATGAATATCATTTTTCAACAGCTAAAAATGATGATGAAGATTGTATTATCGTTAACGGCAATAAGATTAATTTAGATGAATACGTATTTGAACTTATATGTTCATCAATCCCATTATCGCCAAAGATGAAAGGTGAAAAACTTCCTTGTGGCGGTGAAGGATATAACGTCTATTCAGAAGACGACTATAACAAGTTAAAAGATGATGAAACCGACCCACGTTTTGATAAGCTCAAAGATATCGATATCTAAAAAATATTTAAAACTAATTTATAACTAAAAAACTACTAATTATGTGAGGTTACTACGTAAAAATCTCACATTTTTATTTGCCAATTTCGCTTTGAAGATGCAGTGAAAGCTAATTCGTGTTTACATGTGCTCGTGAGCTCGGCTATAATGTAGGCACGAAAGTGGGACAAAGTGGGATATGTTATTTGGAAGCAGTAAACATACACTAGATGAGAAGGGACGTTTGGTCATACCTTCAAAATTTGCTCGTGAACTTAGTAGCACTCTTTATTTGGTTAAAGGTTATGAAGGCACTTTGTGCATTTATCCTAAAGATAGCTTTGATAAATACTTACTTGAACTTGAAAAGCTACCTGAAAGCCAAAAATTATCCCGCGATGTGCTTCGTGTTGCCCTTTCTAGCGTCGTTGAACTTGAACTAGATAGTAAAAATCGCATTCAGTTATCGCCAAGTTTACTTGAAAGATATCAAATGTCGAATCAAGTTGAGGTGATAGGTATGCTAACGCACCTAGAAGTTTGGAACGCTGAGAAATGGGAAAAATATCGAAGCGAAAATGAACCACTTTTCGAAGAAAAGAGCGAAGAACTTTTAGGTAAGAAAAATGGGTGAGCACATTTCGGTCTTATTAAATGAAGCGATTGCTATGCTCAACATAAAAGATGATGGAACTTATGTTGATTTAACTTTAGGAAGAGCAGGACATAGCTTAAAAATTCTTGAGCATCTTGAAGATGGACAACTCATTTGTTTTGATAAAGATCAAGAAGCAATCAATGAATCCAAGAAGAAATTGCTCTTGACTGGCAAAAAGGTGAGCGTTTATCACGAAGATTTCCGAAACTTTAAAAAAGTTTTGCATGAAAACGGCATCGATAAAGTTAATGGAATTATCGCTGATTTAGGTGTCTCCTCGCCTCAACTTGATGAAGATAGTAGAGGATTCTCTTATAGAAGTGACGCTCCTTTAGATATGCGGATGGACACATCAAGCAAGCTCACGGCTTATGATGTAGTCAATAGCTATTCTTTGGAATCCTTATGCAAAGTCCTCCGCGAATATGGCGAAGAAAAATACGCTTATTCTATCGCCAAAAACATCATTAAATCGCGACCTGTTAATACGACCTTTGAATTGGTGGATATCATTAAAAAATCTCTTCCGATGAAAGAGTTAAAAAAAGCTGGTCATCCTGCAAAGCAGACTTTCCAAGCTATTAGAATTGAAGTTAATGATGAATTAAACGCTTTGAAGGAAATGTTAACTGATGCCTTAAGCATACTTAATGTCGGAGGAAGGATTGTTATTATCACCTTCCATAGCCTTGAAGATAGAATCGTTAAAAATATCTTCAAAGAAGCTAGCACTGTTATTGGAAGTAGACATAATGTCTATACTCTTCCAAGCGAAAAAGATGAACCTGATTTTGAATTAGTTAACAGCAAAGTTATATTGCCAAGCGAAGAGGAGATTATTAGTAACCATCGAAGCAAAAGCGCGAAAATGCGAGTTATAGAAAGGAAGAAAGATGAAGGACAAGCTTTATAAGCATCACAAATCAAAAGCTTACTTTGCTTTTAGAAAAGCATTGATTTTTTCTAGCATCGTTCTTCTCATCGCTGCGACTATTGCAATTCCAGTTGGAATTACTCTTGCTCGAACTCAAACGCAAGAGACGACAAGATAAAAAAATACCAATTAATTTTATAAGCCATTTATATGGCTTTTTTAATTTTTTAGTATTAAATTAGTATTTGCAATGACAAAGCGAAATATATAAAATATATTAGGTATTAGTTATGGAAAAGCCTCAAGCAATCATTGAAATCGATGACTCAAAGGCTCGGCTTCTCGTCGGCGGAGTTATCAACAATAAACCCTATGTTGTCTATCAAACTGAGCGAAATATCGCTGGGTTAGTTTCTCGAACTGATATTTTAGATGAATCTAAGCTTGTGCAAATCATCTTTTCGCTTTCCCATATCAAAAGCGAAGAAGCTCGTTTATTTTTAAATATTTCCGATGCTAACTTAATTTTGCCACCTTGCGGCTTTCAAGTTTTCTCTTGCGATAAAACAACTAATGCAGTTTCTCAGACTTGCATTATAGAATCGCTTGATATTAAGAACGTTTTATCGCTCGTTCAAAAAGAACGCGTCCCTAATCAATCTGAAATTGTCGATATAATTCCTGAATATTTTAGACTTGAACCTGATCGTATGGTTCTTTCTTCTCCTATTGGCGAAAAGTCGAATTTTTTAGGCGTGCATGCGATGGTTCACACTTTGCCAACAAAGATCGTAACTTCTTATAGCGAAACTCTTCGATTAGCGTCGATTCGCCCTCGTAGATTGCTTGTAGCCCCTTATTGTTTAACTGAATTTATTAAGCACTCAACTAATATGCCTAAGAATTATATTCTTGTCGACATGAATAATGGTTATACATCGATTACTCTTGTCAACAACAATATGCCGTTTAATTCAAGTTTCTTTCTATTAGGCTATAACGACTTAGTTCTTTCACTAAGCCTTGATCTTGAAATTAGCGAAGATGACGCTCGAGAAGCTTTAGAGAAATATGGCTTATACAAAAGAGATATCGGCTTTGATTCACCTTTATTTGAATCGGTTGATGAACAAGGCAATAGCAAATCATTCTATCAAAAGGATTTAAACGATATCATCGAAAAATTCTTTGTGAATTATCTTTCTCAATTTGAAGCGACCTACAATAGCGTCATTGAAGGTTGCATTGCTGAAGTTAAAAGATTGCCGATAATTTTATCCGGCTATATGTTGAAAGTTAGCGGAATAAATAAACTTATTGAAAATAAATTCCCTGAAGTGGAAAAATTCATCTCTATATCGAGCCATGTAATCGGTGCGAATGGTCCAGAGAATGTTGCACTTATCGGTGCTCTTTGGATATTCTCACAATTTAAAGGTTCATACACTGATGAACATGCTAAGATTTCGCAGCTATCTAGGGAAGAGAAATAATTAGTGAAAAGTGGAGGATTCTTATGAGTGATAATCTTGATACTTATGAAACGGTAGCCCGAATTGTCGTCATTGGCGTAGGAGGAGCTGGCAGCAACGCCGTCAATCGCATGATTGATGATGATATTACTGCTGTTGAATTTTTCGTTGCCAATACTGATAAACAAGCTTTAGCTACTTCAAAAGCTAGCAACCGCATCGTTTTAGGCGAAACTAGAACCATGGGTTTAGGTGCTGGAGGCGATCCAAAGGTTGGCAAAGAAGCCGCGGAAGAAAGTAGCGATAAAATCCACGATATTGTTCGTGGAGCTAACATGGTCTTCATCGCAGCCGGCATGGGCGGAGGCACTGGCACAGGCGCTGCGCCAGTCATCGCTAAGATTGCTAAAGAAGAAGGTGCTTTAACAGTGGCTATTGTCACTAGACCATTTTCTTTCGAAGGCAAGAAAAGAATCGCTAATTCCGTCGAAGGTTTAAATGAACTTAAAGATGCAGTGGATTCTATTATCATCGTTTCTAACGATAAGCTACTTATGGTTAGCGGAACCGCGCCGATTTCGGAAGCATTTGCTGAATCTGATCGCGTTTTGGCTCAATCAGTTAAGACAGTTACTGACTTAATTTTAATGCCAGCAGTCATCAACCTTGATTTCGCTGATGTGCGAAACACATTGAAAGAATCAGGTATTGCTTTGATTGGCTTTGGCATGGGCAGTGGACCTAACAAAGCTCAAGAAGCTGCGCAAAATGCGATAAATTCTCCTCTTTTAGAGGCTTCCATCAATGGCGCACGTCGAGCGATATGCGCGGTGACATGCGGAACTCAAGTTTCACTATTTGAAGCTCAAGAAGCAGTTGATCGCATCATTGAAGCTGCTGGAAACACTCTTGATATTAAATTTGGTGTTTCTATCAATCCTCAATTATCTGATCAAATTCTTGTCAGCGTTATCGCTAGCGACTTCACTGACGATTTTGATTTCACGGTTGTTCCAACATATGAAAAACCATTTAGCACTCCAAATGTTTTGTCAAATAGCGAAAACCTTAATGGCGATGCTGGAGCTACAAGTGATGTCGATGAAAGTCAATCTTCTACTGAAGAGAATGCTTCTAATGCTGAAGATGATTTCCTTCCTTCATTTTTAAAGGCGAGAAATATCGAATAAATTATTACTGCTTTGACGAAGACACGTTTCTTTTTGCTTTAGCGAGATGAGGATGGTGAAAGCTCATCAAATAAAAAAGAAATATCACTTCCGAGCGCACTTTCTGAAAAAAGTAAGAAAGTCGGTTCACACCGTTATCGTGAAAAATAAGTGCTACATGTATGTAGAATTAAGGTGGTACCACGTTAGTCGCGTCCTTAAGATGACGCTTTTTATATATCGAGGAAAAAAGATTATGGAACTAAAGCAAACATTATTGATGCCAAGAACTGGCTTTGAAATGAGAGGAAATCTTGCTAACAAAGAACCTTTATTGGTGAAGAAATGGCAAGATGAACATCTCTATGAAGAAATATTAAAAAATCGTAGAGGCAATAAAGAATACGCCTTCCACGATGGCCCACCTTACGCGAATGGTGACATTCATTGTGGGCACATGCTCAATCGTATTTTAAAAGACATGATTGTTCGTTATAAGTCGATGGCGGGAAACTATGTTCCTTTCATTTTTGGTTTTGATACGCATGGTTTGCCAATTGAAGTGCAAGTGACAAAATCTGGCGTGAATAGAAAAGCGACACCTGATGCTCTGTTTAGAGCGAAATGCCGCGAATACGCCCTCACTCAAGTAGCCCATCAAAAGCAACAAATACTTCGACTTGGGGCGCTAGGCGATTATGAGCACGCATACAAGACACTCGATAAAGATTTTGAAGTTCAACAAATTGAAGTTTTCTCAAAGATGGCTTTAAGAGGACTTATTTATAAAGGCTTAAAACCTGTTTATTGGTCTTGGAGCAGTGAATCTGCTTTAGCAGAAGCGGAAATTGAATACAAAGATGTTAAATCTTATGCAATATATGTTGCCTTTGATGTGAAAGATGGAAAAGGTGTTGTTCCTGCCGGCTCAAAAGCTGTCATTTGGACGACAACTCCTTGGACTCTTCCAGCAAACTTAGCGATATCAGTTCATCCTCGCTTTGAATATGGACTATATCACACCAATTTAGGTGATTTGATTCTTTTAACAGAATTCAAAGATCGATTAATGAGCGAACTAAATTTAGATGAATGCACGCTTATTAAGACTTTCAAAGGTCAAGAACTTGAAGGCGTCATCACTAAACATCCTTTCTATGATCGAGATTCAATCATCTTAGTTGGTGAGCACGTTACAAATGAATCCGGAACTGGCTTAGTTCATACTGCGCCAGGACATGGTGTTGATGACTATAATGTCTGCCAAAAATATCATATTCAACCATATTGCCCAGTTGATGAGCACGGAAGAATGACTTCTGACTGCGGTGAAAAACTAGCTGGATTATTCTATGAAGACGCGAATAAAGTTGTGCTAGATATCATCAAAGAAAATGGCTCATTGCTTAAAAGCGATGAAATCGTCCATAGCTATCCTCACGATTGGCGAACTGGAAAGCCAGTTATCTTTAGAGCGACTCCTCAATGGTTTTGCTCGATTGGTTTAATCAAAGATGAACTTCTTGAAGAAGTAAAGAAAGTCAACTGGTATCCATCTTGGGGTCTTGAACGTATTTCTAATATGATCAAAGACCGTGCGGATTGGTGCATTTCTCGACAACGCATTTGGGGAGTGCCAATTCCTATCATCTACGCAGAAGATGGCACACCTTTAATTGAAGAAGCTATTTTTAATAGCATCATCGAAAAATTCAAAGAAAGTGGAACTGATATTTGGTTTGAAAAAGATGCTTATTATTTCTTACCTCAGGGCTATAAAAATGAGCATTCGCCAAACGGCGTATTTTCTAAAGAAAAAGACATCATGGATGTTTGGTTCGATAGCGGATCGAGCTTTAATGCAGTTATGGTTAAAGGCAATCATCCATTCCCTGTTGATTTATATTTAGAAGGGGCTGACCAATTTAGAGGTTGGTTTAATTCCTCTTTGACAGTTTCTGTCTCACTTTATGGCAAAGCGCCTTATAAAAATGTCGTCACTCACGGCTGGGTTCTCGATGAAAAAGGTGAGAAGATGAGTAAATCTAAAGGAACAGGTGTTGATCCTAACAAGATGGCCAATATCTATGGCGCGGATATTCTTCGTTTATGGGTGGCAACTGTCAACTATCAGCAAGATGTGAGAATGAGTGAAAATCTTTTGAAGCAAGTTGCTGAACAATATCGAAAAATCCGCAACACATTCAAATTCCTTTTAGGCAATCTCTCCGATGGAGCGGACGCTCAATTTAATCCAAAAGAAGATATGGCGAAAAGCTATGAAGTTGTCGATAAATTTATCTTAGCGAAACTTGAAGATGTTAAAAATTGTGTCATCGATTCATTTGATAATTATGATTTTGCCAGTGCAGTTACGAAAATTATGACTTTTATGTCGACGGATTTATCAAGCTTCTATCTTGATATCGCAAAAGACACACTTTACTGCGATAAAAAGGACAGTGTCAGAAGAAGACAAATGCAGTCAACAATTTATCTAGTATGCTCGACGCTTATGCGCTTATTGACACCTGTGCTTCCATTTACAATGGAAGAAGTGCATGAAAATATGCCTGATTATAATGGTAAGTCTGCGGCCTTGCTTGACTATCCGAAAAAGAGCAACGTATACAATTCTTCTATCTTAGATAACTATGCTTCTTTTGTAGAATATCGAAATAACGTGAACAAGAAAATTGAACTTCTTAGAGCAGAAAATATCGTTGGTTCATCGCAAGAAGTTTTAGTTAAAACTCCTGATGTTGATGTTTTGAAGTTGACCGGATTAGACAAAAACTTAAATGAACTTGCAAAATTACTCATTGTTAGCAAAGTTGAAATCGACACTTCGATTGAAGAAATCGAAGCAAGTCGCATTGACACATGCAAATGTCCTCGATGCTGGAATTATGTTGATGAACTCCATGAATTTGATAATGAAACTCATGTCTGTGCCCGCTGCTTAGAGGTGTTAAAAAATGAATAAAGAGAAAATATTAGCCTTTCTTAAGAAATTCTATTTTTCCTTCATCTGGTTAACGGTTTTACTTTTCGGTTTAGATTTATTGAGTAAATGGCTTATACAAAATAATCTTGCCGAAGGGCAAAATATCACAGTCATCGACAATTTCTTTTGGATTACAAAAGCTTACAACAAAGGAGCCGCTTTTAGCGCCCTCAGCGATGGTGAAACTTGGCAACGCATTTTATGGATGTCAATTTCTGTTGTTATGTCGGCCGCTTTAATCTTCTATTACGTGAAAAATTTCAAGAAGATGAGCACTTGGTATAAAGTCTCTCTCTCGTTGATGATTGCTGGTGCCTTAGGCAACATGATTGATCGCCTCTTTTATTGGAAAGCCATCGTTGGTTTTGATGGAGTTATCGATTGGCTATCATTTAAACTTTTTGGCGTTTGGTATTTCCCATCATTTAACATTGCTGATAGCTCGCTTGTTGTTGGAGTGGGAATTCTTATTGTTCTTTTAATTATTGAGCTTGTTAAAGATAGCATCGAAAAAGGCAAAAAAGGTGGATATAAACTCCCTCCAAAAGAATACGAAAAGAAGCTTGAAAGCGAAGAAAATAATCAAGAAAACAAAGAAGAATGAAACAATTTTTTGTTGATGAAAAATTAAAAGGGCTTCGTCTAGATAAAGCATTATCATCACTTTTAAGTGATGTTAGCAGGACGAAAATTCAAAAATATCTTGATGAAGGCTTTATTTTAATCAATAAAAAAGTAGAGAAAGCATCATATAAATTAGAGGAAAATGATGTCATTGAAGTAGCTGATTTTCCTAAAGAAGAATCAACTCTAATCGCGGAAGACATTCCATTAGATATCATTTATGAAGATGACTCTTTATTAGTTATCAATAAGCCAGTTGGTTTAGTCACTCATCCTGGCTCAGGCAATAAAGAGCACACCTTAGCTAATGCTTTAAAATTTTATAGCGATTCATTATCTAGTTTAAATGGTGAATTCCGTCCTGGCATCGTTCATCGCCTTGATAAAGATACAGCTGGTCTAATGGTGGTGGCTAAAACTGATTCTGTTCACACCTTTTTAGCGGAGCAACTTAAAGATCACACTCTTGGACGGCATTATTACGCCTTGGTGCTTGGCGAAATAAAGGAATCATGTGGAGAAATCATCGCTCCAATTGGTCGCGACAAGAACAATCGTTTAAAAATGGCTGTTGATTTAAAAAATGGCAAAGATGCCGTTACAAATTTCACAGTTATTGAACGTTATAAAGGCTATACGCTTATTGAATGCGTATTAAAAACAGGAAGAACGCATCAAATACGTGTTCATCTAAATTACATAAATCATCCAGTTGTAGGTGATCCATTATATGGAAAAGGTAATCGAATAATCTATGATAAGGGGCAATTGTTGTTTGCTCACTATATATCTTTTATTCATCCTAAGACAAATAGGAAAATGGAATTTGATGTGCCATTGCCTAAATACTTTTTAGATGTTTTAGGTTCACTAAAACAATAGACTTTTTTGAAATAAATTAGCTTGAATGAGC
>CAVKNZ010000028.1:0-16311 GCA_963657885.1 Bacteroidaceae bacterium
TTAGATTAGTTTCCATAATCACTCCTTTCGAAGTGAATTATAGAATATTGCCCAAATTGGTGAATATTATTTTCCCCTATTTGGTCATAATTAGATTACCGCCACCAGTTATATAAACTCTGCAAAAAATATAACGTACCACTTCTATACGAAGAATTGTTCAAAGACGAAAACAATTATCATCTCTGGGGCATTTCTAAAAATGGAATAGCTCTACTAGGAACAGAGGTTATGAGAAGACTAGATTTTGTAATTCACAATCTCGATGAATTTGAAACATATTTAAAGCAAAATAAAAAATCATAAATAAAGAATACAAAGTAAAATTAACGATCTTTTAATTTATTTCTCTTTGAGAAATTTATTCGAATATAAGCTCATATTTTTATTTTTTTAAACTACGAATTAAAATTTGAAAAATAAAGTATGGAATATCACGAATTATTGTGCAATAATATCAAAGCAATTTTTAATAAATTGCAACGATCTCCCGTTAGCTCAGTTGGCTAGAGCACTCGACTTTTAATCAAGGGGTCGGACGTTCAAATCGTCTACGGGAGACCATCTTAAATGCCCAGGTGGCGAAATTGGTAGACGCAAGGGACTTAAAATCCCTCGGGATTCAAACTCCCATACCGGTTCAAGTCCGGTCCCGGGCACCATTACCAAGTTAACGCCACCTTTAAATTTGGGGCGTAGCCAAGTGGTAAGGCAGTGGGCTCTGAACCCATGAGCGCTGGTCCGATCCCAGTCGCCCCAGCCAAATTTATGAATCAGGAGACAATATGAAAAAGAGAGTAATGCTTACCTCAATCGTTGTCGCACTTGTTGTTGTTGCTTTAACATGTGTATTTTTAACTTTGCCTAATCAGTTCGCTCAAATAAGAGGCACTTATTACAGTGGATTCGAAACATTATTCAATTATGGAGAAAATGGAAACGCTGGTTTTAACTATCTCCATGAAAATGTCGGAGGCCGTGTAAGTGCTGCTTATATCTTGATTATCATCTTCACTATTGGAGCAATCGCTTCCTTATTAGCAAATGAAAAAGGTTCGGCGATGGTCATTATAAGCGGCTCATTGTTTGCTCTGACCGGACTAATGTATTTCATGATGAGAATTTGGCTCACAAATATTTATAGTAGCAATGTTAATTCTATGAGTTGGGTAACATATGTTAATGGAGCGCTTCTAGTTCTATTAGGAGCTTGGTTAATTTATCTTGGCATCAAAACATATCAAGATGAAAAAACTCAATTGATGGAAAATAAAGCTCAAAAATATAGCTACTTAAAAAATAAATAATTTTTATTTAATCTCAACAATCTCACGCTTCTGCTGTGAGATTTTTTTCTTAAGTGAAAGCTTGTGCTTTTTTAAATATTCATCGACAAGAATTTTAGAAGCGTTAGTTAATTTTAAATATAAGCCACCGCTTCTTTTATCATAAACATAAGTTAAATAATTATAACGAACAAGATTATTTATCATCGCAGAAAACCTTCTTCCAGGAATAGATATAACTGTCGAATAAGTAGGCAAATCTTTATACAGAATTGTTTCGTTATCTATCCGCCCTTTTAAAATATTGCTCACACCTTTTGATGTTGGATATAAATTAAATTCATTTAAAGATTTTACAGTCAATAAAATTTTAAAATGAGTAGGTGTTAACTTCAGTCTATTTTCTTTTACTTTTTGCATAAGCAAAATAAGTTTATCACAATTGTTGAAACTTAAAAAAACTGATATATAATTTTTCTATTATGAACGAGAAAGAGACCAGAGAATTAATCGAAGCAACGCTTAAAAAAATACGACCATTCATCAACCGTGATGGAGGAGATATCCAATTTGTCGATTTTATCGATGGCATTGTCTATGTCAAAATGCTTGGAGCGTGCCAAGGTTGCTCTTTGATTGATAACACATTGTCCGAAGGCATTGAAATTATCCTCATGGATGAAGTGCCCGGAGTTATCGGAGTTAAATTAGATAGCGAACTCCCTAAAAAGGATTCAGAAAAATAAATCTAATAAATTAGATATTTTTGGAAATTCACTTTTAGAAGTCCCTAATCTATCTAAAAGCATATAGTCAATCCCGGCGTTTTTCGCCGCCAAACAATCGTTGACTGAATCGCCAACATAAATAACATCGCGATAATCACCTTTATAATTTAATTCATTCAAAGCCGAGATAATCGGCATTTTTGATGGCTTAATTTCTTTGCATTTATCGGAACCGATAATGACTTTAAATAAAGATGGATCCACATTTAAAAAATCTAAAACTTTTAAGACGTGCTTACTATCATTTGAAGTCACTATGCCCATATCAATATCATGATTTTCTATAAATAAAAACAAATCATCAGTTTCACTAAATTTAACTGTTTTAATAATTGATTCGTCTTCATCTAAAGCTTTAGTGATAACTTCAGCAAACAAAGGCAACTTATCTTCGCTCGCATGCAAAGCTTTATAACCTTCAAGCAAAGGAACACGCGATAAATAAGTGACGTCCTTTTCACTGATGTCAACATCTACTGCTTTATATGCTTTTTTAAAGACGTAATATAGACAAGGGAAAGTGTCAAAAAGCGTACCATCAAAATCAAATAAATATAATTTATATCTTTTCATCTTTTTGTATTAAATCTACTTATTTAATAGTTTGAAATTCTTTCGCGGCTGAACTTTTATAATCATTCGCATTGATGGATTTGTTAGCCTTAAAGAAGCTAGCAACTTCATCACGTACATTTATTTTTGTGTAATTAATAACAGTATCTCTAGCAAAATAGCTAGTGTGAGACGCCAAATAGTCAGTAGTAATAAATAGGTATTCTTTATCGTTTTCAAGACTTGATAAACTATAGATATTTTGATATCTTGCTGCGTTCATCGAAGCATTTGATGTATAAGATTTAAGCGTCTTTCCATTTGTTTTCATGACTACGATTTCATTGTCAAAAGGAAACACAGAATAGATATCGCCATAAGTGATATCGCCTTCATTTAAGTGAGCCCGAATGCCACCACTAACATTTGTGAAAGCAGCTCTACAATCATAATCAGGGTAAGCTTTTTTAACTTTTTCAAACATCGCTTTGACAGCTAAATTAGCTAATTGTTGGTCAGTTGACATATTGCCAACAAGCTTTCCCATGTAGCGATTTTTTGATGGATCAATATAGTTAGTTTTATATTGTTCATAAATCATTGTGATGTCATTGTCAGGATCATAGTCACTGCTAGTTGGCTTTTCATCGCAACCATAGCCTTCAGTAGGTGAAACTAATTTCGTTTTCTTATCAAGTTTAAGCTGAACATGAGGAAGCGATCGACCTTTATCTTTGCTTTCTAATAGAGGAATGACTTTAGTGTAGTCATTTCCTTCACTATCTTTTTTAGTCAAGCTAATTTCTGTGGAATATGTAGTGTGCGAATGACCTCCAAAAATGAGATCGACATCTAAATCTTTTCCAGAACTAATTTGTTTTAAATAATTAACATCGTTATGGCTTGACCAAACAATAATATCACAACCTGCTTCTTTTAATTTTGCGGTTTCTGAAATGACAGTATCAACTTCTTTAGCAAAATCGTAATTACTAACTGCAGAAGCGATAATCGAATCTTTGATATTTTCACCAATCGTGCCAATGATGCCAATCTTATAATCGCCTCGAGTAATAGTTACTGACGAAGAGACAAAATCAGCAACTTCGTTTGTGTTTTTATCAATCAAATTCGCGGCTAAAAATGGAAAAGTAGCTTTTTCTTTATTATTTTTAAGCCAATCGACAGTCCAATCGAATTCATGGTTGCCTAAAGTCATAGAAGAGAAATTCATCACATTCATCGCATATGTAACTAAATTTCCTCGAGTGATATTGCTATCCGCGGTGCCTTGATACATATCTCCTCCAGAAAGAAGGATTGTTCCTTTTTCGTTACCAACTCTTTTACTATCGTAATAGCTAGATAGTCTTTCTAAGCCAAGCATCGAATCATTTTTTGAATATTCAACCGCTCCATGGAAATCACTTATTTCATAAAAATCAAAATAAACATAACTATCGTCTTCTTTTAAAGTGCCTTCGCTTTTATCTTTATAAGCTGGTAAATTAGGCACATAATCCATTGGGACATGCTCATCAACATCAATATCATCGTTAGGACCACAGCTTATAAGAAGTGGGACTAAACACAATAAACTCAGTAATTTTTTATTCATAAAAGACTCCTACTTATATTATAAAAGAAAGTTTTCGATTCTATTAATAATGAGATAACCGTCTTTGTTATAAACGTCTTCACGATTGTATCTTATTGGCGTTTTATCGAATTTTAAAATAGCTCCACCTGCCTCTTCGACGATGATTTGCATCGCGCAGGTATCCCATTCTTTGGTATTGCTTGAAAAACGGTAAGATAATTCAGCTAAGCCAGAAGCAATTAAGCAACCTTTAATTGTCGCTCCTACAACTTTTTGATGTTTAATCACATCGCTATGTTTTTCTATCATTGCTTGTTCTATGCTGTTGCTATGGAAACGCGAAACTAAGACAGTTAAATCATCTATCTTATCGTTACAATGAATCCTTATAGGTTTAGCTAAACTATCTTTTAGATAAAATGAACCTTCACCCTTGATGGCGTAATATATTTCTCCAGTTACGGGAATTGATATGACACCTAAATAGGCTATGTGGTTCTTAGCCAAAGCAATATTGATTGTGAAATCACCCGTATGAGCGACATATTCTTTTGTCCCATCAATTGGATCGATTATCCAAACTCGCGATTTGTCTAATCTAGTTTTATCATCAATTGATTCTTCAGATAAAATTCCATCATCAGGAAAATATTTTCTAAAGGTGGAACAGATCAATTTATCCGCTAATTTATCCGCTTTGGTGACAGGAGAATTATCTTCTTTAATTTCAACATCTAAATCGGAAGAATTATAAATATCAAGAACTAACTTATTAGCTTCTTTAATAATATTTAAGGCGACTTCTAATTCTTTATTTAGCATGTGTACTTTCAGAAACCATTTTATCTAAATCTTCAACAACTTGCATGGCTAAAGAGAAATCCTTTTGCTCCATTAAACGAGCGCCGGCCGCGCATTTATGGCCACCACCACCATATTTTTTGGCAATTTGTTGAACATCTAATCCTTGAGAACGGAATTCAACGCGAATAGTTCCTTCAGGTGAACGGGTAAACAAAGTCCAAACTGGACAACCTTTAATGTTGCCTACTACATTGACATTTTTGCTGACTTGGTCAAATGTTAAACCAAATTTTTCATAGTCTGGAACATCAGCGAAACAATAGATGACGTGATGCGGAGTCATTTGAAATTTCGAGACCAATAAGGCTTGATATTTCACATAATTAGCCTCGCTTTGATAAAGCACATCAAACATCGGTTTAGGATTAACACCAATATCATATAAATCAGCAACTAAGCGATGAGTTTTGCTATTTGTCGGGGCGTAACGGAATCTTCCTGAATCCGTGCAGATGCCTAAATAGAGTAAATTTGCTGCTCTTTGATTAATTTTTAAATGAAAATGTTTAGCAAATTCAACAATCATTTGGGCGCAAGCTATAGAATCGGTATCAACCCACTTATAGCCAATAAACGGAGTTGATTCAATGTGATGATCAATTTTGATGATTTGCTTAGCTAAAGTAACTCTTTGATCCATCAATCTAACAGTCTCAGAGCAATCGACAATGATTGCTAATGATTTTTTAATAGTTTCATCATCAACTTCATCATATTTTCCAAGTAAGTCATAAAGTGCTTCACTGCCATAGCCTAAAGAATACACTTTCTTATTTTTAAAGTTCGTTCGCAAAATTTCGCGAAGTCCTAAAGAAGAGCCATAGCAGTCACAATCAGGATTTACATGACCATAAATTGTGATAATATCGTTCTTTTTGATTAATTTAAAAATATCTTTGACTACTTTATCCATTAAAAATCGTCGTCTTCAGTTTCTTTCTTTGGCTTGTCGTAGTCGATATCATCATTTTCTGATTCATCGTTAGCATCATCGTCTTCGCCAAGTTCAGCCTTGAGAAGCTCTTTTTCTTCCTCATCATCCTCTTCTTCGACATCATCATCGAAATCGTCTTCGATTTTCGGATGGACAGCATCGAATTTATGACGTGAACATAAATCCCAAAGTCCTCCAGGAAGTTGAGCGAAACGGCCATCGATAGATAATTGAGTGTATAAAGATGACATCTTATTTCTAAGTTGATCTTCAGAAAGTTCAATTCCGCTTTCTTGAAGAGATTTATCGAATAGAACCTTGAAAGTTAAAGGTTCTTTACTGCTAGATAGAACATCATAAGCTGAGCTTAGAAGTGATTTGGTTGACATAATTAAATCCTCTTTTCTTTTTTATTTACATTTTGTTAGGAGATGAAACTCCAATTAATTTCAAAGCATTTGAAATGACAATTTTACTAGCTTTAGCTAAAGCTAATCTTGAAGAAGTTAATTCTAAATTGTCTTTATCTATTAAGCGACATTCAGTGTAGAAACTATGAATTAGTGCTGCTAATTCTTGAATGTAGTTAACAACTAAATTTGGAGCTCTTTTGCTCGCAGCATTTTGCACGACTTTATTAAATTCTAATAAACATTTAAGCAAATCAATTTCGTGCTGATCAACTAAATTTTTGCCTTCTTTATCTAAAGGAATATCACTAGCTAATTCTAAAACTTTAGACAATCTAGCATGAGCGTATTGAGCGTAGAAAACCGGGTTTGATGAATTTCGTTCTAAAGCCAAGTTCAAATCGAAATCTAGATGAGCACTTCCGGCTCGCGAAACGAAGAAGTATCTAACTGCATCAACTCCAACTTCATCACACAATTCTTTTAAAGATACACCCGCGCCTGTACGTTTGCTCATTTTCACTTCATTGCCATCTTTTATAAGACGAACAATTTGAATGAGTTCAACTTCTAAGGTGTCTTCTTTATAGCCTTGCATCATCAAAGCACTTTTCATGCGGTTGATATAGCCATGATGATCAGCACCTAAAACATCAATTAAATAATCAAAGCCACGGCTGAGTTTATTCAAGTGATAAGCAATATCAGGCATCATATAGGTAAAAGAGCCATCACTTTTAACGACGCATCGATCTTTATCATCTAAGAAATCGCTTGTTCTTAAAAAGATGGCGCCATCTTGCTTATAAGAATAGTCTTTGTACAAATTATTGAGCACATCTTCAACATGATGATTTTTACGAATATCGCTCTCTTTTGTTAAAACATCAAAAGTTACACGATATTCATCTAAATCGCGTTTAATTTTCGCTAATTCTTTTTCAACGCCGAATTGAGTGATGAAATCAAAATTAGAAGCACAGTCAGCTAAATATTTATCGCCATATAGTTCATCAAATTCTTTAGCGATATCAATGATGTCTTGAGCGTGATAGCTATCGCTAGGCAAATCAACATTTTCACCATGAAGTTGGTGATAACGCACATTTAAAGAAAGACCTAATGTATGAATTTGATTGCCGGCGTCATTTAAATAATATTCGCGAGTGACATCATAGCCTGCAAAATCAAGAATTCGACAGATGCTATCGCCGACAGCAGCAATTCTAGCGTGGCCTAAATGTAAATCACCTGTTGGATTTGCCGAGACAAATTCAACATTTACTTTTAAGTTTTTCTTTTCTCCGCGACCAAAATTTTCGCCTTCATCAATAATTTTTGCGATGAGCGAATTAAGCGTATCTTTCTTAAGAAAGAAATTTAAAAAGCCCGGACCCGCGACTTCGATTTTTTCAATGCCATCTTTATCGATGAGTTCAATTATTTTATTAGCTAATTCAAATGGCTTAAATGAAAGCTTTGAGGCATATTTTAAAGCCACGTTGCTCGCATAGTCGCCATGAATTGGGGTTTTGCTATTTTCAATAACGACATCTTTATAGCAAATATCTAGCCCTAATTGGCTCAGTGTATTCGCGATTTTATTTTTTAATAATTCTTCAATATTCATAAATGCAATGCAACATTATATGCAAGTTAATTTAAAGGTGCAAACTATTTATGTTTTAATAAAACAATTGCTTGGGCTTTAATAGCTTTGCCCTCACCAATTGGACCTATTCCATTAAAGGTAGAAGCTTTTATAGAAACATTAATAATTTTGGTATCAAGTAAATCAGCAATTTTTTCTCTCATCGGTAATATGTATGGTTGTAGGAATGGTCTTTTCGCCGCGATTTGGGCGTCAATATTGCTAACTCTAAAACCTTCATAACGCATTATATCAACGACTTTTTTAAAAAGTTCAACGCTAGAAATGTCTTTGTATTTGTCATCAGTGTCTGGGAATAGAGAACCTAGATCACCATAAGTCATCGCTCCTAAAATGGCTTCCATAATCGCATGCAATAAAACATCTGCATCGCTATGACCATCAAGGCCAACTTCATTTTTTATTTCAATTCCACCTAGAAATAATTTTCTTCCTTCTTTAAAAGGATGAATGTCTTCACTAAATCCAATACGCATCATAAAGCAAGTTCCTCCTTATACATTAAATTTAAAAAATGCAACATCGCCATCTTGCATTAAATAATTTTTGCCTTCAATTCGAAGCTTACCTGCTTCTTTAAGCGCAAGTTCGCTTCCATATTTTTCTAAATCAGAAAATGAATAAATTTCAGCTTTAATAAAGCCTTTTTCAAAATCTGAATGAATGATTCCGGCGCATTCAGGCGCGGACATGCCATTTTTAAATGTCCAGGCTCTACATTCATCTTCCCCACAGGTGAAAAATGTTGAGAGATTCAATAATTTGTAAGCTGATTTAATAACTTTATCAAGCCCAGATTCGCTCGCACCTAAAGATTGTAGAAATTCTTTTCTTTCGTCGCTAGGTAAAGATGAAAGTTGATATTCAATCTCGCAAGAGACTGGTATAGCAATCGTACCTTCGCTTTTAGCGATTTCTTTAACAACATTTAAATAAGCGCAGTTATCTAAATCCATATAATCAGAATCGCTCACATTGGCAACATAGATAATTGGTTTAAGTGTCAATAAATGGTAATTCGTAAAAGCGTATTTATAATCTTCTTCCTTTAGATTTAATTTTCTCGCTGGTTCACCTTTTAAAAGTATTTCATGCAAGGGAGTTAATAAAGACATCTCATATACAGATTCTTTATCTTTGTTTATGCGCGCTTTGTTGCTCACTGCTGCTATTCGCTTTTCAATGGTGAGTAAATCCGCCATCGCGAGCTCAAGATTAATTATTTCAATATCGCGCTTAGGGTCAACGCTATCTTCAACGTGAATGATTTCGTTAGAATCAAAACAACGAACAACTTCAACAATAGCATCGCATTCACGAATGTGAGCTAAAAATTGATTGCCTAAACCTTCGCCGTGGCTAGCTCCTTTTACAAGTCCAGCAATATCAAAGAATTCAAAAGTCGCTTTGATACTTCTTTTTGGTTTAAATAGATTAGTTAAAAAATCTAAACGTTCATCAGGTACATTAACAACACCTGTATTCGGCTTAATCGTAGCAAAAGGATAATTGACCGCTTCAACATGCGAATTAGTTATCGCATTGAATAGAGTCGATTTACCAACATTAGGAAGTCCAACAATACCAGCTTTTAATGACATGTAATCCCTTTCAAGAGTTCTTATTTTAAATAAGAAATATGCTCTTGTAAAGTTCAAAATATAGAAAAAACTCCAAAGGTGCTAAATAGCTAAGTTTGGAGTTTAAAAATTGATATATTTATGCAGCTACTTTAATGTGATCGGCTTTGAAACCTTTGTCGCTTGAAAGTAATTCAAATTCAACTTCAGTTTCAGGCTCAATCGTCTTATAGCCGTCCATTTCCAAAGCGGAGTAATGGAAGAAGACGTCTTTGCCGTCTTCGCTTTTAATAAAGCCAAAACCCTTTTTTGGATTAAATCTGATGACTTTGCCCTTCATATTTCCTTTCCTATTATCACTTGATAATAATTATATTTTTTCAATCGTAAGCGTGCCATAAGCTTCTGCACACTCACCAATTGTAATTTTATAGCCAACTTTACTGAAATCGTTAAAACGATCACCATAATAAAAGAAATTGTTATTTGCTTTGAAAGTATTGCCAGATTTAAATAGAGTCTCGTTTGTCGCAGTTACTTTTTTATTCGATGTAGCTGCTTGAACAAAAGTATTTTTTCCACCTGCTTCTAATAGATGAACGAGTTTAAAATCATCTTCGTGAACATTTAAGTAAGATCGAGATGCAGAATTTGAGGCTCCGATAACATATAAGCCAGTGCTGGTGATGTTATCGACATAATTTTTAAATGTTGGATTTCTGGAACTTGTTAGTTCAGCAACGCGTGCATCAATATGATAAATTCTAAATCCCGAGACAGTATACATCCTAAATCCGTTTCCAGGATAGGCAGCAATCGCATCTTTATAATTCAAATATGTAGGCGTGTAATATTCGATAATTATATATTCATCGCAAGGAGTTCCGTTCCATCCATCATTTAGTATGATTGCGTCACCATATTTTGATGATGAACGAAGTGTCATATTAATCTTTTCACCAGTTTTTGATGTCTTGACATAATATGGTTCGACCCAACCTAAAGATAGTTTAGAATAAATGTTTTCATCACCAACATTGTTAGAATGCATTTCGATAGAACCGCTTGGATCCCAATTGTAATCATCATCGTAGCAATAATAATCATCAAGTCCCAGCAAATGACCTGACTCATGAATAATCGTGTGACCATCCACTTTGTCATCATAAGCCGCATACGGGTAGCGGTTATTGGTGACATCTTGCATTTGATTACCATATATAAAGTTATAAGATGCCCACATGTAAGAATTGACTGCTGGTCTATCAACTGAAGCAGCTCCGCTTGCCCAATAAACCCAAGCCCAATAACCTAAGGAACTATTAATGGAATTACTATAAATAAAAACCGTTGAATCGATAAAGCCATCATTGTTGGTGTCATGACTTAATCGATACGAATCATAGCTATCATCTTTTTCAAAAATTGGTACAACAACTTCATCAGGGCGGTAATCAACTGTGCCTCCGGAGACAGTTTTACCTTTATTAGCTAATTGCGTGACAGAATAAGGAACTTTTAAAACTGGAGCAACTTCTCCACTTAAAGATAATTTTCCATAAGAAGAAGTTTCATAAAAAGATTTAACAGATTGCCATCCCGTCTCTTCAGCTGATCCAAAAAAACCTAAACGGATATTATTTAGCATTGATTCATCCCAGCTAGGACCATCAGTAAGCTGAACTGGTACAACAAGAATTTTACTATTGCCGGTAGAAGGTAGATTAATCGCGCCTTGAGAAGCGTTTATATCTTGCAAGTTGTAACGAAAACTTTCTATTTTTTTATATCCAGTGCCCTCATCAGGCTGAAACGAATCATAATCATCGATTGATTCTTTCAAAATGAAGTCACCAAAAATATTACACGATGTAAGTAATGTAACTAACCCTAAAGCAAGAAATGAGAAATATAAACGACGAAACTTCATAACTCGATTACTATTATTTTATCTTAAATATCCAAATTAGATACAACTTTTTTCATTAATTATAATGAAGATGGTTTTATAGGCTTTCCTTATGAATGCAATCCATTAAAAAGAATTGTTTTCATCTATCCTTTTTCATGAAAAAGGTAAGGATTATCGCGCCTATCATAAGCGGATCAAAAAGCCATATCATCCAACTCATTGAGAAGTTAGATATATGTAAAACTACTTCTAAATAAACGCAGGCTGTCAAAAAGACAACAATTAAACAAGTCGATATCAAAGAACCTAGCCATATTTTGTTGCAAGCAAAGAAAACTAATGTCAAAGCAGCAATTATCGGCGTCGTCCAAACAAAGGCCATCCAAAAATTATTTAAGTCTTTAGAATGTCCAATGACAAAAATAATCAAAGCGATAAATATGGTGGCAAGCGATAATAAAAGGAGAACCGCTAATTTGCGATAAAGATTATCAATCTTAGAAATTTTGTATTTCTTTTGTTCATTTTTATCAGCATGTAAAAAATAATCGACAGTAACATTGAATAAACTGGCTAATGATGCAAGCGTCTCAATTTCAGGAACGGCTTCACCTCTTTCCCATTTAGAAACGGCTTTATCAGAATAATTAATCTTTTCAGCTAGTTCCGCCTGTGTCCAATGGTTTTTCTTTCTTAATTCGACAATATTATTCGCGATGTTTTCTCGTATTTCCATAAATATCTACCATAAGTAGAGCTATGAATTTATTCACCTCTACTGCTTTTCTATTTTTAGCAAATTATATTAATATAATCAACTAAGAGAATTCAATAAAATACTTTTTTGCTTTTAAAGTTTTTCTTTTTTCTTTCGCATGAGGATACTAGTAACTAGACTTGATAAAAATAGCGACATTAAAATAGCGATAAGTGATGTAATAAGCAAAGGTAAAGGATTAAATGAATAGACAAAGGATGACTGAAGCATATCAAACAAGGAATAAGAAATAAAAAAATCAATAAAGGTGATTTCAATATTTGCTAAGAAGATAGCGATAAAGGAGTGGAGCAATGATTGGGTTGTAAAGGTTAACTTAATATCTTTTTGGCTTATTCCTAAATAGGTAAAAAGAGCGATTTCATTTTGGCTTTCAATGACATTAAGCATGATGATTGTGCCAAGCAAAAGCATTGAAATAATAACGGCAATCAAAGAAAACACTAAAAGAATTATATTCGCATACGACAATGTTGAATCTATGCTTTTAGTCAACTCCTCACTAGGAGAAGCAAAAACTAAATCTTTAAAGACATTATTATATTTTTCACAAATAAGTTTGGCGTCAACATTATCATCAAGTTCAAAGATGACTGAAGTCGGCGTTAAGTTAAACATCGATATTCCAAAATTGTCGCGAAAAAAGGATATCGTCCAATTATTATCGTGGTATAAATAAGGTTTTTCTTCATCAACTATACCCACCACAACGACTTTACATTTTTCATAATTCTTTTCAATCTTGTTATCAAGAGTTAAGTTCTCTTCCTTTATGCCTCCAATAAATAACTCTTTCCCATATCCTTCTTCTAAAAGAGCTTTTTCTAAACCTGTAGATATAGCAATTTCATTTAAGTTTTTAGGCATTCTTCCTTTTACTAAATTCTTAGCTTTGCTCGAGAAATGTAGTCCATCTCCTAAACTATTTAAAAAGTTCCCGTTAATAACTCCTCTAGGCAAAAATATTTCTAAAGAAGTATCGCTATTCATCGTGTCGGCGTCGATTGCTTCATCGATTTTATCTTCAGAAAATGATACAAAGAAATTCTTAGAAAATCCATTTAGTAAATTTGAGGCATAACTAGAATAGCCAAAGCTATTTACATAATAAAAATTAGTTAGCCTTCTGTCTAAGGAAGAAAGCGATGATACCACTCCAGTATTTATAGCCATTTTATCGGTTAAATAAATGTTGACCCGCTTCTCTAGACAAACGCCATTAATCTTGCAAAGGGAAGGATTGTAATAATAATTTGTTCTTTCAAATACGTAATCGTAAGAAAGTTCATCGCTATATGTACGGTCAATAAACACCCCTGGATCTTCAAGACATTTTAAATAATAGATTTTATACATCTCCCAAGGATAAAAAGAAGAGCTATCATCTCTAGAAGGAAGTAACATCATCTTTTCAAAAACCATTTGATTCCATAAATGCTCATTATGGTAAAGGCAACTGATTGAACTTTCTTTAACACCTTTAACTAAAAACAATTGTTCATCTTCATATTGCCAACTGTTATTTTTGACTTCTAAATATAGTAAAAGGTCATGATTTCTTAGATACGTACCTAGGCTTGAATAACTTCTTTGAATTTGAAGCTTATAACATAGGTTAACTAAATCGACATAATTTAGGCCAATTACAACTTCATCATAATTTAGATCAGTGATTGAATATGGATATGTGATATTTTCATCGCTTTCGCTAAGCCAACGAAAGTCATTAATGCTACGGCTAGACAAACTGTTCATGTAATATTTTTCACCACGAACAGCAAAATAAAAATCATTTTGGTCTTTAAAAAAGTCTTCGTAATTAACTAAATAATTGACTCCATATCCTTCAATATATTGGTGATATCGACTAGCTAAATCAGATATATGGTTTTCAGGCGCACTATAGATGTTAGTGAAAATGTTGTTGCTGGCTTTCTTTAAGGAAACAACAATTTGATTGCCATTAGTTAAAGATGAAAAAGCGCCTTTAATCTTACTGCTCATCGAACTTGACAATAAAATCGATACTCCAATGCCGGTTAAAGACAAAGAAAGGATGCTATTAGTGATAAATGATCTAAATTTCTTCGATTTCATCTTGTGATAAGCATGATGAAGTAAGAAACGATTGCTTAATTCACTTTTTCGCTTTTTAAATTTATTGGCAATGAAAGAAATATCTTCTTTTTCCTTTTCTATTTCATGTTTGCTAATTTGACTAATCTTCCCATCGCTTATCCCCACTAATATATCCGCGTAATCAATAACTGTTTTATCGTGAGAAGCAATAATAACTAGCATTGAAGAAGATAATTTCTTTAATATCTCATAAACCTTTTTGCTGTTTTTCTCATCTAACGCGCCTGTGGGCTCATCGCATAATAATAAAGAAGGCGAATTAATTATTGCTCGAGCAATTGATACGCGTTGCTTTTCGCCTCCCGAAAGTTTATTAACATTTCTCTTCTCTAAATTAGCTATATCCAAACAGTTAAGAACATCTATAATTCTTCTTCGTTTTATCTTCTTATTTAGCGAAGAAATCGAATCTAATGGAAGGGCGATATTTTCATAGACAGTTTCAAGATTTAATAGGTTAAAATTTTGAAAAACATAACCGATGTTATAAATTCTAAAAGACCGCATTTCTTCTTCACTTAACCTAGAAATGCAAGTATTTTTGATTTCTACAAAACCTTCATAATCTCTATTAATGCCTCCAAGAATATTAAGTAAAGTAGACTTGCCTGATCCAGAAGCACCATAAAGAAGAACAAGTCCTTTTTTAGGCAATGTTAAATTAATATCATCTAAAACAACTCTACTAGAAAATCTTTTAGTTAAATGCTCTATCTTTATCATTCTTCTTTAAGCTCGTCGCAAATAGATATATGTCGATAAAAAAGAATCGGCGTCAACACAAAAAGTGAAGAAACAACTAAAGCAATTAAAAATAGAGCAATTGGAAGTAAAAATGGAAAGCCATAGATTGAAGTAAGAGGAACATCAATAAGATTTGCTAGATGAAAGCTATTTTCGATTGCTTTATTTAATAATAGTTGCATAGGAAAAATTGAGCATAGTGATAAAAGAAAAGACAAAGATAAAAGAAGAAAATTTTGCTTAAAGTATATTGATATAATCGAAGAATTTTTTGCTCCTAAGCACGTTAAAATGGCGGCGTCTTTCTTCTTTTGAATAAAGGTCGATAAAGATAAAATAGCGATAATGAAGTTCACTCCTAAATAGGCAATTAAAGTGAAAACAAATAAAGCGTTAGAAAAGGAACTCATGAAATTGATATAAGCATCTTTAATATCATAAACTGTTGATTCTATCTTCAAGTTATTATCGTCTTCATTTAATTTACTGATAAATCTAAAGAAATCATCCACGTAATTAATATCGCGTAAAAAGACATTCATTGAATAAGAAGTCAAGGCATCGTCATCATTTGCTTCCGCTATATAATCATAGACATTAATATACTCTTTTTTATGTTTAGAAATGTTATTAAGAATATAGCCTTTCAGGAACGAAGATAAATGATTATATGAATAATATATTTTTGGACTATTTAAGAAAGAAAATTCGCTCACAACATCTTTAACAACAAATTCAATATCATAGTTAATCTCGTCTTTGATTAAAGGATTATCTCTATCGCTTGTCGCTAATGAAAATAAGCAATAATTACTAATCCTAATTCTCGATGATATTGCGCTACTTTTATCTAAAGATAGCAGCTCACACATTTCTTCATTAATAATTACTTCTTCTAAGAAAGAAAAACGTGAATCGTCATATAATGGGACTAATAAAAATCCATCGATAGACTTTAAATTAAAGTAAGATACTGGAGATGAAGCAAAAGCATAATTTAAATTAGGCAAAAATGTTAAATATGGAGCTTCTTTACTAATAAGGTCCACTTC
>CAVKNZ010000029.1:0-15686 GCA_963657885.1 Bacteroidaceae bacterium
ATTTAAAAGGAAACATCATGTTATATCGAAAAATATCGAAAGAAATATCTCAATGGATTGATTGTGGCAAAGATGCATTGTTAATTACAGGGGCTCGACAAGTCGGAAAAACTTTTTTAATTCGAGAGCTACTTAAAGAAAAAAATAAAGATTATGTTGAATTCAATTTTATTAGACAACCTAATTTACTGCCTTTGTTTGAATCAGCATTAAAGGAAGATGAAAACACCTTTCTAGAAAATCTTCGTTTAGCAGCTGGAAAATCTTTAAAAGATGACACAATTATATTTTTCGATGAAATCCAAGAATGCAAAGAAATAATTACCATCATTAAATTTTTGGTGGAACAAGGAAAATACCGTTATATCTTAAGTGGCTCCTTATTAGGAGTTGAATTGAAAAATTTACGATCTGCACCTGTTGGCTATTTAACTACGCTAGATATGTTTCCGTTAGATTTAGAAGAATTCTATCTTGCCTATGGATTAGATGAAGAAGTGATTAAGCAATTGAAAAATTGTTTTGATGCGCAAAAACCAGTAGATGATTTTGTCCATTCCCGACTTATTGATGCCTTTTATAAATATCTCGTGATTGGTGGCATGCCTGAAGCTGTGCAAACTTTTAAAGATAGCGGCGACTACAATGCTGTACATAAAATACATCAAAAAATTATTCGCGATTATAAACGCGATTTCACTAAATATGAAAAGACTGACAAATTGTCGCTTATTAATACTTATGATTTGATACCTTCTGAACTAAACAAGAAAAATAAACGATATGTTCTTACAAATTTAGTTAAACATTCTCACTTTGATCGTTATCAAAATAATTTTCTATGGTTAACTGACGCCGGTGTCGCTTCAGCGGTTTATAATGTTTCAGAATTAAACATTCCTTTACTAGCTAGCAAGAAAAGCAATTTGTTTAAATTATTTTTGTCCGATGTTGGCTTACTTTCATCGATGTATGGGACGTCTACCATTATAAAGATGCTATCGAAAGAGAAAGATATTAACTTCGGATCGATCTTTGAAAACTTTGTTGCGACGGAATTAAAAGCCCACGGATTCAATAATCTTTTCTATTTCAATAGTAAGAAGCATGGAGAAATTGATTTTGTTATTGAATATGAAGGAAAAGTGCTGCCTTTAGAAATCAAAAGCGGAAAAGATTATGAGCTACATTCCGCTTTAAGTTATTTTTGTAACAATAAATTCTCAAATGGTTTCGTTTTTTCTGACTACAATGTGAAAGTAAATGAAAATATCACTTATTATCCTATCTATATGGTGATGTTTTTAACTGCTAATAAAAGAATTGAACAAAAAGACATTATCGATTTAACTAATTTGCATTGATAAAGAGTTGTAAACGATTGTTCTCTTGCTAGTTTAACTTTTTTAAAATGACAATTTCTATTTTCTTTGATTGTGCTATATTTTTTCTAGTTACCTTTGGGAGAGAAAAAAATGAAAAAATTACCTGAATTTAAAGATTGCATATTTTATGAAATTTATCCTAATTCATTTCTAGATTTAAATAATGATGGCTACGGTGATTTAAAAGGCATCATTTCTAAACTTGATTACATTGAGGAACTTGGTTGTAACGCCATATGGCTCAACCCGATTTATGATTCTCCATTTAAAGATGGCGGCTATGATGTAATTGATCCTTTTAAAGTTTCACCTCGATTTGGCAATAACGATGATTTAAAAGAGTTAGTTAAAGAAATGCATAATCGTGGAATGCGACTTTTCCTTGATTTAGTACCTGGTCACATGTCGATATTAAATAAAGAATTCATTAAGTCTGGAGAAGGCGTTAGAAATGAATTCTATGATTTATTCATTTGGAATGATTCGCCATGGAACAATGAAAACGGTTATCGACTTATTTCTGGCTGCTATGACCGAAATGGCTCATACATGGTCAATTTCTTTACTCATCAACCAGCGATAAATTATGGCTTTAACAAAATCGAATATCCTTCTTGGCAGAAATCTTATAAAGAAGTTAAAGAAGGAAAAGAATTCTTAAAGAAAATAATGAAATATTGGTTGGATTACGATATCGATGGTTTCCGCGTCGATATGGCTAATTCTCTTGTTAAAAATGATGGTGATGATAAAGTAGCGACCATTAAATTGTGGCAAGACATCAGAAGAGAACTCGATGAAGAAGGAGTTAAAAAGTTTTATATGACCAGTGAATGGTCAGTGCCTGATCAAGCTTTTAAAGCGGGATTTGATTCCGATTTTTGCCTCGACTGGTGGACTAATTGCACCCATCGACTATTTAGACAAGTTGAGGAAGGCTATAGTGCGCCACTATTCCATAAATATGATGATAAACTCTATGCTTTATTTTTAGAAAACTTCAATTATTGGATCAAGTCTTGGAAAGAAGGAAAAGGTCGAATTTCTTTTATCTCTGGAAATCATGATACGACACGAATTGCTAATTTTTTAAATTATGATGAACTGAAATTAGCTTATCTATTCATCCTTACGATGCCAGGCGTGCCTTATATTTATTATGGCGATGAAATAGCGATGCATGCTGATTTATCTTTACCTTCAATTGAAGGAGGGTATCAGCGAACTGGCACTCGTCAGCCGATGAGATGGGACGATTCTAAAAATGCTGGCTTTTCTAAAGCCGATAAAACATTCTTGCCGACTAACAAAAAAGATAGAACTGTTGAAGAAGAGAAAAAAGATTCTAATTCTTTATGGCACACAATTCGCGAATTGATAAATATTCGTAAAAATGATGAAGATTTTACTGGTGATGATTTTCTTCTTTTGGATGGAAAACTTTCTTATCGAAGAGGAAAAAATGTAGTCGCGATCAATCTTTTTGATACTGAACAAGTTTTTAAAATATCTAAAAAAGCTAAAATTGTCTTTTCGCTTGGAAAAGGAGAAATGGATGGCGATAGCTTAATGCTTGCTCCTCATTCCGGCGTCATTGTTAAATGCCTTTAATTTTTATTTCTTGTTATTGAGCTTAATAGTATCGACTAAATTCAAATTGTATTTGTCCACGAGCATAAATGCTTTTTTGATGGCTTCTTCATTTTGAAAATCTTTTGGGTCGTGGGCGTCCACCCCAATAACTACAGGAGCGTGATATTTGCCCACCAAAGAAAAGAATTCATCGTAAGGATAATAACGTTTGCTTTTAAAACCGATGAGATTTTCATTGCCTTTTTCTTGATAACGGATGCCGGCGACATTTATCTCTAATGGAATATTAAGTTTTATGCTTTCAAAGATGATGCGTTTCATCTCATCTAGAACCTTTTCATCGATTTCATCAAAGCTATTTAAGATGATATCTGGATGAGCAACATAGACAAAAAGGCCAGTGTTCATTGCCATGATGACTTCATCTACATACCGTTTTAAATTTTGATAGTCGTTATGCGTTGAATTATAGAAAATGTATTCGTTATTTTCATTTAAATAACAATGTTGACCCAAGATGAGATATTCTAATCCTTTATTGTCTAATAAATCGTGATAATAAGAATCAAGTTGAGGAAAATATTCAGCCTCAAAGCCAACATGGATTTCGATTTCTTTTTTATATTTATCCTTAAGTTGATTAATTGATGATAGATAATGAGGAAGCATCTCATAATCTTGTCTTATCCCTTTTTGAGGAAGATTAGGATAGCTTATATGATCAGAAAAACCTAATATTTTTATCCCTTCTTTTATTGCAGAGAGAACATAGTCTTCATCTTTTCCAACTGCGTGACCGCATCGATAAGTGTGGGTGTGATAGTTAGTAGTTAATTTATCCATAATAAAGATATATTCTAGACACATTTTTTGTCTTTGAAGAATAAATCGCTTTCAAGTCTCTTCTTTTTGCTTAATATGGTTTCAAAGAAAACTTTGAATTATCTATAGAACCGCAATTAGACAATTAGCTTATAAGTAAACATAGAATTCAAAGCGACCACTTTAAAAGATTAAAAAGAATTTATTTGCTTTATCCTTCTCTTTTAGGAAATAAAATGGGGGTAACTAAAAGTGTCGTTAGACGTTTGCCTTTCTTTTCTTTTGCCATTGAGCTCAATGCTAATAGGCTGTTACATAACACTTCTACTTTTTCAAAAATCACAGCTCTTTAAATTACATTTAATATGACAAATGTGTCCATGCATACGCGTAATGAAAGTAAACTTTTAGTAAAAAAACGTGTTGAAAACATGCGGGGGGGGTTCTATAATTAGCGTAGATAAGGAGAAATTATGAAAAAAAGACATAATTTAATGTGCGCTTTAATGTTGTCATTAAGCGCGGTTGCAGGCCTTACTGGCTGCAACGGGGAAAATGCAAATGATGCTGATCCTCAAATTTACGCCGTATATCAAGCTTACCTTGAAAATGGTGGCGAACTCTCTTATGAAGAATGGTTAGCCTCCGTTAAAGGTGAAAAAGGTGATAAAGGCGACAAAGGTGATAAGGGCGATAAAGGTGACAAAGGTGACACCGGAGCCACTGGTGCCCAAGGTGAAAAAGGTGACACCGGAGCCAACGGAAAAGATGGCGTTGATGGCCAAGATGGTAAAGATGGTGTCGACGGTAAAGACGGCACCAACGGAACTGATGGTAAAGACGGCCAAGATGGTAAAGATGGCGTTGACGGTAAAGATGGCGCTGATGGTAAAGATGGCCAAGATGGCAAAGATGGCGCTGATGGTTTAACACCTTTCATTGGTGAAAATGGTAACTGGTGGATTGGTGATAAAGATACCGGAATCAAAGCCGAAGGAACCAACGGTAAAGATGGCACCAATGGAAAAGATGGTGCCAACGGAACTGATGGTAAAGACGGCCAAGATGGTAAAGATGGCGTTGATGGCCAAGATGGCAAAGATGGCGTTGACGGTAAAGATGGCACTGATGGAAAAGACGGACGTGTTGGCTTCTTTGTAAAAAGCGAAGAAGAATTAAAAGCTGTTGCTTCAATCGACAACACTTATGTCGTTTTGTTAAACGATATCACGATTTCTAAAATGATTGATATTACAGCCGACGTTTATGTCAACTTAAACGGACACACAATAACTTATGGATTAGCAAAAAGTTCTGCCTTGTGTGCTTATAATGGTGGACACGCAACTCTATTTAATGGAAAAATTGTTTCTAAATGTATAGGTTTAAGCGCTGAAGATAAAGGAACTTTAGATGTTAAAGATTTAACAATCGAAGCTACTGATGTTTCTTTATTAACTTTTAAGAATTCCACTTTGAATGTTTATAGTGGAACTTACACTTCAACTGAAAATACGGTCGTTGCTACTAATGGCACAAAGGATTATGGTAAAAACACCATCAATATTTATGACGGCACATTTAATGGATTTGATCCATCTGCCGACTCTATTGCATGTGGATTATACGTTGCAAATAGCGATACAGTAAATGTTGAAGGCGGAACCTTTAACGTTACTGATGGTGTTGGTATCTTAGCTAGAAGCGGAAATACCACAGTTAGCGATAAGGTTGTATTTAATCATAAGACTACTGAAGGCGGAACTAAAGCTGGCTGGATTGGTGACAAGAAAGTTCAAATCCCTGCTGGAAAAGATATTGTTGTCGATACAACCGACCCAACATATCCAGGTGGAACTCCTACTGTAAAAGCATCTAAAGATAAAGTTTACAATTTTGCTGCAACTGAAGTTAGCACAGCCGATGAATTCACTAAAGCTGTTCAAAATACCGAAGAAGTTACTTATGTTTTACTTAAAAATAATATCGAATTAAATGATGTTGATATTACTGGAAATGTAACTGTCAACTTAAATGGACATGAAATCAAAGTTGAAGAAGCTATTTATGTCTATAATGGTGGCTATGCAACTGTCTTCGGAGGAAAAGTTACTTCTTCTAGAAATGGTTTATGGGCTATTCAAAACGCAACTCTTAACGTTATGGATACGACTGTTACAGCTCAAGAATGTGCATTAGTTGCAACTGAAAAATCAACATTAAATGTCTATAGTGGTACATATACAACTAAAGACAACTTTGTTGTTGGCACGAATGGCACAAAAGGTGGGGGCGAAAACACTATCAACATCTATGGTGGTACATTCAATGCAAATATCACAACTGCTGGATACATCGCTTGCGGAATCTATGTTGCAAATAGCGATACAGTCAACGTTAAAGGCGGAACCTTCAACGTTACAAATGGTGTTGGCATCTTAGCTAGAAGCGGAAAAACAACAGTTAGTGATAAAGTTAAATTTAATTTAACTGCCACTGAAGGCGGAATCACATCCGGCCAAGTTGGTGATAAAACTGTTAAGGTTCCTACAGGACACGCAATTGTTGCCGACATAACTGATCCTACATATCCAGGTGGAACTCCAACTGTTAACGCAACAGGTGTTGAAGTTTACACACTTAAATAATTTAATCTCTTATTAGATTTATAAAATATTGGAGCGGTCTCACTGATCGCTCCTTTATTGTGCTAAGTAACAATTTTGCTCGATAAAAAAGCTTTGCTATAATCGGACTTTTGTGCTATGATAGTTCAGTAAAAATTTACCGATTTTTTTATTAAATTTTTACACTCAAGGGAAAAAGATGAACACAGTTAATAAAGAAGAACTTTTAAAGTTAATTAGCTATTTAATAAACCATAACAAGTATCACAATGAAGAGCTTGTCGAATTAAGTTGCTCCTTAAAAGAGTGCGATTCAATCGCTTATAAAGAAGTTTTAGAAGCAATTGATTGTTTTTCTAATGGAAATGTTCACTTAGAAAATGCTTTAAAGGAGCTAATGAAGTAGTTATGTGTTTATCCACTTTATATAAAGATAAAATCAGCGATGAAAATATTTTGATGAAAAATGTAGCGAGCATTGAAAGCTATAACGGTCACTTAGTTTTCACCGATTTAATGGAAAGAAAATTAGATATCGAGGCGACAATAAATGTAGCAAATCTTTTAGATGGCTATGTAGTTGTTTCATTAAATAAATAATATGAGTAAAAACGTCGTTATTGCTTTTACTGGAAAAGGTGGAGTTGGAAAAACTTCTATTTCCGCTTTAACGGTGAGATTACTTTCTGAAGTTTATCAAGACAAAAAGATTTTAGCTATCGATGCTGATCCAGCAATCGGTTTAGCAACCGCATTAGGTGTCACTTCCAAATCGACGGTCGATGATATAAGAAAACTATTTATTAGCCATGCTGAAAATGGTGACAATAAAAACGCAATTGAAGTGCTTTCGGAGGCGAAATACCAGATTTTTGATGCTTTAGTAAATATCAATAATATTTCTTTTTTAGCTATCGGAAGACCCGAATCTAGCGGCTGCTATTGTAAAGTTAATGCTTATTTAAAAGAAGTCATTTCTCTTATTTCTGATAATTTTGATTATGTCGTTATTGATGGCGAAGCAGGCATTGAACAAGTCAATAGAAGAGTCATGGAAAAAGTAAGCCACTTAATCTATGTTAGCGATGCTTCTAAAAAAGGAATTGAAGTTAGCAAAACCATTAAGAAAGTTGCTCGTGAATTAAGCATGTTCACTAATGACGGCTTAATTTTAAATCGCGTTTCTAATGACGTTGATATTTCTAAATTAGATTTAACTGGCTTAAATTTACTCACAGTTATTCCTGAAGATAAAAATATGATGCTATCAGATGTTTATGGCGATACTGTCTTTGATTTATCGCCGAGTTCTAGCATTTATAAATATGTGAAAGTTGCTTTAAAGAAATTAGCTATTTTATAGAAAGGATAAGCATGAAAGATTTAAAACATTTGTATTACTTTGAAAAGCTTTTAGAAGATGCAAACAACGAACTTGTTCGTGAAGCTAAAGATGAAGGATTGAAATGCATCGGTTCAACTTGCTATCAAGTTCCTGAAGTTCTTCTAAATTTAAAAGGTTGTTTCTCCTCGCGCTTAAGAGCCCCTCGCACTGGCTCGATGGAGATGGGAACCTATTACATGACATCCTTTTTATGTGAATATACGCGTGCTTTACTTGAAAGAGCTATTGAAGGAGGCTATCAATTCTTAGATTGCCTATTAACTCCTGATGGTTGCTCAATGATCAATCGTTGCGTCGAAAACATGGAACTATTAAAGACGATGCCTAAAGATGGCTTTTTCTATGAATATTTAGAAGTTCCGATGAAAGATGATGAAAATGGACTCTCCTTATATGTAAGCGAATGCCGAAAGAAAATATTAAATTCTCTTCATGAACATTTTGGCATCGATGTCTCTGATGCTTCACTTTTAGAAGCAGTTAAGCGTCACAATCAAATGTGCAAAATTATCTCTGAATTATCGGAGCTTAGAAAAGAAGAAAATCCACGCATCACTGGTTACGAATTCCATATTATCGTGATGGCAACTTATGTTTGCCCTCATCATTTATTGATGGATAAACTTCAAGAAACTCTCGAAGAAGTTCGAAATCGAATTCCTGATGAAAAGAAGAAATTTAGAGCAAAAGTGGTGGTTGTTGGCTCAGAAATTGATGATGTTGACATGATTAAACTCATCGAAGATAGCGGAGCTAGGGTTGTCGCTGATAGATATTGTTTTGGCTCACTTCCTGGAAGAGAAGAAATACATATCGATGAAAATAAGGATATCTTGACCCAGATTTGTGAACATTATATGCATCACTGCATGTGTCCTCGCCACATGAACTTAGCTAAATTTAAACTGAGAAAAGAATATGTTAATCAGTTAGTCAAAGATTATCACGCGGATGGCGTCATTTATGAACAGATGAAATTCTGCGATCCATGGGCTTATGAAAGAATGACTGGAACCCATATTCTTCGCGATGAATACAATTATCCAGTTCTTTCAATCGATCGTCCTTACGCAGTTGGTAACTCTGGACAAATTAGAACGCGAGTTCAAGCCTTTGTTGAAAGCATTGAAATTAAGAAAATCCAAGGAGGCAAATAGTCATGGGAAGAAAAGTTGGCTCAGAAGCTTTGGGCAAATTATACAATGGTAAACGTGTCCGTCGTCGTCGTGAGTGGCGCGGTTTTATCGATACTTTTTATGATTTTACTAGATGGCTAAAAATCATGTGGATGTTAGCTAAATTTATAGTTAAGCCTAATAACATCAAAGGATTTCTCCGTTATCGCTGGATGGTTAATTATTTAGCGGTTCCGATGATGATTGATAAACATACGACTGGATTAAGAGGTGAAGCTCTTAGAATTGCTCACACCGAATACGATTTAGTTGCTTTAGATATTGCTCAATTATTATCGCGCGTTTTTAAAGCTGATAAGCGATGCGGGAACAACCAAAAATTTTCCAAAAAAGTTGTCGTTTTAGATGAAAACGAAATGTTCCACATCATGTGTGGTTTCCCTAATTTATACGCCGTTAGCTGGGAAACTGCCGCGATTTATGTCTCTGTTTTATTAAATGGAGGAGCCGTTACTCACTATTTAGATGTCCTTCAAGAGATGGGCATTCCTGGTGATGTCTGCCCAATGCCAGCCGCTGAAGCAGGAGCTGCGGTAGATGAGGACATGCCAATTTATGGAGCTTGTGCAATTCAATGCAATACAACTTGTGATGGCTCTCTTATGGGCAATGGTATCATGAGCAAAAAATATGAAGAATTTGGCATTCCTACTTTCCAAATAGCTGCACCTTTACGTCACACAGAAAAAGGCGTGCAAGAATATGCTGCTCAAGAAATTAGAAACGCGATTAAATTCATCGAAGAAAAGACCGGTGAAAAATGGGACTGGAATTATTACTTTAAATGCGCGAAACGTTTCAATAAAGAAAATAGACTCCGTCATTCTTGGATGGAGATGAGTAAAACTATGTTTCCACAAGTTTATGGAGCAAACTTAGCTTTATATGCTGAAACAACTTACATGGCCGTGGCCGGAAGAAGCGATGACTTTGTTAAAGCTGATGAAAAAATTACTAAATTAGCTCAAAAAGCTTTCAAAAAACACGCGATGGTATGTAAAGAAAATCGACATAGAGCCATCATTTGGGGAGTTCAAAGTCAATTTTATACTGACTTCCTTCCTTGGCTACAAAACTGCTGGGGCATTCTCCCACTTGTTGATATGCTTTCACTTGTCTATTTTGATGAAATAAGCGAAGACAATAAAGAACAAGCGATTTATGATATCGCAAAATTATATCAAGAAATGATTATGCGTAACCGTACGCACGGAGGCTATGAAGTTCTTCTTGATGATTTATGGAGATTTGTTGAAGAATATCACGCCGACATGGTCATTTTATGGGAGCACATTTCATGTAAAGCTCTCGATGGTTTCCATGGCTTGTTTGAACAGCAAGCTCGTGAGCATGGCGTAAAACTTATCTGGGTAAATCATGACTTGATGGATCCTCGCGTGATCTCAAAACAATCAATACGTGATGATGTAAATAGGTACATGCGTTCGGTTTTACGCGAAGAACCAGTGGACCCAAGCTTAGAAATTATTGATGATGCCGCTTCATGGTAGAGAAGGAGAAAAATTAACTTATGAAATATTTTGGTGGATGTGATTCAGGCTCAACTTACACAAAATGTGTAATCGTTGATGAAACTGGCAAGATGGTTGCTAATGTAACTTTAAGAAGCAGAATTAATTCGGTTTTAAGTGCTCAAGACGCCCTTGATCAAGCTGTTAGTCAGGTTAGCGAACTAAAAAGTGCAAAAGATTTAACTTATTTAGTTGGCACAGGTTATGGCAGAAACAAAGTTCCTTTCGCAGATGAAAACATCTCAGAAATTTCTTGCCATGCGATGGGTGTGCACGTTACTGATCCTAGCGTTAAAGCTATCATCGATATCGGTGGACAAGATGTTAAAGGCATCGCCATTGATAAAGATGGTACAGTTCTTAACTTCGCGATGAATGATAAATGCGCGGCCGGAACCGGACGCTTCTTTGAAGCGATGGCTCGAGCCTTTGAAATGGATTTAGATTCTTTTTCAAAATTATCATTAACCGCGAAAAACATCATTCCAATTACCGCTCAATGCACCGTATTTGCGGAAAGCGAAGTTATCTCACTAGTTGGTGAAGGAAAAGCGATGGATGAAATTGCTGCCGGCATTGAATTTAGCGTGGCTAAACGCTGCTTTGTCATGGCGAAAAAGGCCGGCGCAGTCGATGATATTGCTCTCACTGGAGGATGTGCGAAAAATGCTGGGCTAAAAGAAGCTATTGAAAAGGTTTTGCATTTAAAAGTTGTGAATTTATCAATTGATCCTCAACTTATGGGCGCTTTAGGCGCGGCTGAATTCGCTCGACAAAAAGGGTTAGGAGGACGTCAATAATGGGCACAGCTTTAATCGTTTTGTCTTGGACTTTATTTCCTAGTTTAGGAATGCAACTTTGGGCTAGCATCGTTTTAACAGTTGCTGGAGCCTTTATTGCTTTATTTGCTTTTCTATTTATTGTTTATTTTTTCAATTTAGATATGAAACTTACTTCATCTATGGAGCCAATGCTACTTAAGATGTATGATAAGCGAAAAAGAAACCGAAAAATTTAGTTTATGTTTATCTTTGATGATTTACTCAATGAAGTTGAGAAAATCAATGAACAATATTCTTTTAAGAAATTAGGTATCGATTTATCTAATTCCTTTTTAGAAGATGCTAATCAGATTATTTTTAATGATGATAAAGCTTTTGAACTTGGCGCTTCACCTCTTAAAGGTGTTGCTTTAACTTTATTAACTGACAAGGACTTTGATGATGAAATAATTCTTCTTGGTGACGATTTATCTAATATTGATTGCAATAAGAACTATGCCCGCATAACGATTGGTTCAATCGATACTTCTAAGATTGGCGAAGGAAACGCTTTATATAACAACATTCGTAAATTTGACTATGTTAAATACCATCTTTCCTTAAAAGGAGTGATGGTAAGAGAATCTTCCTTCGCGGATAAAGAAACACTTCTTTTTTCTAAAAAAGCACTAATGAATAAATGCTTTAATTTTTCTTTGCTTGGAAGCTATATTCTTAAAAAATATAAAGAAATGCCTTTTGTTAAAAATGTAAAAGTTATTTTTATTAATTTAGATGAATATCCTTATGAGAAGATTATTGCTCTTAATAAAAGAAGCGAAGATATCATTAAAGCGTTAGACCATTTGATGAACAACATCAAGATGGATTGTCACAGTTGTTCTTTGCAAGTTATTTGTAATGAAGTTGAGAAAAAAGTGCAAGAGGATTTTAAAAAGAAGTGATTAAATCGCACTTTTGTATATAAAACACGCGGTAGCATTTGCTACTGTGCTTTTAGAATGAGTCTAATTTTTTCTTCTTTGTTTAATATTTTTATATTTAAATCTTCTTTTATTAATTTAGTTACTTTTTGAGAATCTAAACTATGATAAAGAGGAAATACTTTTCTTAGATAATCGGGTTTAACTAATTTAAAAACAGCTGAACTAGAAATATTATAAGAGTGAGCCATTATTCGATAAATATATCCAATCCAATGCATTTCATCTTGGCTATAAAATGTTCCTCGTTTTTGTTTCACCTTATTTTTAATTTCCATCAATATTCCTTCTTTATCTAAGGAGGAATCATCAATCCATTTTTTATCCAGAGATATAGCAAATCTAGAATTCATAAAGGAACGAATGAAATAATAAGAAGGCATTTTCTTACTTATTGAACCTTCAAAAATATCGCCTTGAATCTCTGCGAGATCGTATATTCTTCGATTATCATCATTTAAATAGTTCATCTATGTATTTTCCTTTTCGTCTATATTCTAATAATGACATCTTCACTTTATTAAAACTCTTTTCGTCGTTAGTTTCTTTTATCTTTAAATAATCTTTCTTTTCTTTGCTGCATAAATACAAGCGGTCAAGAAAGAAGAGATTGTCGATAGCTTTTTGACTTTTAAGAACATATTGCTTGCCTAAGTCAGTTAAAGCTAAGGCATGTAAACAAGCCTCATCTGTTATCTTTTTATCGATAAAATTATTGATTATTTCATACATTTTATTATCCGCGATTGGGGCAATCAGATAATCTAGTTGTTCGATTTCTTGAACGATTTGTTTAATTTCTTTAGGAATAGCATCATCTTTAAATGCTTTTCGATAATATAAAATTGCATAAAGCCAGTTTCGATCAGTGGAGAACTCTTTATATTTGAGTTCTTTTTTATTAGCAAAATAAAAGCAATAAACAGAAGCTTTACTGTTCGCGGATACCCATGTTGCAGCTTGCTTTAAAGATTCACCTAAATAAAAACCACTTCCGAAATCATTAACGCCTAAAGAGTGTTTGGCGTCAATTTCTCCATTTATTTCATCGCGGGCCCCATGAATTAAAAGAATATTAGTCTTTTTTTCTTCTTCAAAAAATCGCGCTTTTTCTTTATTTAAGTTCAGTCCATTTTCATATGAAAAATTGTATATCAGTTCAATGGTGCCGCTATGAGGATTAATCTTTGAATTTTCAATGCGGAGGATATTGGATTTTGATAAACCAACTTCATCAGCAAAAGCTTGTTGCGATAAATCGTAAAAGGCTCTTATTCTTTTTAAATCTAGTGAGACATTGTAGCTTTTCATATATTAATAGTAGCATTTGCTACCATGTATTTGTAAGTAAAATTTTACTTTTAGTTGAATTTAGTCTCTTTAAGAGCATCTTTATCATCCTTTTAAGAGCTATTTTTAGATTATTTTCATTAAAGGAAGAAAATGTAAAATGTATCGATTAGAACAAATAATTTTAGTTCTCTTCTATGTTTTTATATTTTTCATTTGAGGTCAATTTTTATTGATAAATAAAATTCGCTTTATCAGTTAGTTATTTTTTCTTAATTAGTCGATAAGATAATGCTAACAGGAGAACCTTATGCGAAATAAAATATTATTTTTAACTGTATTAGCCTTTCTTTTTTCATCTTGCGGAGACGCAAATACTTCCACAACTCAATCTAATGGAGGCATTGATACTTCTACTAGCACAAGTAAAGAAGAGAGTAAAACAATAACTAAAGAAGACTTTCTTAAAGCTAGGAATAACACGATTGGAGATAATGTTCCAGGCTACGAATACGATTACACTTTAAACGTCAATGCTTCTTACATGGGCTTTGCCTTAAGTGGCAAAACGCTTGGCAATAGCAAATACAATGCTAAATCGACAGATGTTAGTTTCTACGATGAACACGATAATTCTGGAGCCCTTTTTTACGATGGAAGTAAATATCAAATTAAAAAAGGATTAAATCTTCACGAAATATCTTTAGATGAAGATGGAGTCATTAAAAAATACACGATTAAACAAGTTGATGAATCATATAAATACGACTCTTCTTCTTTTGCTAAAGCGGTCTTTGAATATGATAATTCTAAATTTAAAGATATCAAAAAGACAACTACGGCAAATGAATATGAATTAAAAACCACTTTCAATGCCTCAGCTGGCATTGCTTTAGTGGGAAATTATATCAATCATCCAATCGTAGAAAAGATCATCGGAACATTGCCAGAAACGAGTGTTAACACAGCGATGTATGTGACAATAAAAAGTGAAAAACTTACAGGTTATCGTTATTTAATGAATATCGATGTTAGCGGTCTTACATTTTCTTTGACCTATTCTTTGTCTTTTAAAAACATTGGTGTCGCTCCTACAATTACTCCGAAAGTGTTTAATAACACCTTTGTTAGCGACTCTGATGTTAAAAAAGCCAAAACTGAAATATATACATATCTTGATGCATATAAAGCATTAGAGCATTCTAGCTATGATTTTAAAGTTAAAACAGCAGTGGGCTATCAAAATAAAAATGATATCAATGCGACTGTCAAAGGTTTTAGCAAAAGAAAAGTAACATCTAGCGAAGTTTATTATCTAAACGATTATGAAGTTGATACTGATCACAAAAATGCTGATTTATATAAAGCCCACAATTTAGCGGATTGCCATGGAGCAAGAGTTAAGCTCTCAACTGGTGAAGTTCATGATTTAAAAAAGAAAACAACTTCCATCGGCGGAAAATATGAAGATATTAAAACTGCGAGTCACGATGATAGTGATAACTATTATCTATTCGATGTATTGAAAATGATTGATAACGTTAGTTTCATTCAAAAGCTAAACGATGATAGCAAAAGCACAGTTACTTATTCAATCGGCTCGGATAATGCTGGTGGCGTTTCAATTTTAAATAACTTCAACGCTTTATTAAGATTAAATCCCTTAGGCGCCTCTGATGTCGATGTTAAAGCTTTTGGCGAATTTAGCTCATCTAGCGTATCAATTAAAGATTTTGAATTTAAAATCACCTTGAAAGATAATGCTTTCTATATGCTTTCTTTAGAAATGAATGGGAAATATATTTCTTCCTTCCCTAATTCAAGAGATTTTCTAACTAAGCAAGATGCTTCATTTAAATTAGAAGTCTCCCTGAGTAAAACTAATGATGGCGATAGCTATGAGCCTGCCTCGACAATAAAAGACGTAAAATAACTCATTTAAAAATAAAACAAAGTTACTAAAAAGCTTTGTTTTTTTACTATTTATAAAAAAAGTTCTAGCAGTAAAGAAAAAAGTTGGTAATTAATTTTGTTTTCTTTTCTTATAAACACCGACAAACTTCGAATCATC
>CAVKNZ010000030.1:0-15055 GCA_963657885.1 Bacteroidaceae bacterium
GCAATATTTGAAAATAATTCAGCTAACGTCATTAGTAATCACCACCTATTGCATCACCAATTGCCTTTGTAATAGCATCATCGGTGTATTTTTTAGCCGTTTTTAAGTTTTCATCACTGTATGTTGTAGCACCTATGAATCCACTTTCGATTCTGTCTTCTAAATCATTCATGTTATCAGCACTAAACGCATCACCTGCTGCGGTGATTGTGCCTTCGCTTCTAACGACATCATACACATCAGTTTGACCGCTGACAGCTGATAGCTTTCTTCTTCCAGGATATTGGACGTTTCTATCAGTCCATTCTTTTTTTGTATATGCCATTTGTCCTCCTTAAATAAAAATATCTCCTGCATATCCACCATCATCACAAAACAAAGAAGCACCTGTGACGATGTTGTAATCACCTTGAATACTTTCAAGCAACATTTCAATTGTGTTGATTTTTTGAAAATTATTTATAGGTACGCTTGGATAATCAGGATAAGTTGTGTAATCAACGTGTTCTTTTAGTTTCGCAATGTTGTTACCAATTCTCACGAAGTCGGCTGCGGTTGGCAGCGAAGTTTTTGACCATGTTTTAGTCTCAACTTCAACCGCCATCATTACGCCGATATATGCAATATTGCCTTCGATTCTATTCAAATCTTCGACATTTAAGTAAGCCTTTTTAGTTTTATCGTATATGTCTTGCATAGTACGATCATATATAGGTTGTTTCCATCCCATTATATTAAGCCCTCACTTCCTGCATATAATTCATTGCCTAACATATCGTAATCAGTAATTCTTAACGCGTAACCTACACCTTCAATTTTTCCTGTGAAGCCACCTGTTAAGTCGCTTTGCATTTTTGTGATTAATAAAGGTGCATATTGTCCGTTAACCTTAACTGCATACATGTTTGATACTTGTTCTTCTTCGTTGATAATTTGAAGCGTATGTTCCAAACGATATTGCTTTAATCGATAAATATATTCAACCAAATCTTCAACGTTTGATTGGCTTACTAACGTAGCGCCTGTGACTTCTAATATATTCTCGTCTATCGAACTTGAATAAGTATCAGTCTTATAAGTGTAATCTACGCCATGATCTACATATTTATTACCTGTAATAACAACTTCGCCTGCCGTATCTACTTGGATATCAGCGTAGTTGCAATTACTAGCTAATATCGTTCCACCACTTATTGATAAATTAGTGTATGGATTGCTAAATACAACTCTATATGTGCCAGGATTATAGTCTCCCTTAGAAGCATTTGAAGTATCACTTTCTACAACGTATGAATGTGCCGTAATTGATACGCCTGTCACTAAGTCTTTTTGCGTTGTTTCATGCGCAGTTGATATTAGTTTTCTATCATAGTCAATGATTCCTTGGTTATCTAATAATGGCCTATAAATATGAATACCTGTAATTCTTGAAGTTGACACGCAAGCACCAATCGCAAACGCTACTTGTTGAAGTGCTTCACGATGAGTTTGTTTAGCTAAGTAACCTGTTAAGACTATGCCTTTCAAATCTTCTTCGATTGTGTAATCGTCAAAGCCATAATCATCCATAATAATCTTAATTAAATTACTTGCGGTCACGCCTTCATACATTCCACCATAGAAGGTTGTTTCACTCATCAAACCAATAACGTCTTGCAAGTCAAAACTTGCTAACAGTTTCTTTGTTTGTGACCATTCTTTTAAATATTGCACCGCTACCAACGTTGTAACATCGTTAACAGTTTCATATATTTTGAATTTTTGACGCTTTTGCAAATATTGATAGTATGACTTAGGATTTGTAATATCAAACATTCCTTGTTCATCAATTACTTCTAAACTGCATTGATTAATCGGCAATGAACTTGAAAATACATCAACTTCTTCTGTAAGAGAAGCAGTTTTTAATTTTTTCTCTAAGTTGTCGCCATAAACCAGCTTAACGCCATACTCGATATAGTCTAAACGAACAAATCTATCTACATTATTGAATGTAATAGACATATTGTTGTAGTTATTGGCTAATAGTTCAGCAAAGTATATGTATTCGTTGATTCCTGATACTTGTGTTACGCAAAGCAAGTTATTTTCAGCCGTTAATATTTCTAAATTATCAGCTGTTAATAGATTAATGTATTCGTCTCGATCTATATACTCGCATTTGCTCAAATCAGGCTTAAACGTAGCCTCATTGACTACGCTATCGCCATCTAAGAATGATATTTGGATTTCATCAGGTAAAGTTACGTAAAAATGAAACGTAATTCCAACCGATGAATGATATGAACCGAAATTGCTTTTAATCGTAGACGTGAAATAACGACTCATATAGCCTGTTTCTTCTGTTAGGTTATCAATTGTATCGTAATACTCAAAAGTGCCGTCTAGCAAAAAGAAATCAGGTTCTAGAGTGGCAAATTTCTTCACCGATTCATTCCTATCTCGTATCGATTCCAAATTTGAAAATGTTTGTTTATTAGTGCTTGAAAACGTTGAATCATCCATAGCACCTGTATCGTATAAACCAAGTTCAACCGTACAAGAAGTAAATCTTTCCATTATGGTCTCCTAGCTGGGCATTGAGCAACCATTTGGAAGGTTAAACCCTTCTTAATATTCTTACCCTTCTTGGATTTAATGATTTCATCCTGCACTTTGTCTAAATAGCACGTAAAAGTGAAGTCTTCTCCACCTTCGGCGCTTGGCATCTTAACAGTTCTATATGCTTTAGAACTTGTTATGTCCGAATAGAACTTGTCGTACTCACTTGCATCGTGAATATCTCCGATTGTTAGTGTAAAGTTGTAATAAATACCGAGGATTTCGCCCACGTGGTTTCCTTCCTCGGTTCTATCAGCATATTTCCAAATCTTATTGGCAGTACGTTTAACGCTTGTAACAGGCACATCGTAATATACGCCATCTAAATATATTCCTTTATCAAATGTATATTCCATGTTATCCTCCTACTATTAAACTTGTGCCAACACGTTTATCTTCTTCTTGAAGTTTAAATCTCAATAATTTTATTAATTGAGACATATCTCCATTAGCAACGATATTGATTTCTTGTGATCCACTTTCTTCTTGGACAATTTCTCTTAACAAGCCTTCAGGTGCTTCGATATTCTTACCTCTTGTTTGGTCACCTAGTATAGCTAGGAACTCCTTATTTGGAGGTATTACAGCACCCTTTGCAAGTTTTGGTAATTCGATTCGACTTAAATTAAAACTAACGCTCTTACCACCAACAAATGGCACCCAATCAGGAACACTGAAACTAATCTTGTTAATGCCATCAACGATGAAGTTCAAAGCACTTTCTAACAATGAGACAATAGTATTCCATATACCTTTGAATATGTCTTTAATATCTCCCCACGCTGCTTCCCAATCTCCACTGAATACGTCTTTGACAAAGCTCAATACTCCATCAAAGGTTTGTTTAATGCCTTCAAAGATTCCATCGACTTCAAAGCCTAAGTTTTCAAAGATTCCTAAGATTAATTGGATTTGTAATTCAGCAAGTCCAACGATTGCTTCAAGAACGCCGTCAAATATCTTTTGAACACCACTCCATGCTTGTTCCCAATCTCCGCTAAAGACACCAGATACAAACTCAGTAATGCCATCTAAGACATCTCTAACGCCTTGGATAACTAAGTCTATGTCTAAACCTAACGCTTCAAAGCCTGCTTGGATAGCATTTAAGGCTGCATCAATAATCTCAACGATTAAATTCCATACGCCTTCAAATATTTCTTTTACGCCTGTCCATGCTCTATCCCAATCGCCTGTGAATATGCCTGTGATGAAATCTATCAAGCCTTGCATTATTAATTGCATAGCTTCTATTGCTGCATCAATATCGCCAAATATCGCAATTAATGCAACACATATCGCAATAACTGCAACAATTGCGCCAACAGGAGTAGCCAAGAACGATGCTAATTCACCAAATATAGTAATTACTTGGCCTACGCCATCCCAAACTAACAATAATCCTGCCGCTAATGCACCTATTGTTAACACTAATTCACCAACAGTAGTAACCATTTCGACGAACTCAGGATGGTCACTCAACCATGTGCCTAATTTATCGGCTAAATCTTTGATTTGCGTTAACAAATCAATGATTGTTTGACCGACTGCATCACATAATGGTGTTATGACTGTATCCCAAAGCCATTGTAAAGGAACTTGCATAGCTTCTAAGACTTCGTTTACTACATCTAAACAACTTGCTATTGTTTCTAAAACAGTAGGCAATAATGTTTCGGTAGCCCATGTAGCCACTGGCAATATAGCATTTTCATAAATCCAAACGCCTAAATCGCCAATTTTTTCAAGTATAGGTTCTAAAGACTCTAAGGTAGTAGCTATCGCATCGAATAATGGACCGAAATTAATACTTTCACTCCATAATACCGTAGCTTCTGTACATTGTTTAATGTCATCAAGGAACGCATCTAACAAGTCTTTTCCAACTTGCAAAATACGTTGGCCACTATTCATGTAGTCTAGGCCTTCTTTTATGCGCGCTACAAGATTTTTACCAATTTGTTGGATATCCTTCCATATCGCTTTTAATTTCTTCGCATAAGCTTCTAAAGTTTCGCTTAGGTCTACTTGCTTTAAGTAACTATCAGTAACTCCACTTGCACTTCCACCACTTGAATCACTCTTTTGTAATGTTTCAGCAGTATCAAATGAGTATTGTTGGCTTTGCTTGCTTGAACCGCCACCACTTGAAGCTGATTTTGCTTTCTTTTGAGCCTTATTCATCAAGTCTAACACATCTAGGCTTGATATATAGCTAATAATCGCAATTACATAGTTTAAAGCCGTTGCTAATACGCTTACTATCGCATTGACAACAGGTGCAATTAAACCAACTAATGAATTCCAAACAGTACTAATAGTGTTTGATAATTGTTCATTATCGGCTAGTATTTGCCTTGTTGCTTTCGCAATAAGCGCATAGGCAGTTTGCGCACCAAATAGTGCCATAGCCATCTTACCTGCGTAACCTGCCATACTTTGAAGCTGATTCGAAGCCTTTTTGAAGTTAAACAAGTTAGATATCTTGCTTCCAACTCCGCTTACTAATTTGTTGAATATTCCGCCCATGCTTTTAACACTGTTTTCGATACCTTCGACGAAATTAGCTTTTTTAAGCTCTTTTAAATCATTATTAACAATAGCATCTAAGATATTATAGTTTGTCTTTAATTCTTCAGCTTGTTGTTGTAAAGCATCAGTTTGAGAATTATATTCACGCGTGGTTTTTTCAACAATTTCACCTTGCTTTTTTTCTAGATCAAGATATTTTTGTTTTTCAGCGTTTGCTTGTTCACGTAATTTAGCAGCTTCATCATAAGCCTTATTAATTTCTTCATTGGTAGCTTCTTCATCATGCGATAATTCAGTTGCTATTTTATCTTGTTCTTCAAAAGCCTTGATTGCTTCTTCTGTGCGCTTCCTTTGTTCTTCCAACTTCTTATTAGAAGTTTCAATCGCCTTAGATAAAGCTCTTTGGAAGTCCTCAGGACCACGACTATTTAATTGCTTTTCGATGTCTTTATATTTATCAGACATCTTTTGCATTACTTTGATATCTTTTTCGATATCGCTTCTTAACTCCGAGGAGTCACTTGTTAATTTTATTTTTAATGGCTCAGCCATCTCACTCCTCCTCTAGTAAATAATCATCATCATCCAATTGATTCGTACCAAAGTGCGCTTCAAATTTGGATAGACGTTCTTTTTCTTCCTCCGTTTCGACATGTTTAGCTTTTAACGCGACTTGCGCTCTAGCTTTTAGTATTCTTTCCTTTGTTTTGGCATCTTTGTAAATTGAAAGATCCATTGTCCTAATATCGCGGACACGCGATAAGATACACTCACTAGACAAGCCGTTTAATAGATCAATAAAACGCCACCAATGCATATCGGTTGTTTGCAAATCGATGCCATAATCATACATAAAGGACGAGATAATAAACTTTTCGTCCTGTTGAAAGTCCATGTCCTTTTTAAGTGAAGCGTGCCTATTAGGCTCTTCACCACATTGAAGATACTTAGTCAACAATTTCATCAACTTATTCAAATCCACTTTAGGAATATCATCCGTTAACATGTAAATCGTTGCCAAGGCTCTTTCTTGGTCACTTATGCTATCGTTATCTACAATTTCCAATACGTTTAGTGCCGTTCTAAAGCTAGTGTCGAGTGGTATGGTTACTCCATCAACCTGTACTTTAGTTGGATATGTTCTCATTTAAGAACATCACTATCCTCTTTTGCATACTTAGTTTTGATTCGATTCATAATCGCATCAGGATTGCCATACACTTCTTGAATAACAGGCAATAAAGAATTGAATAAATCAACGTGCATACCAATATAGTTTTTATTGCCAAAAATTGACTTTGTAGTGCCTTCGCCAAATAAATCATCAACTACTTTACTACATTCATTGTTGTACTCTTTGAATTTAAGTAATCTATCCCTTGTATTCTTAGACATCAAACCATCTTTACTATCTTGTCTTTTATCAATAATAAATATTTCTTGCTCTAATTTCTTAGATAGTTCTTTCATCCTTTTATGTGCTTTTTCCATTTTTAAAGGAAAGTCCACATCCAATGGATTTAATTCGATAAAAGTATTGTCATTTACTTCAATTTTGACATTTTCGCTAGATTCTACATTAATTTTATTATTCATTTATTGCCTCCTAGTTTTAATTATGCTGCTGCAGTGAATTCAGGAACACCTGCAGTAATAGTTGCAGTACCTACTGTTGAATCGCCGTTAAATAGGATATTATATCCAATTGAAGCTCTTTCACCACCATTACCACCAAATGTATCTACTTGAATAGCTACATTATTTGTTTCAGCTGCATAAGTAGTATCATCATCAGTATCATAAATATAAATCATTAAGATTTGAGTTTCACATTCACTGCCTGTTGCTCTCTTTTGTCTTAATCCATCCACAAAATCAAACACTTTATCGCCTTTATAAGCGTATTGTGTAACAGGAATTTGTGGTGCATATGAATCAACGCTATTATTAGCGCTATCTTCATCAATGAAAGTTTCACTTGTCACATTTGCATTGTATGAGATTTCGTTCTCTGAAACACCTTTACCAATTCGTGCCCAAGTTGGAGTTTGAGCATCAGGTGTTACGTTAATAAATTCAGCAAATTTACTTCTTTTAATTGCTTGTACTTTATCTGCCATTTAATTCTCCTTTTCGTATGTCAACTCTAAGTTGATTTGATATTGTCCTGTTCTTCCATCAGGCGATATTCCCATCAAATAGCCGTTTGATGTAACTCTTAGGCCTAATGATTCATACCCTTCACCCAAAACAGGCAAAATATCGTTTTCGTTGTTGTCAATTATCCATTCTTCCAATTCTTGAAAGAAGTTACTATTCTTAATATTCATTGCCAATTCGTTTGAATAAGCAAATCTTCCTACTAGTTGAAAAGCAAACTTTTTTTCGTATGTTCCATCAATATTAGTTATAGTTAATGGCTGTGTTGGCGAAGGAACAATTGAAAATGATGAGCCTTGCTCTTTTAGGAAGTTTACAAATATTGTTTTAGTCTCTAATTCAGGATAAGTATTGAAATAGTCTTTTAATGCTTGTATTACGTTCATAATCGCCCCTTAATGTAATTGTTTAATGATTCGCTTAATTCTTCTGTGTGGTCTTCAAAGGCTCTCTCAACCCACTTAGCACCGCGCTTTGGCTCACCTTTGAAGTGAAGTGGCGTATTTGTGAGTTCTTTTTGAGTGTTTGGCCTACTCCAATGTCTATTTGTTTTAGAGTTATAAAAAGAACCTTTTTTGGTAATTGGATCAACCATTAAATATCCATTGTATAGATAACCTGCATATGGCATAGGATAGATAATTTCATCACCCATAGCACCGACAAACGCAGTATTTTTTAGCGAACCTGTATCAAAAGGCGTATAATCGTCCGCATAACGCATAATTTCGCTTGCAAGTACTCTTAGTACTTCGCCATTATCCGCCATAGATTCTATTTGTTCGAAACTATTTATTATTCCACTAACATCTAGATTAATTTCCATTAATCGTTATATTATCCAATTCAGTGCCAACGTCATTAATTTGGACACTATTAACTTGGATGCACTCACTATCTTCTAATTCTTCCATTGAAGTAATATCTTCATGCTCACCTTTAACAATATAACAGCCATTCTTGACCGTTACACTATTCATAAGACTTTTAGGTATTACTACCGTAGTTTGCGCGCTATGGCTTCTAGAATCACTAATAGGAACACTATCCGCACCTGTCCACCACACGCCTTCTACCACTTGTTTGGAATAAGTGCCTTTATCTTCATCATACGTGAATATAGTTATCGTATAAGGAAACATTAGATACCTCTATATAGAAGATTCGTGCTTAATAGGAAACCATAAACAGTTTGAACTCTCTCTTTGTAAACTTCTTGATTAGATTTAGCGTTAGCACTTGTGTTATATGTTCTTGAATGACTAGGAACTGATTCGGAAGCGATACTTAACTTTTCGACTCTCTTATCATTGCCGTAGTCATAATCACATAACGCGCAAGTAGCCATTTTTACCAAATACTCATCATTATCACTTAACGTATTTAACAATAGCCTAGAGGCACTTAATTCGTTTATAAATTGAAGTGCCTTTTTGCTATATGTATTGAATTGTTCCTCGCTTAATTCAGTTCCGCCATATGTTTCAGTGTAGAACTGATAGTCAATATTAGGAAACATGATTAGTTTTCTTCAGTACCACTAGATGTTGTTGGAACAATCTTGATGCCTTTAAGAACACCAGCTTTTAATGAATTCTTTAATGCAACGCATCCAACGAATTCAACGTCGCCTTCTTTAATAGTGCCAGGTTGTGTCATATCAGGTAAATGAGATGCAACTACCTTTTCGCCTTGCAAAGAAACGCCATGGAATCCATCTTCAGCTGCAACGATTGCATAGATTGCTGATGTACCATCAGTTTCAGTAGCTACAACTTCTACTGTCTTGCCTGTTGAAGCATTGTAGTAATTCTTCATATCAATCATTGGAATGTTATCCCAATTATCAACACTTCTACCAAATGCATCTTCAGTTCTAGAGTAGTAACCTGCACGTCTAGCTGCGTTCTTCATTTTTGTCAACATTTTAGAATTCATTAGTAATGCAGTTGGCTTACCATCGAATAATGCTAACCATTCATTTACTTCATCAAGTAAAGCATTGAAGTTAGCATCTAATAATGCACTAGTTGAAATATCTAAAGTTGAAGTAACTTCAGTACTAGAACCTTTAACTAATTTCTTTAAGCCATCGAATTCGTTATTTGTAGTAGATGCTTCACCATTGATAGCAGTGTAATCAAATAGGTTAGCTGTTGCTTGTGACTTTTGCTTAACTTGGAAGTTTAATTCATCAAGTGCACCTGAAGTATTGATAATAACTCTATCTAACTTGAAGTTACCACCAAGAATTTTTAATTCAGCGTTCTTTCTTTCTCTTTTAGCTTCTGATGCAGTATATTCACCATTAATAGCTCTAAAAGAAGCACCTGAAGGTGTTTTTAATTTAGTATAACCATATACCATTGTTTGGCCACCTGTTGCTGGTGCTACATCGTTTGCGAATGGAAGTAAATCCATTAATTGTGATGAACGTCTAAATTCATCAACTACATATTGGTCGACAGGATCAACCATTGTTGCTTTAGCTTCTGCTAATGTAATCATTTAATAATTCTCCTTTACTTTTTGTATCTTTCGGCTAGCGCTTCTCTCAAATTGTGAGCAGTATTTTTGCCATCACCAAATGAGGTTTGTGCTTGGCCTGTTGCCCCTTGTTTTTCTTGTTTGAATAAATAAGGCATCTTTTCCTTTGATTCGCTAATTAGCTTGTCAAGGCCTTTAAATTCTTCCTTATCGGCATCGAATGTCTTTTCTAATTCGTTCAAATCAAGGTGAGCGATTAACGCAGTAGTATCGATGACACCTGCTTTCAATAAATTCTCTTTTAGACTTGCTTTAAACTTAACCTTGTTAACTTCCTCACTTACCTTTTGGTTAATTAACGCATCGACATCAGTCTTATGGTTAGTTTGATAAGTCTTAACTGCTTCAGACACTCTTTTGTCTACTCGCTTTTGGAACTCTTTAGCATATTTTTCGTCTTTTAATAAGTCATCGAATGAAACATCTTGTCCATTTTGCTGAGTTGAGTCTTTATCATCCTTAACGTTAGCGTCTTGTCCATTTGTTTGTTCTAGTTCTACTTTGTTTTCTTCTGGCATTTAATTTCTCCTTTCGTCCTCGTAGTACGTGCCTACGAGTACATTTTGCCTATAATAAAAAGCGAGTTTCCTCGCTTCTTATCCATGATTAGCATTTGTTTAACGTCTTTATGCTAGACAAGGTCTTCTAATATTAATGTTCTATTGTTAGAACTAATATCGTATTGTTTTTCTAATTCTTTTATTTGAACTAGAATGTCTTTCGCTTTGGCTTCACATTTCTTTTTTTGGTCTTTGTCGCCAATTTGTTTACATGTGTACCATAAGCGTTTGTTGTCTCTAAATTGTCTTTCCAACGCTCTTATACGTTGACTTGCTTGATAAACTTCTTTATTCTTTTTAGAATCAATCTTTTCTTGTTTGGGCTTTGAAACGCCTTCAAAGTAAGGAAATACTCTATGGCGGCAATTGACACCTCCAAGTCCTTCTATTTGGCCGTATCCTGTTTCTTCTTCCAAGTTTCCATATTTGTCGGAACCTTCTATTTGATATACCTTACCTTGCCATCCTGCGTGGTTAGCTATTTTAGATTTATCACTAACTCTAGCGCCAAGATGTTTAGATACTTCTACACAATTTGTTCCAAGTTCCTTGCATGATTCAATAGATACATTGTTAACGTTGTTTATAATTGCTGACAACGTATCACGTCTTACTGCTGATTCTATACTTATGCTTCTTCCTGATTCATAGGTAGCGCCTTTTATGCCATTCTTAGCCATTTCCTTGATTTCTCTTTGTATGGCTTCTTGTGGCGAGTACATCCCACTATATGCTTCGGCATATGCTTTGTTTAATGTTTTAACATATGCTTCTTTAGCTGATTCAATAGCTTTAGTATTTATCAAGCTAATATGCTCGCTTAAATCATAGATGTTTGATTTTAATAGTTTTTTAATTTGGGAAGAACTAATGATCGATTCATATGTAATATTTGTGGCACCTTTTTTAAAGGCTTCGTTCAAATATTCCTTATCTAGATTAGCGAGCATAGCCTGTTTCAACATGCTCTCAATAGCTTTTTGAGTTTTGTTACTGTATTTTGCAATTACTTTTAGGAGGTCTTTATTAAGAACGTTTAGTTCACTTAGTTTTTTTAATTGCCAATTGAGAACACCATCAACAGTATTGTAAGTATCGAGTCTTTTAGCTATTGACAAGATTAATTCAATCTCTATTTTTGAGTAAATATCGATTAATTCGTTTTGCAACGCGCTTAATTCCTTGTCAGTTAGCATCTACTACTCCTTTTCTTCTATTTCTTCGCGTGGCTTTGTCTCGCTTTCACCTTCGTTAGCTTCTTCATCGATTGATTCATTGTCTTCTTCATCAATTTCATTTGAATTTGGCACGTTATTTTCACTCTTGGCTCTATCCTTGATTTTCTTATCAAATTCAATCGCTTGGGATTCACTCATGCCGTAAATGTCGATATAGTATTGAACGTTGTCAATTAAGCCATTGCTTAATTCTAGAATTGCATTATTCTTCTTAGATTGTTCATCCTCAAAGATTGAATCATCGAAGTCTACTGTAATATCACCATCATAGATTTCGTTTGTTCCAAGATAACATAATGCTTTTGCTAGCTCTCTTAATGAAGCAGCCAACATATCTTCATGAAGTTTAAGATTGTATCTTAAATCACTATTTGAACTAAATACTTGCGCTTGGTTTGTGTATACCTTGCCATCTTTAAATGTAAAGTGTGTTTCTCCAAATCCTGCTTTCATGCCTGCTAAGTTAATAGCCAATTGGATTCCTTCTTCAATCTCACTAATTCTTAATGTAGGATTGTATTCGGTAATCTTATTCTCACTATTTTCATCGCCTGGCAATGCGTAGTATTCAGTTTGGTTTTCATCAAAAATAGGCGTTGATAAGGTATTGCCATTTGCATCCGTAACAATCTTATAAGTTAATGTACTAATTGGAACGAATATCTTCTTCTTACCTAATCTAAATTCATTTTGCAAAGCATCATATGCATAATCGGCCGTTTTAAATTGATCAATACAATTAGCTGATATACTCATGCCCATAGGTTCGAATAAATCAATAGTATTTACTTGATTTGGCTTGTAAATTTGGAATAATTTAATAGGAGAAGTAAATTCCTTCTCAATTCCTTCTTTTTCTACATCCTTTGTAACTACTTTATCTTTAATGTTTTGAGTTACAAACCAATCGTTTTTGATTGTGTAACTTCCATCAACGTTTTTAGTATGAATATTTAAGTAATATCCATCTCCGTCAATTGAAGCAAACGCACAATCAATGATTTCTCCATTTACCTGTTTCAAAGGAAATATCATAGGTGCATAGATATGATTAACCATGATATTGCCTAAGTCATCCAAATATTCAATTGTTGCACTTGTGCCACATGCGAAGGCTACTTCTAATGTGTTTTTGAAGTAATGTCTAAAGTTTGTTTTGTTCAGCACGTCATTCAACGCTTCTTCATGTTTTTCGTCCATTGTAATTGATGTATTATCGTTGAATAGTAACGATGCCCAATGTTGAGCAAAAATCTTTGCTAGTCCTAAACTAGCGATATTATCATCAACGAATTTTGCCCCGTTATACATCTTTCTTTCGTGGAACTTTCTAACATAGCCCTTATACCACGCTAACCACTCATAGATGTAATTGTAATAATCAGGATCTAATTGTTTATAGCCTAAGTCTTTAAGCCTTTGTGTGACATCTTGTATGTAATTTAATTCTCTAAAATCTGCCATTTGTCTCCTATTCTATGCTTGGTAGCATTTGTCTTATATATTTCCAAAAACCACTGCATAGATATCTTGTAGCATCTTCGCAATGGTCATGGTCTTTGATTGGCTCTTCTTTGCCTTTATCAATTAAGTCTTTGCTATACATATATTGATACATTTCTTCTCTTAAGTGCTTTTGCCTATCACTTAGTATCAATACTTCATATGCCAATAGTTTAGATTGTCTTTGTATTCCTAAAGCCACTCTATTATCAGCATTTACGATTGATACATCAGGAACAACTCTTTTGATTTCTTCCGCAAGGCCTTTTGCTGATGGATCTATGAATACATTAATGACTTTCTTTTGTGTTTCCTTCTCAATGCGTTCTTTGAACTCTTTGAAGTCTTTAGCGTAATCGGAAGGACTTTTTTGTCTCATTGTGTCGCGTCCTGAATAGTAATACTCATCAACGCCATATAGCTTCTTATCCGTAAACGACAAGCCAAACGCTTGATATGTTGTAGCGTTCATTTGGCCATAGTCGATTCCTATTCCTATAAAGGCTATATTTGAATACTTATCAACATTGTTTTTAACGTGTTTAGCTTCATCAAACATGTAGTAAATAACTTCATCAATGCCGACACTTTTGCCAAGCCATAACCAACGATACATCTTTTCATCAGCTTGTTTTTCAATTTCAGCCGCTTGGATTAATTTCTCACCTAGCCATTCACGTGGAACATCTCTATAATCTGTATGAATACATAGACAGTCGTTTCTATGTGACATTTTTTCACGCCATTCATTAACAGGCGCTTTTGGATTCCTTGGTGGGTTGAAAAGATACAACATTGTAAAATCAGCACTATTGCCTCTTATGAATGTTGCTTCTATGTTCCTTAATTCGTCCTCGCCTTCGCCTTTATCGAAGAACTCCGTTACTTCATCAATAATTACCAATTTAATTGGCTTTTCTTCATCGATAATACCTTTTGTATCATCAATACTATCTGATCCTGTGAAATATATCGTATTACCATTCTTTTTATATTTAATTTCCATCGGTGCGGTCGTTATCTTAAACATTTGTTTAGATAAACCTAAGCGTTTAATCGCTCTTAATACTTCTTTGTAGACTGTTTTCTTTATTTTGTTATGAAATTTACGAATGATAATAACTGAACAGTTATCTTCACTAACTATCTTAGCAACTGCCTTAATCGATGCCTCGCTTGACTTTGTTCCTGCTCTACCTGAACTCAGTATGTGATGAGTCTTAGTTATATCGTTGAATTCAGGATAATACTTAGGAATGATTAATTCACTTAGTTTAACTATTCTCATCGATATCACCTATATCGTTTACTATAACAACTTTGTCATCGCCAACGCCTTGATTCATTTTTAATTCAAGTTCCAAACGCTTTAATTCAAGCTCTTGGCGTTTGATTTCTAATTCTTGCTTTCTTAATTCGAGATTAGCGTTTGTTTGTTCTTCGATAAGCTCTTGTACTTTTTCAAACGCTTTAACATCTCCAAAGAATTTAGCACGATTAACTAGTCCGAGCGTTACACAATCTTTTTGAGTAATATTTTCTTTTTTTATGCCCATATCAGCCAATTGTTGAGCTATCTCGTCTTTGTCCGCGGTAGGGCTACTTAGTATTTGCTTTATGATCGCGTTGAACTTTCTTGCTTCGCCACTCGCTTTACCTGCTTTTCTTGCATTTTCTCGGCGTTCGCTCGGCGTTCGTTTAGCATTTGCCTTGATTATGTTCTCTTTATTTATCTACTTTTTCCTTACGTCTACCAAGGTATTTCATAAATTGCACCTCTCTTTTTCATAATAAAAAGCTAGATTTCTCTAGCTTCATAGGAAAGGATTTATAACCATCATGTTATTAATTCCTACTAACATAATAACTTATCAATAACTATGATTTACTATGATGTTAATGATTAATATTGTT
>CAVKNZ010000031.1:0-14261 GCA_963657885.1 Bacteroidaceae bacterium
TATCATAGGTACCAGGAAATGCGCTATTTCTTAGTGAAGAGGTAACTGATAAAATAAAAGTGCAAACAAAAGAAGGGGGAGAGAACATGAGATTTAGGAATTTTTTACCATTATTTTTAACTTTGCCTTTAGTTTCTGCATGCGGAGATAATTCAATAAAGGTAAAAGAACCATCGTTTGAAGAAATGAAGACTAAAGTTGACTATAACACCTATATAACTGAGCTAACATCAACTTTTTCTAACATATCTTTTCAAAATGAAAATGAGACCATAGGTTCATTTGAAGCGAAATATAATAAAGGTCAAAAGACAACTCAGGAATTCAAATTAGCTAATAAGATGAACTATGAATATATAAGCAAGAGAGACGCCGACTTTAAATATGATGCAATTAATTCGCTTACCGCGATGGAGATAACATCACAAAGAAAAAGCAGTAAAAGTGAACTTGACGGCAAAACTATAAATAGTAGTTCAAGTGAAGAAAAAGAAAATGAAATTACACAATGTGACACGATAGATGATGAGCTTCACATAGTAACATTTGATACTATCGACAAAACCTATTTGGTTGGCGATTTAGTGGACGACGAATATCCAGCGCAATTAAATACTCAAATGAAAAGTAGTATTAAGAGCTTTGTTCCAGATGACATGTATATATCAGATTATTTAGAGTTAGAAGAAAGAAAACAAAAAAGATATTCTTTTTATATTGATGGTAATATCTTTTCCTTTGTTTATGAATGCAAAGATGTGCCAGATGAGGTGAAGGATTCATCCGATACAACCAAGGTTATTGGCAATTCCGAAACAACGATAACACTCAAAAAACAGATAAGCATCTCGGATACGAAAATTAGGTGCGTTAGTTCTGAAATTAAACAAATTGAGTGTAAATTTACTGCGAATGGAAAATATGCTAATTCCGTTAACGTCAAAAAAGGTGGAAAATGTGCAATTAATTCAGAAGACTATCTAGAAGGAGAAATTGCTATTAGGGATGTTAAACTTACAAAGCAGGATATTACAAAATATACAAAGTCCGAGAAAGGAAAATGGTTATGAAGATAACTAAATTATTAACTATAATTCTTGCCGTGCCAATTCTTGCTGGATGTGGAACGAATTCATTAAGAAATGCTCAATTCAGTAATTATTCAAATGAAGTTACGTTCGCTGATTTTCTAAATAACATAAGCAAAGAAGAATTTTTTTACAGTAAAGATAACAAACTTAGTACAGTTTCTGTGAAGGCATTTCTTGACTCGTATGAAGAGAATTCTACAAATAGAAAAGGCGAGAACATTAAAACAATTACTTACTATAGAAATTCAGATTCTGAAGGTGGGTATAATTCAATTAATAACGTTGCAAATTTAAAACAAAAAATAGTAAGCACCCAAACAACAAAAGATGCACACAAAGTGGTGAATGATACACGAGAAAGCGAGGATAATTACTTAATCCAAGAAAGCAAAATTAATGACGCTAACAACGTTGTTATTATTAATGAAAATACAAAAACTTACCAATCGAAAGGGCTAGTTACTGAAGATTTCAATGTGGCAAAATGCGCAATAAATTATGCTAGTTATTATATCGCCTCTGGTCCGCTCTATAGCAATTGGTCCGGGTATGAATCATATTCTCAAGAGGAACAAAATAGATATTCTTTTTACAAAGATAATAATATATATACTTTTATTTACTCAGGCGAATACGATGTCGAAAAATTTCAAAAAAATAGTGCAGGCGAAGCAGAAATCAAAGCTCATTTTAAAGTCGAAGAAAAACTACAATATGTCTTTAACGATTCTTCTTTTTATAGATCTTGGATGTGCAACCAAACGGTAACATTAACAGCCTTAAAAAATACAACATATGGAGGAATATATGATCTTGATAAAGATGACACCTTGGTGCAGAAAATAAATTGCACATATCGTTTGAGCGTCGAGTCATCTGAATATAATAAAGAGGCTGTAGATTTAAGCGATTATACGTTGAATAACTAAATTGTGTATTCATATAAACAAGAAGCATTTCGAATAAATCACGACTTATTGATAAATTTTAAGACTATCTAGGACTAATCATAATTCATTCGATTGGAAGACATCTATGTTGTGTATAAGTCTACGTTTTGGTGAAATAGGTGTTTGACTAGTGTTTTTAATAATATTAAACTAGCAACATGAAATTAAGCATTGTCATCCCTTGTTATAACGAGGAAAAGTGTATAAAAGAAAACATTGAAAAAACTGTCAATTATTTAAACAAAGTTTTAGATAAAAATGACTATGAAATCATCGCCGTGAGCGATGGTTCAAAAGATGATACATTAAAAGTCATTGAAAGCATTCCAGGCATTAAAGGTATCGGCTACACTCCTAATCGAGGAAAAGGTGGCGCGGTCAAATATGGAATTGAACAGGCTAATGGAGACTACGTTTTATTTATGGACGCTGATTTATCCACTGCCTTAAGCGCTATTCAAGATGTCTTAGATAACATGTATAAATATGATGTTATAAGCGGTTCTCGCCACCATAAAAATAGTGTCATCGTTAAAAAGCAACCTTTCACCCGCGTGTTTATCGGATGGTGTTGCAGAAAACTTGTGAATATGAAATTCCATTTCCATCTAACCGACACTCAATGCGGCTTTAAAGCTTTTAGAACAAGCTTTGCAAAAGAAATGGTGAAGAAACAAATAGTTAACGGCTTTGCTTTTGATGTCGAATATCTCTATATTGCTTTTTTAAACAAACAATCTTTAGTTGAAATTCCGGTTGTTTGGTCAAACGATGAAGGATCGACTGTTTCTCCAATTAAATCATCAATTAGATTCTTCAAAGATATGAGAATCATAAAGCGTAATAAGAATAATTACCTTTTAGATAAATAATTTGGATTCAAATATGAAAAAGAAAAATAACGTCATAAAAGATGGACTTATAGGTATGGCGATAGGAACCGCCGCGATCATTCCTGGCATTTCCGGTGCGACCATCGCTTTGATATTTGGAGCTTTTAAAAAGATTGTTGAAGCTGTATCGAATTTATTATCCAAAAACTTTTGGAAGAATTTATTAATTTTACTTCCTTATGGTATCGGCGCGGTTTTAGCCGTCGCTGGTTTAATTTATCCATTCCAATTAGCATTTGAATATTGCATGTTTGCAATTGTCTGTCTCTTTGCAGCTTTTATCATCGGTTCATTTCCAAGCTTATTTGATAATGTCCGTGGACAAAAAGTAACAAAAATTAATATTGTTGTCTTAATTATCGGTTTTATCATCGCGACGATGATTGGCGTATTTTCCATATTATTTAAATTTGATCAACAAGTTGAAGCCTTATTTAATGAAACACCTGTTTATCTATATTTCATCTTATTAGGCTTAGGCATCATCTCCGCGAGCGGTCTTACCGTTCCAGGCTTTTCTGCGAGCATGTTTTTGCTCGTTGTTGGCTTTTATAAGCCGATTCTAAATCTCGTCAATTTATCAGAAATTGCCTCCAATCCTGGACGCTTTGTTGGATTAATCGGTTGTTTTGCTATTGGAGTTGTCATCGGTTTCTTTTTAATTTCTTATCTCATGAATTACCTTTTAGAGAAGCATGCACAATCGACTCATTATGCAGTCATCGGCTTTGTTGGAGGCTCACTTGTCGCTATCTTTGCTAACTCAGATATGATTACTTATTTAACTGACTTAGAAGCGAAAACAGGCTTCTTGTCCATTCTTGATTTGATACTTACTCCAATATTTGTTGTCATCGGACTAGTCTTAGCAACTCTATTAACTAAATACGCGAGAAAAACAAAAGCGGAAGAGGAAAAAGTAGATGCCGAGAACTAAAGAACAAAACGACATCGTTAAAGCTGAAAGAAAGAAATCGATTTTAGATTCTTCACTGCTTTTATATTCTTTATACGGCAATAAAATTACGATCGATCAAATAAGCGATAAATCTAAATGCTCGCATGGCATTGTCTATCACTATTTTAAAAATGTTGATGAAATCATTGAAACGCTTCTTTCAAGTGATGAATTAAAGACATTTAAGTCTGACTTATTTGCCCTTTTAGACGAAGACAATCTTATGGAAAGCATTACTGTATTTATAAAAAGGCTAACTTCATTAAAAAATGTAAATGAAATCGCGATGGCTCACATTCTTTTAAAAGAAGAAGATAAACAATCACTTAAAGAAAAACTATCCTCATTTATAAACAAAGGTCAAAGTGAACGCTTGTTCGTTCCTGGAGAAAGTAGCGATATCATCGCAGTATTATTCTCATTTTTAAATGGAATATATCTAGAAAGCCTCATAAACAAAAAAGCTAATCTAAAAGCAATTTCTGTAGATAATATTTTAAATATCGTAATTAGGCATTAATTAGAGCCAAACAATTTGTCGTATTCTTTGATGTCTTTATAGACAGTTTTAAGATTTGGATACATCTTTAAATAAACTTTCTTAAATAGATAATCATATTTTTTATGATTTTCTTTATTTGGGAAAAATTCATCGCTTTGATGAACCATCGCTTTTATAGCTTCATCGACATTTTTAAATTCTTTCGCGGCGATAAAACCAGCGATAGCTACGCCTAAAGATGATGTTTCATAAGTTTGAACTCGACTAACTGGAAGACCAAAGATATCGGAAGTTATCTGACAAATCGCATCAGACTGACTGCCTCCTCCAGAAATGCGAATGCGTTCAACTTTATGATGCAATCTTTTCTTTTCAAATAGTTCTAAACCTTCTCGTAAGCAATATGCGATGCCTTCAATAATCGCTCGATATAAGTGAACGTGCGTATGTGTGTCGCTGAAACCGATGATTGAGCCTTTAGCAAGTGGACGGCGTAGGCCCGCTCCCCAATAAGGTTGAAGGACAAGTCCATCGCAACCAGGATTGATTTTTAGCATCGCTTCATTGAGCAGTTCTAAGGTTAATTTATTTTGGATTTGGGCTTCTAATGATTCGTTCGCCCCAAACTCTTTAGAGAACCAATTTAGCATCCAATAGCCACGATATACCTGCACATCGAGGTTATAATAGCCTTTAACTATTGCCGGATATGCTGGCAAAAATGGTTCTGCATCGCTATAACGTTTTGAAGAAACTTCAACTGTGCAAGCTGTTCCATAACTTATTGCAGCTGTCTTTCCATCCATCGCTCCGACGCCTAAAGTCTCCGCGGATTTATCGCTTCCGGAAGAGAAGACTTTTAAACCAACAGGTAATCCGGTTAATTTGCTAGCTTCTTCTGAAATTGTTCCTACAACTTCTCCTTGAGGGACAAGTTTACATAATAGTTTTCTGGGAATTCCGAAAATGCTTCCTTTTAAATGAGTGTCTTTTTTATACCAGCAACCTCTTTTGAAGTCGATTGGCGCGTGACCTGCTTGAGAAGATGGTGAATCGATAAATTCGCCTAATAGTCTAAGATTGATATAAGTAGATATCATCATAAACTTATCGGCTTTTTTCCAGTTCTCAGGTTCGTTTTCTTGAAGCCAAAGCGCCATCGAACGACGTCTATTAAGTTCAATTGTATTTGTCATTCCCACAAGCTTAAAAGCGGTGCGGGAAAATAACGGCAATTTATCTTTGCATTCCGCACGACGTTCATCAAGCCAAAGGATGGCTGGGCGAATAACTTTGTTATCTTTATCTAAGATGACGATGGAATCGCGGAAAAAGCATGTCCCCATTCCTACGACATCTTTCATCAATTCAGGATGTTCATTAACTAATTTGTTAGTCACTTCGCACATGCAAGAAAAATAATATTCAGGATCTTGCTCGGCATAACCAGGTTTATTTGAAAAATAAGCTGGCTCATATTTCTTTTTGTATAGGCAAACAATATCGCCTTTTTTGTTAAACAAGGAAGCTCGAACAGATTGTGTTCCAAAATCAATCGCGAGCATTAAGGGTTCATTCATTTTTGTTTCCTTCTTTTCTATAAAAGTAATAGCTACATTTATTTATTTTATTATAAAACACTACTTATTCATCGCTTTTCTTAATTTTTAAAAGAAGCTTATAAGATTAATCTAGAAAGCAAGAAAGGTTGTCCATTCAAATTACTTTTTTATAGTGCTGTCATCTAATGGAACAAAGAAAAAGTTTCGATGGATTCTTCTTTTTTTTTTTTTTTTTGTTGAAAGGTCTAAACACATTACATAAAGTGAAGACACAAAGGGGATTTTTATTCATATGAAAAAAATTAACAAAGTCATCATGGGCTTAGCCGCGGTTGCTATGCTCGGCTCCTGCTCAGGAGGCGCAAAAACCGCAACTGCTGAAGAAGCTAAAAAAGCTGTCGAAGGACTAAGTGTTGATAACATCGAATACACTTCTGCAAAAGTTACAGTCGAAGTTACCAAGCTCAGTTCCAACGGAACTATTTCTGCTGAATATATCAAAGCGCAGGGAGAAAGCTTCAAAAATACTTATGGAGTAGATTTAGCGAAAGGCGCAAAAGTGGAAATGACCATTGAAGGTAAAGATAAAATGGCATTTTTATTTATCAATTCTGATACTTTCGCTACACTTGAAACACAATATAAGGCCAAATTTACTGTTGACGGCACAGCTGTATCCTACGAATATAGCCAAACAGTTAGCCAAACAGTTGAATCAATGGAAGTAAGTGTAACATCTTATTCTAAATTTGAATTCAACGCAGAAGGTCTTGCACAAAAAGAAGTTGAAAGCATGACATGCACTTTCGGCGGAGATTCTGACAAAGCAGAACTTGAAACGACAACTACTGTCGAATATTCAAAATAAGCAAATAATCCTTATCTTTCTTACATGGGCATCTTACTAAAAGGTGCCTATTTTTTATTAGGAAATCGTGCCTAACATCCTACAATAAAAATGAGGCGCTCCATAAATTTATTTTTAATGAATTTATATGCAAGAAAATGCTAAATATAGAAAATGTAACCGCTTATAAAGAAAAATTTTTTAAATTTTTATGTTAATAAGAACTCATTTTTGTTATTCTTCTATTGCGAGTGTTTACCCACATTCACAATAAATATTATTGTAACAGGAGGAAAATATGGCAAAACAATACGTATTTAACTTCAAAGAAGCTTATGGCTTAGGCAAAGAGCTTCTTGGAGGAAAAGGTGCTGGTCTTGCTGAGATGACTCACATCGGAGTCCCTATTCCAGAAGGCTTTACCATCACCACTGAAGCTTGCACTCTTTATTATGAGAGCAATAAGAAGCTTCCTGATTATTTAGTCCAACAAATTTATGATGGAATTAAAGAAGTCGAAAAACAAACTGGAAAAGTATTCGGAGGAGCAAGCAAACCTTTACTCGTTTCCGTTCGTTCCGGTGCTCGTGTCTCCATGCCAGGTATGATGGACACCATTCTTAACCTTGGTTTAAATGACACAACTGTCGCTGCTTTAATCAAAGAAACTGGCAACGAAAGATTCGCTTACGATAGCTATCGTCGTTTCATCTTGATGTTCACCAACATCGCAAAAGGCCATCCACGCACTGAGATGGACAAGATGCTTGATGAATTAAAAGAAAGCCGTGGCTATAAACTTGATACTGAAGTCACAAGCGAAGAGTTAAAAGACTTAGTCAACAAATACAAAGCCTATTATAAAAAGACATTTGGTGAAGATTTCCCAACTGATCCAAAAGTTCAATTAATCGAAGCGGTCACCGCCGTCTTCCGTTCATGGGATAATCCAAGAGCAAACGTCTATCGTATGCAATATTCCATTCCATATTCTTGGGGAACTGCCGTCAACGTTCAATCGATGGCCTTTGGTAACAAGGGTGAAACATCTGGAACCGGTGTCGCCTTCTCAAGAAACGCCGCTACCGGTGAAAAGGTAATCTCTGCTGAATATTTACCAAACGCTCAAGGCGAAGACGTCGTCGCTGGCATTAGAACACCACTTCACATCGACGAACTCAAACGTCGTATGCCTGATGTTTATAAACAATTCGAAGACACCATTAAGAAAATGGAACTCCATTATCGCGATATGCAAGATATGGAATTCACAGTCGAAGAAGGAAAACTTTACTTCCTTCAAACTAGAAGCGGAAAACGTACACCAGCCGCAGCCTTAAAGATGGCTTGTGACATGGTCGACGAAGGCTTAATCAGCGAAGAAGAAGCAGTTCTAAGAATCGATCCTGTATCATTTGATAAACTCTTACTTCCTAACTTCGATAAAGATGATTTAGCCAAAGCCGCAGATCGAAAGATCGCAACAGGTAACCCAGCTGGCCCAGGAGCCGGAACTGGTAAATTAGCCTTCACCGCTGAAGAAGCTGAAGCTCGTCATCAAGCTGGTGAAAAAGTTATCTTAGCTCGTGCGGAAACTTCACCAGAAGACTTAATCGGCATGATCGCTTCTGAAGGCATTCTCACCATGCGTGGTGGTATGACCTCTCACGCCGCCGTCGTTGCTCGTGGCATGGGTAAATGCTGTGTAACTGGATGTGCCGCTGCAATTATCGACGAAGAAAAGAAAACATTAACAATCGATGGCAAGACTTATGGTCCAAACGATGTCATCTCTCTTGATGGCTCAACTGGAAATGTCTATGCTGGCGATATCAAGAAAGTCGCACCAGACCTCTCAAGCGGTAACTTTGGTCGCTTAATGGGCTGGGTCGATAGAGCAAGAACACTTAAAGTTCGTGCAAACGCTGATACTCCTAGAGATGCTCACCAAGCGAAAGTCTTTGGAGCAGAAGGTATTGGCTTATGCCGTACTGAACACATGTTCTTTGATAAAGACAAAATCTTCCATTTCCGTAAGATGATTCTTGCTGAAACAGTTGAAGAACGTGTCGCGGCATTAAACGAAATCGAACCACTTCAACAAAAAGACTTTGAAGGATTGTTCGAAGAGATGGGTGAACTCAACGTTAACATTCGTCTATTAGATCCACCTCTACACGAATTCTTACCTCAAGAAGAAGATAAGATCGAAGAATTAGCTAAAGCTACTGGTCATACAGTTGCCTATATTCACAAACGTATCGAAGAACTCCATGAATTCAACCCTATGATGGGTCACCGTGGTTGCCGTCTTGCTGTTTCTTATCCAGAAATCTGCAAAATGCAAACAACCGCGATCATTCAAGCTGCGATCAATGTTAACAAAAAACTTAACATCAACATCGAACCTGAAATCATGGTACCACTCGTACTTGAAATCAAAGAACTTCAATTCGTTAAAAACATCATCAGCACAACCGCGGATGAATTAATCAAGAAAGCCGGCGTCAACATGAAATATCACGTCGGAACCATGATTGAAATCCCGAGAGCCGCTCTATTAAGTGATGAAATTGCCCAAGAAGCAGAATTCTTCTCCTTTGGTACAAACGACTTAACTCAATTGACCTTCGGCTTCAGCCGTGATGATGCGACTAAATTCTTACCAGATTATTACAAGAACAAAATTCTTGAAGAAGATCCATTCAAGACACTTGATACAAAAGGTGTTGGCAAATTGGTCAAATATTCTGTCGAACAAGGTCGTAAAACAAGACCAAATCTCCACATCGGTGTCTGCGGTGAAACTGGTGGCGAACCAAATTCCATCGACTTCTACCACAATGCTGGATTAGATTATGTTTCTTGTTCACCATTCCGTGTTCCAGTTGCGCGCTTAAGCGCTGCTCAAGCTGCAATTAGAGCCAAAGCCAAGAAATAAAAATTTCTAACAATTAACCTTCGAGCAATCGAAGGTTTTTTGTATGAAAAAATTGGCCTAAGCCAATTAATTCAGTTGTTGATGTTAAATTCTACCGAGGTGAGTTTAAAGACATAAGAGCTTTAGAATCGAAACAGAGGTCGTTACTGCTATTTAGATAACCGCCGTAATTGTTTTTAATATAGATTTCGCCGTTATCTTCAATAAAGCCTACATATTCTCCGTTTAAATAGATGTCGCCTTCTTCGGAAAGTTCTCCGAATTTGTGGCCATTAGCGTAAAGCGTTCCTTCACTTGAGATATAGCCAACTAGCTCATCATCAATGTAAACGTTTTTGCCATAGCTTGAGATAAATAACATTTATTTCTTTGCTTCCTTTTTCGCTTTCGCGCGGTTTTTAACGATAGAGGAATATCCATCTTTATTTTCTTGCCTTGCACGAGCAATAGCAAGTTCATTTTGTTTTACATCGCGTGTAAGCGTCGAACCAGCGGCAACAAAAGCTTCATCTTCGATTGTCAAAGGAGCGATGATAATTGAGCCAGATCCGACAAAGACATCTTTGCCAATTTTTGTTCGAGATTTATTGTATCCATCGTAGTTTGCGGTTATCGTTCCGCATCCAACATTAGTTCTTTCGCCAATTTCACAATCTCCTAAATACGTTAGATGCGCAGCTTTAACTCCTTCGTGGAAATGGGCGCCTTTAAGTTCAACGAAATTTCCAACTCGAGAATTCTTTTCCACCACTGCACCTCCGCGCATTCTTGTAAATGGGCCAATATGGTTATTGTCGCCAATCGTGGAATCAATAAGATGAGACATAGTAATATCGTTATCATTACCAATGTTCATATTTTCTAAATACGTATTAGGGCCAATGGTGTTTCTTTCACCAATTTTACTCTCACCTAAGATAGTTGTGTTGGGCTTGATGATTGTATCAGGTTCAATATTTACATATGGTCCAATGTAAGTGTTATTTGGATCTTCGATGCTCACGCCGGAAAGCATGAGTTTACTGTTGATGCGTTCTTTCATCAATCGTGATGCATAAGCAAGTTGAACGCGGTCATTGATGCCGAGCATTTCTTCATCGCCATACATAAGTGAAACGCCAACTTTATGATTGTTATTTTTAAATATTTCAATTAAATCAGTTAAATAATATTCGCCAGCTTTGTTATTTGGTTTAAGTTCATCAAGATATTTATATAAAAGTTCGTTATCAAAGACATAGACACCGGTATTGACGACATCAATCTTAGTTTCTTCAGGTGTACATTCTTTTTGTTCGATGATTTTTAATAAATTACCATTTTCATCAATTGATAGACGTCCATAACCAAATGGATTAGGAACCTTTGCTCCTAATACCGTCAATTTATTGTTATTAGTTTCATGCTCTATCATGAGCTTTTCTAAAGTTTCACTTTTAAGTAGCGGCGTGTCTCCGCAGAGAATGATGGTTTCACCTTTAAGTCCTTTTAGTTCTGGCGTTGTCATCATAATCGCGTGGCCAGTGCCTTTTTGTTCTTTTTGCCAAACGACCGCGGATTCATTTTCTACGATAGCTTTGGATGTTTCTCCTCCAAAGCCGACAATTGTCACAACCTTATCGATATTTAATGGCTTTAAAGAATTGAGCACATATTTAACAAGTGGTACACCTAATATTTCATAAGAAACTTTAGATTTGTTTTCGAGGCGAGATTTCATTCTCGTGCCTTTGCCCGCGGCTAAAATAATTGCGTATCGATTCATTTAAGAGTCCTTGTAAGATACACTTCGTATCCCTTTCTTTCATATTTATGATACATCGTTTTCGCTAATTTTTTACTAGTAGTTAATCCATAGACACAGCTACCAGAGCCAGACATGAGCACCATTTCAAAGCCATCACTATGAAGCATATCTTTATAATCTTGAATGATAGGAGCCATTTGAATGGAAGCTTTTTCTAAGGAATTAAACATTGATTTAGCTAGCAAATTATCATCGCCCTCTTCTAAAGCGGCGACGACATCATCGATGTTGCCGTGATCTAGCTCTAATGTATCGCTTAGTTCGAAAACATGTTTCGTTGATAAGCCTTGCTCAGGCTTTAAAATCAAAACATAGTATTGATGTTTTATATTTATTTCTTCGATGTTATCGCCAATACCTGAAACGATAGAAGGCTTATTGATCAAACAATAAGGCACATCCGCGCCTAGGGTGACAGCGATATCTTTCATCGCTTTTTCATCCATCTTTAAATTCAAGATTTTATTTAAAGCTTTCATCGTCGACGCGGCGTTAGATGAGCCACCTCCAAGTCCAGCTTTAATTGGTATTTCTTTATGAACTGAGATGTTAAAATTTTGTTTAAATTTATAGATGTCTCGAAGTTTTTGAATGGTTTTAGTTATTAGATTATATTTTGTTTCTTGTAAATCGACGTGGTCGCAAGTGATGTAGCTATCCACTAGATAGGGGAAATGTTCGATATGAATCAAATCGTGAAGTTCTAACGGAAGGATAACCATCTTGAGATTGTGATAACCATCTTCTCGCTTATTTAAGACGTCTAAGTACAAATTAATTTTGGCAAATGCTTTTATATACATATAAATTCTCTTTCACTATTTTAATAATTAATTATTAAACTGCAATAAATTTAAGATGTTTTGATAATCTAAGATAGTAAGCTCTTCTGGTCTAGACAACGCGTTGATATTGCATTGTAGAAGAATCTTAGATGCTTTTTCTTTATCTTTAAGTAAAGATGTGAGGTTATTAAGTATGGTTTTTCTTCGATGAATAAATAATTTTGTCATAAGAGAATATAACTCCTTATTGTCTTCTTTTATAAAATCATTAAATTTCAAAGAGAAATAAACTGAATCCACATGAGGAACTGGGCAAAAAGCATTTCGAGAAACAAATGTTGCTTTGCTAGATGATGAAACATAATGAAGTAGTAATGAAAGAGGCGATACTTCTTTTTTGGTGAATAGTTTGTCATAGACTTCCTTTTGCACCATCAAGGTAGCCATCTTTAAACTATGTCCATTTAAAAGGAGATATTCAATGATGCTAGAAGTGATGTAATAAGGCAAATTGCCAATAATTTTATTAAAAGAGGAAATATCATATTTTAAAATGTTCGCTCTTAAAATATTCGCATCTTTAAATTTATCTTTGAGGATATTTACCATGTTTTCGTCAACATCTATAAGAATGGTTTTTGCCTTAGAATTAACTAGAAAATAGGATAAAGAACCTAGACCTGAGCCGATTTCTAAAACAGTGTCATTTTCATTAATTTCTAAGGAGTTAACAATGTCGTTCGCGACATTATAATCGATAAGAAAATTTTGTCCTAAAGACTTATTAGCTAAGAATTTATATGATTTGATGTCGTCAAAAAATTGTTCTTTATTCATTTAATAGCTCCGTCACATCACATTTAGTTAACTTTAAACTATTTAACTTCTTGTATAATGATTTTCCGTTATTGTGACCTAAAGATAATTTATTGGATAATTTTTCTCTTCTTTCTTTAGAGTCAATACTTCCAACAAGCGATAAATCATACATATCATCCATACTTATGTATTCTTTATTATCCTTTTTGTTTACAAATTGATTATCTAAAGCATTAAATATTTCATCCATGTCGCATTCTGCAACACCAACTTTATGCTTTTTAATGGCTTTTTCTTTTCTTATAAAACAATGATTTAGATTTTCGATTTGACTGTCTAAAACATCTCTAATTCTTTTTCCTGGAGAATCGGGATCGGTTAAGACAATTATTTTTCTATTTTTAGATGCTTCTTTTAAATATAAGATTGTATCGGCGGGAATATCTGAGCCATTCGTAATGACAAATTCAGCATCGATAAAAGAAGAAAGGTAAGCGACATCGCTTTTCCCTTCAACGACTAAGATAGCATCAAGTTGTTTTTTCATATTTTAAAGATGCGTTTAAAGTTATCGCTGCTATTTTTTTCAACCACAGAGATATCTTCGCCTCGAAGATTAGCGATTTCTTGAGCGATTAAAGGAATATATTTCGAGGAATTTATTTCTCCGCGATGAGGCACAGGCGTTAAATATGGGGCATCGGTTTCTAAAATGTAGCTATCGTCTTCTATATTTTTCGCCACCTCTTTTATTTTGACGGCGTTTTTAAAAGTCACCGTTCCTCCGATGCCGAAAACAAAACCTAATTTATGAAACATTTTCGCCATCTCAAGCGAGCCAGAATAACAATGAAGAACACCGGCAAAACGAACATGATGTTGCGTTAAAAGTTTATACGTATCTTCGAAAGCATCACGGCAATGAATTGAAATTGGCAATTTATGCTTATTAGCTAGAACAATTTGTTCAATAAAATATTTAATTTGAATGATTTTAGTGGGCTCGTCTTTATCGTAGTAATAATCTAGCCCGATTTCACCAACCCCGATAACCTTTTTCTCTTTTAAAAGTTTATCGATTTCTTTTAAATCGTTATCTTTCGCAT
>CAVKNZ010000032.1:0-13896 GCA_963657885.1 Bacteroidaceae bacterium
AGAAACGGTTAATGTATTTCTTAGAACCATAAAGAATTTATAGGACGAAAAGAAGAAATAAAAGCTATCGAAAATTTATTAAGTAATCCGGGCTTTCGAAGCGGAATAATATATGGGAGAAGAAGAGTAGGAAAAACCGAATTATTAAAACATACCATTCTAGGTAAAGAATATCCTTGCATTTTTTTCCAGTGTAATCTTGAAAGTGAAAAGGCAAATACTTTTTATCTAACAAAACTCATCAAAGATGAATTAAAAATTGATAATTTATATTTCGAATCTTTTCTTGACACAGTTGAATACATTTTCAAATATTCAATTAATCATCGATTATATTTTCTAATTGATGAATATCCATATATCCGAAAAATTATTCCTGGTATTGATAGTTTGCTTCAAGAGCTAATTGATAAATATATAAACAAAGCAAATATTGTTTTCTTTTTATGCGGTAGCTCAATCGCAATAATGAAAGACATACAAAGTGAAAACAATCCGTTGTATCGACGATTTAATTTATCGATGTTACTAAAAGAAATGGATTATTTTGATTCATCTTTATTTTATCCAAGCTTTTCTAACGAAGATAAAGTTAGATTATATGCTGCCTTCGGCGGGTCTCCTTATTACAACCGACAAATAAATTCTAAATTGAGTGTCAAAGAAAATATTATCAATCTTTTAAGCGGTCCTTTTTCACATTTAAAAGATGACGTTACCTTAAATTTAAAAGAAGAAATATCGAAAATAAACAATGTGAATGCTGTTTTTAGATCAATTGCCGAGCAAAAAGCTTTTCACTACAATGACATTTTAAGTAAATCTCATATTCCATCCTCGCCAATATTATCGGATTGCCTTGAGAAATTGATGAATATGGACGTAATTGAATATATAGCCCCAATCAACGATAAAAAGAACAAGCAAAAATCGGGTTATAGATTAAGCGATAACACCTTGCGCTTTTTCTACCGCTATATCTATCCAAATATCAGCAGCCAAACTATATTTTCTGGCGAAACATTCTATGAATTATTTATTAAAGAGGATTTTGAAAATAATATTGTTCCTTTAACATTTGAAGCAATCGCTAAACAATATCTGATTAGACAAAATAAACTAGGTAAAAATAATCCAACACTTTACGATATAGGAACATATTATTATGACAATCCTAAAGAGAAGAAAAATGGCCAGTTTGATGTCGTATCCAAAATAAAAGATGGTTACATTTTTTACGAAGTTAAGTTTTCTAAATCAAAAATAGATGATCGCATCATCGACGAAGAGATCAATCAAATTGCAAAAACTGGGATTAACATCAAATATTATGGCTTCTTTTCTCGTTCAGGTTTTAACTTGAAAAATAAAAATAATTATCTTCTCTATGACTTAGATGACATCTATAGAGTTGATAATAAATAATCTATTCAAAATTCTTGTGCATGTTTGTGTAAGTTTGTGTATGTTTGTGCATATTTGATTTTTTTGTGCATGTTTGTGTATATTCAACAAAATTGTTTCGATTCTATCGATACGTGATTTTTAAGTTATAAGGAAAATTAGCTGTTTTTTATTTTGAAAGAACGCCAATAACAAGGCTTGAGAACACAAAAATAGTGTTTTTTCTAGCTTTTGAAAAAGGCTAACTAAGAGCCTCAGTAGCAATGAAAAAAGCAGAAACTTCTTTGGCAAAGGAAATACAAATAAAATCATTAGATGAATCCATGATTGATAAACCATAAAAAGTTGTTTCCTATTTTCCTTTTTTAGGAGCCAAAAAGATAAATTAAATATTTATAATATTTATATCTACGTTTACTTCTTGCCATCCTAGAAAGAAAAAATAACGCGACGAACAAACAATTGTTTTATTTATAAAACCATTATGATAAATTTTTGCATAAATTAAGAGGGAAAAAAGATGAAACAATTAAAAACGATAACGCTTTTAACGGCGTTAGCCATTATCTTAGGTGGGTGTAGTAATGAAGCTAGCCCATCTAACAGCGATGTATCATCCTCCACTTCCACTTCAGGTAGTAGTGCTACATCTGAGGAAGGAAGTAAAGCTAGTTGGAGCGATGAGGCTAAAGAAAAGATGCTTGATTATCTAGGCGAAGTGCTTCCCTATCCAGAAGGTTTCGTGGGTGAAGTAACTGTCGAGGAATATAGTAACTATGGCGATAGCACATACTTATCAATAACAGATCAAGCCGAAGTATTTAGCATCAAAACCTATTATGAAGAGCTTGAAAGTGCTGGCTGGACTGCAATAAGAGATTACAACAATAATCCTGAAATAATCACTGAATCTGGAGGATCGCTTTTTGAATGCGTTAAATTAGCGAGTTCAGAGTCTACTGGCTTTGATCTACAATATTATTACAATCCGGGTGAGGAAGCTAGCGAAGACTGGGACGCCGAGCCAGGAGGAAATCAAATTATAATAAGCAAAGAATGCGCGAGCGTAAGCACTGAGCCTTATAGCGACGAGGATACAAAAACATTTAAAAATGTCTTAACTCAAGTTCCTCCTCAACTTAAACTTGCTGAAGAGTATTCAGTCAGTGAGACCGGAAACATCAATTATCTAACAATTACAGATGATTCGGTCTTAGATTTAAGAAAAGATAACGTCGAAATCTTAAAAGGTGATGGCTATAAACTAAATACTACATATAGTGAAGCATATAATGTTTATGTTTTAGTAAAAAGCAATGATGATAAATCATCTATCGTCGCATATCTAGATTTCTATGAAGGCAACTATATCATTTTTGAATATGTTCCTAACGTAGAAACATATACATCTTGGCCAGATAAATTAGATGATGATTTAGTAGATAAATACGACGCGGTTATACCTGAGTTTAAAGATGAAAATGTCGATACATACAAAGCATTTGTGAAAAATGGACAAGTATTTATTTATCAAGAAAAAGTAGATGTATCTTCTTTATCATCAAAAATTGTAGGTAATTTAGTTGACGCTGGACTAGTTTGCGACAACTATGGTTCATACTTCTACGATTTTGATGAAAGATACTTTGTAGCCGTTTATTCAGATAATGATACTTTTATAGGAATTACCTTTGGTGAAAAAGAAAAAGAACATAGCTTCGTCACCGGCTATACAGAACTTGCAAGCGAAATCTCTACTTTCTTAGAAAGTAAGGAAATCACCGGCACACTTCCATCTTTATCTAAAGTTGATGAGCTTTCTACAGTTCATAAGAACTTTCGAGTGGAAAAAGAAGAAGATAAACTAACTTTCGCTTTCTTTGATGCATCAACAAGAAACGAAAAGGGCGACATAGTCAATCCTATCAAAGAATATTTAGCGGAAACCTTCAAAAACGCTCTCTGGTATGGCGAAGGTTATGGAGATTGCGAACTAAATTACGAAAATGCGGATGGTTCAATATACGTTGGCGTTAATTCAATGACAAATCTCACGATGTTAGTAATTAGCCAAGGAAGCGGAGAAGAGCATCCGCAAGTATTCTCCTTTGGAACAAAGAAAGGAAATATGTCTCCTGGACAAAGTGCTGACATTGAATTAAAAGTTTCAATGCTTCCAGATACCTACACTATTGAATCAGACAACGAATTAGTTACAGTCGATCACGATGGGTGGGTGGAAGTTGATTCTACAATCGAAGTAGGAACAGTAGTTACAATCACCGCGAGCTTCAGCGATGCATCATTAAATGTTGATCCAATTACATGCACAATTACCATCACGCAAGAATACACAAAAGAAAGCGCGGTTGAAGAAGCTACAAAGCTATATGCAACTGCAACAGGAGAAACTGCTCCAGAAGTAGAAAGCACTGTGGAAACAAATGAATACGATGGTTATAGTGAAACAACCTACACATATTCCTTTACCGTTACATCCAGTTCAACTACAACAATTGAAGAGGCAGAAAAATTAGTCGATGAAAAACTAATTCCTCTTGGATTTGAAATCCTTGAAGGCGAAGATTGGACTGAAGAAGTTAACGAAGATGGAATCACAGTAGTGAAAAAACAATTTAGTTTTTACAGTTTATATCCCTTAACTGAGGATGTTCAATTATACTTCTACCTTTATAAAGATGCTGATAACAATATCGTCATTCAAGCTAAAACTAGCTATACAGAATATGAAGAAACATATAGCGATGATGAAGATGACGATGACTGGGAAGATGATGAAGATTATTTAGACGAAGAAGACTAAAAACTAAAAATTTACACAAAAGAAAAGGCGTTAAAAGCTCATAGCAAATGATGAGTAAAGTGACGCCTTTTTCTGATGAACAATCGTAGATTGTTCGAAAAGTTAAATAAAAAGGCAACTAGGATAATCTAATTGCCTAAATAATTATTGATATAAAGAATTAAAGACGAATATCGCTAACTTTAGTTTTGCGACCTTCTTTTATCTTTATCTCGCCTTTTGAAATGGCTCCAACTGGACAAACATGTCCACATAAATGGCAACCAACGCACTTATCTTTGTTGACGCTTGGTTCTCGTTTTTCTTCATCCCAAACGATGGCTTGGTGAGCTCCATCAAAGCAAGATATGTAGCAACGACCACATTTGATGCATTTATCTAAATCAAATTGTGGATAGACGATGTAGTCGCGATTTAACTCTTCGGCTGGAATGATATTTTTATTGGCCAAGCCAACTAAATCAGATAGATGATCAACGCCTTGCTCTTCCATGTAGTGCATGAGGCCGTTTTTCATATCTTCAACAATGCGATAGCCATATTGCATGATGGCGGTTGTAACTTGTAAAGTCGACGCTCCAACAAGAATAAATTCAGCAGCGTCTTCCCAAGTTTCAATGCCTCCAATGCCTGAGATAGCTAAATCTTTTAAACGTGGATCTTGTCGCATTTGTTGAATAAAGCGAAGAGCAACTGGTTTCACCGCTTTTCCAGAATAGCCAGATATAGAAGATTTACCATCGACGATTGGAAGACCAATCTTTTTATCTAAATCGATATTACATATCGACTTGATGGTGTTAATCGCGGCGATTCCATCCGCGCCACCTTCAAGACAGGCTAGAGCAACCGGCACCATATCGGTGATATTTGGTGTCATCTTTGCCATCATTGGAAGTTTGCTTCCTCTTTTAACAGCTTGACAGTATTTTTTGCATAATTCCGCATTTGTACCAACATCGCTTCCCATCGCATGTGATGTCATCTGAGGGCAAGATAGATTCATTTCAATCATGTCCGCGCCGGCAAGAGTGACTTTCCTTGCTAAATCTTCCCAGCTTTCTTCATCATTTCCCATGATGGAAGCAATTAACACTTTATTAGGGAATTCCTTTTTTAGCTTTGCTAAATCAGCAAGGTTTTCTTCTAAAGGATGTTCGGCAATTTGCTCCATATTTTTAAAGCCGATAAATGGAGTGTTTTCTTTATTGAGCTTATCAAAGCGAGGTGAAACTTCATCGATGAAATAAGATTTTGGTCCGATAGTTTTAAAGACAACACCACCCCAACCTACTTCATAAGCTTTTTTGCACATCTCATAGCAGTTACCTACTGGAGAAGAAGATAGACAAAATGGGTTTTCAAAGTGAACTCCTAAGAATTCAATAGATAAATCTTTTTTAATCATCTTTACTTACCTCCTAGATAGCTATCGATGTATAAAGCGGCTTCTTTACCAGTTCGAACCGCTCCAACGACTGTTTTATCAAATTTAGAATGAGCGATATCGCCAGAGACAAAGACATTTTCATCTTTCGTGCGGTATGGCTTTCCTTCATCTACTTCGCCTTTAGTAAGTTCAACACCTAAGCCAGTGACATCCGGATATTGACCAACAGCAAGGATGATTAAATCGGCATTGATATCGATTTCGCTTTTAATGAAGCGATGGACAAATTTAGTATTGTTTCCATCGGCTTCTTTAGGCATATAGCCATCGATTATAGTAACTCCAACACTTCTAGCACCTTCAAGCTCTTTTTTGCTAGCTTTAAATTCGCTAAATTCTTCATAGACAACATCAGTGACATTTTTCACACCTAAAAGTTTTAAAGTGGTGACAGCATCCATCGCGACATCGCCTCCTCCGATAACTAATACGTTATCAGGGACTTTGACATCGCCTTTCTTTGCTTTCACTTCTTTTAAGAAGTCCACAGCCGTTATGACATATTTATTGTTTTCAAACATTGCCAGTTTCTTGCCATAGCTATAGCCAACAGATAGTAGAACTGCATCATATTTATTTTTAAGTTCATCGATAGATATGTCTTTACCAACATTAGTTTCGCTTATAAATTTAACGCCTAAATCTTCGATGCGTTTAATTTCAAAGTCCACCACTCTATCAGGTAAACGATATTCTGGAATTAGTCTAAGCATTCCACCTAACACTTTTTCTTTTTCATATATTGTTACAGCGTAGCCTTCCTTTCTTAAAGAAACGGCAGCTTGTAAAGCGGAAGGTCCGCTACCAACGATAGCGACACTTTTACCATTTTCTTTTCCAGGCTTTAAGATTTCCATCTTTAAAGCTTCTTCATAGTCAGTTACGTATCGTTGAATGCGACCGATATCGATAGGTCGATCAATTCCACTTCTAGAGCAACCATATTGACAATATTTCTCGGTTGGGCACACTCTTGCGCAGACGCTTCCAAGAGCGTTATTTTCTCTTATCGTCTCCGCTGCTCCTTTGAAGTTACGGAAGCGAACAGAGCGAATGAATTTGTCGGGGTTTGTCCCTGCCGGACACATTTTTGAGCATGGGGCGTCTAAGCAAAGTAGACACCTTGAAGCTTCTTCAATCACATTTAAAGGTGAAAAAGAAGGTTCGATTTCTTTGTTGTATTTTATGTTCATAGAAAATCCTTTCTTCATCATTGTAGCAAAGATTTTATTTTTAATAAAAGCCCTTTCATAGTTAGTTATAACTGACTTTAGTTGATGAAATCGCTTTTTAAAGAAGTCTTAAAAAAGATGAGAATTCTATCGATTTTGAATCGCATCGATTGGCTTTTTATTCGCGAGTTTAGCAACAGGCAAAATTGAGGAGATGATGCTCGCCACAATTGAGATACCTAATAAGGCTAAGACAACGATGATATTTGGACTCATGACGCTGAATGTCAGACTTGCGTTCTTCTCTAGATTGGCGTTGACCGCGAATGAAGCGGCAAAAACGACAATGACGCTTAAAGCAAAATTCATCAAAGCGATGATAAAAGCTTCAGAGAAGAAGATTTTAAAGACATCGCTACGCTTAGCGCCGACCGCTCTAAGAATACCAATTTCATGCTTTTTATTGTTGATTGATACCGAGATGAAGTTATAGAAAAGTAGCATGCTAAAGACCGCCATCGCGATGCCAATATAGAAGAACACTTGTGTCAAAGTCGCTATGACATATGCAGAGGAAATGACGCTACTAATCGTTGGATGAGATATACCAATATACCATTCAGTTTTCAAGGCTTTATCATCTTCAATGATTGCTCTTCTTTCTTGATAGAAATCCATGAATTTATCCATCTTAGAAGCGTCTTCGCCAAAATAGAGGATTCCGAAATTGTTCAAAGAGTCAGAATAGGAATTGTTTTCTGCGAATTTTGTAACAATCTCCTTTGCATCTTCTTCGGAGATGTTGAAATTCACGCTTTCGCTTAAATCTAGACCAACGATTCTAAATGAGTAAGTTTCATCTTTTACAATGCCATTATCATCTTTTTCGCCAGTTGGTAAAGAGCCACTGACTATAGGAATGTTAATTGTTTCGCTGACACTTGAAAGAGATGTCTTTGCCTTAGAGACAAGTTCAGTAAGATATTGCTTATATTCAGGAGTGTTTTGTCCATCAACCGTATTAAAGATAAATTCATAGCAAGCTCCACGATGAGAGCTAATGCTTTGAGGGAATTCTTCATCGTCTTTGTACTTATCATATATAGAAGAATAGTTTTCATCTATGAATGTATCTTTATATGTTTCAGTCATTTTTATAATTCCATTAAGTGCATACCTAAAGCTTCCTTCAGGATAAGTTTCTGATTCACCGAGATGACGATCTAAATAGTCCTTTAAATGCAATGGAGAAATCGTTGCTTCTCCTGTAGCAATAATGGATTTAGAACTATCAAAGAAACATGTTATGTCTTCAGAGGAATAATAATGGCCAAGATAGAAATAGTCTCCGGAGTCATTGGTCAATGGATAGCTGATAGTTATATCTTTTTTCTGAGATGCTGCATTTAATAGATAAACAGATGTATGAAATGTTGGGATAGAACCAACACTTAAAAAATTTAGTTCTCCATAATTTGGATCATCATAACTCACATTGCTTGTATCATAACGATAAGCAAGGAGTCTTTCAGGCAACTTGGTGTCTATGATGCCAACTATTTTATATTTGTTATTTCCTGAGGAAGAAGAACTACTTGTATCCTCAATAGTCGTGCCGATGACATCATCATATGTAACATCGCTAGAAGGGATGGATCCTTTTGAAGAAGATAGTCCAAAGTCTTTATAAGTGTAGTATGCATATAAGGATATCGCGCATTCATCATCTGAAGATGGTAGCTTTCCGGATATTAAAGAGAAGTTGCAATCTTCTAAGAAAGTATCACTGATAGCGATTTTTGAATTAAGAGTTTTGACGTGAAATAAGTCGTTAACTGTATCAACTGTATATAAGGAAGAAACAAATTTATCCGCGGTATAGACTTTAGCCCCGCTTTTTTCTTCAATTTCTTTTACTTTTTCTTCATCAACATTTACCGCTAAGTTATTCTTACTTCTCAAAGAGAAAGTAACATTGCTCACATTATTATTAACGACAGTTTCGTGAACAGCGTCTTTAACTGAAAACAAAGACAATGTTAATGAAGCTCCAAATAAAGAGAAAGCTACTGTAGAGAGTAATATTGTCATCGCTAATCTAAATGGCTTAACTTTAAGCGATCTAAAGCCCATCTTAACTGCGTGGGTTAAAGAGAAGCTAGATTTAATAGGATTAAACTTCTCATCGCTAGCTTTGATAAGCGATGGATCAGTATTTCTAAATTCTTCTTGCCCTCCATCAAGGCTAATCTTTGCCACTTCGCATAAAGAATTATTCACATGTGTGTCCGCGGATATGAAGACATCGCCATCCGCTTTTGCGATAGCTTTATTGATAAATGGCAGATCTTCCGCGACTAAGGGACGATTTTTATTTAACCTAATGATGTTGTCGCCAACTAGATATAAGTCGTTAAATGACTCTACTTCTTTAGATGTCGTTTTAGATATATCAGAGATGACCACTCCATCTTTAAGTTCGATGACTCGGTCACCAAAATGCTCCGCGAAATCTCGATCGTGACTAACGATGATAACCAATTTATCTTTGGATAATTTCTTTAACGTTTCAAAGACTTGTTTACCGGTATTGCTATCAAGCGCGCCTGTAGGTTCATCACCAAAGATAATCTTTGGCTCTTTGACTAACGCTCTAGCGATAGCGACACGTTGCTTTTGTCCTCCGGATAGTTCATTTGGTTTTCTTTTTCCTAGCCCAACTAAATCAACTTCCTCCAGGATTTTATCTATTTCTTCATCGCTAGCTTTCTTGTGCTGAAGTTGAAGAGCTAAAGCGATATTTTCTTTGACAGTGAAATCAGAAAGGATGTTATATTCCTGAAATATAAAACCGAGGTAAGTGTTTCGATATGAATCCATCTCCCCTTTAGAGAAGTCTTTTGATGATTTATTGTTGATGATGATTTCTCCTTCATCAGCAACATCTAGTCCTCCCATGACATTTAATAATGTCGATTTGCCAGAGCCTGATTTACCTAAAATGAAAACTAAACCAGTTTCTGGAAATTTTAGCGATACATCGTTAAGCGCGTATACAGGTGAAGCACCCTTAACTTTGTAGACGCGTTTTAAGTGTCGTACTTCTAGCATTTATGTCCCCTTAATCTTATTTACGGAAATTATACATCATTTAAATCACCATTTCTTCCGCAAACACAAAGAGTGAGACTAATTGAGACTCAATGCATATATCTAATTCTTCTCTTAATTAAAAGAGCACAGTTTTTGATGAATGTGCCCTTTTTAGATTTAGTTAATAACGCTTATTAGTTATATCTTCTTTTCCTAACAAAGAAGTATCCTCCAACAGCGGTCACGCTGACAAAGGAAACTAAAGTGACGATGAGGATAGCCGTGCTGCTATCGCTTGATTTATAAGCTAAATTAGAAAGCGAATTAGTAGTTGTTCCTCTATCGTTAATAAAACCTTTATATCCATATTTAGTTAAGCAATGCTCATAATTATTGATTGCTTTCTTAAAATCCGTAGTGGCCAAACTTGATTCAGTATCAAGGTAAGACGCCGCCATCTTTTCTGGAATGGATTGAGCCTTGAATTCAGTTGTTAAAGTAGTCCATTTATCAGACGATAAGGTTCTAACGCCTGTTGGATCGCAATTAGCGGTTGTGTTAAATTGTTTAGCCCATGTATCGCCTAATGTTTCTGGATCACCTTCAACGGCTACATAGATTGCTATTTCAGCTTGCCCAGAGTCATAACAAGAGAACAGCATTGAACTACTATTTTTCTTTAATAGATTTTTTGTATTGCTTCCTTGAAACTTTACTGTTGCTGTTCCACTTGAAATTGTTACAGTAGCATATGCTTTTTCTTCACCGTAATCACCATCGGTTTTTAGGTAATTTGATGATGAAGAATTTGAAGCTAACATCGCCTTATTTGTTTTGTCGTAGAATGCAAATCCGTTGTTTTTGGCTGGAAGCAATGTAAATACTGCAGTTGTGCTTGTTTTTACAATATATTCATCATCTAATGTTGCTTCAGAAGCACCTCGATTATTTGTATTTTGAGTCGTATTCATCACATATTTTCCATCAGATGAAGCTATCACAACTTCCTTGCCAACGACTAAGTCAGAATTAGATGTGGCTTTTTTAAATAAAGCATCCTTTGGCTCAATTGTAATATCTTTAGTAGCTGTATCTCCATTTGCACATGTAGCAGTAATGGTTGCGCTACCTTCTGCTATACCAGTAACTAAACCTGTTTCGGATACAGTTGCATTTTCCACTGAGCTAGAAGTCCATGTAATCTCATCACCTTTAGAACATTCAGCGGTTAATTGAAGAGTCTTTCCAACTTTAACAGTCGAATCTCCAGTTAAGGTAACTGTGTGAACATTTGGATCAACAATTTCTATTTCTTTTGATAATTCAACAGGAATAATGCAACCATCATATGTTAATGAAACTGTAATAGTTACCTTGCCTGTTGCGCTACCGGCAAGATAACTTCCATCATTTTCTACCACACATAAATCATGGTCAGAAGAACTCCAAGCATATGTTGGATTTGTTGCATCCGTTGTCGCAGTAAATGTTCCATCTGCATTAAAATCAAGCGTTTCAGGCATATCGGTTGTCAATGTTGCAGGTGCTTTTGATAAAACTAGCGAAGAGGAATAACCTGAAGTATAGCCAACTTCAAGGGCTCCATCATAGTTAAAAATAGCTCCACTAACAACAACGCGATAATCTTTTTTAACATAACTTGACTTTGTTGAATCGTTAGTAACACCAGTAATTGAATAAGCTTTAATTGTTTGCTTTCCGTCAGTTATGTCGAATGTTCCTCTTGAATTATTGATTGAAACATCACTAGAAACGACGCCTTTAACATAAACAACTTTTCCATTATTTGCACCAGTAGCTAATTCGCTAGCGATGGTATAGGCATCTGTAACCGTATATGGACTAGCTTCAGTGCCTCTTCCTTCGTATGGATATTGGGTGACATTTATTATATACTCAGCGGTTTTCGTATTTGTTTCATCATTTGGGTCAGTGTATGAGACCGTTACTGTTTTAGCTCCAGCAGTGCTCATATCTGGCGTGCTAACGCTTGTTGGAGTGACAGTTTTAGACGAACCATCTTCAAAAGCCGCTAAGCATTTTCCATCAAACGAGAATTCATCATCTGTGTAATATTCGGTTGTATAAGCACTTAATGAGATGCTTGCTAATGGAGAAACTGTTGTTGATGCTTCTTCATAATAAACCTTGCACGATGTCATTTGGTCAGATCCGCTACCTTTTGATGTATCGATATTAAAATAGTAATAATCAGCATCCGTTGGAGCGGTGTATGTCATACTTTCTGCAGCAGTTGTTGTAACAGTCTTATTAGACGAACTTGCTTCACTGTTCTCTGCAAAGTAGCATGTTGTCGTACCTTTATTTCCACTCCATGTAGCAACGATTTTTGTAATTTTTCCAGGCATAGCAACAGTGTTTTTTAAATAACCATCTTTCTTATTCATTTGATAATAAGTATTAGTTTTTGCCTGACGATAAACACCTTTTGCTTTAATCGATATACTATCAGTGCCATCATAAAAATTTGGCGCATTCACCGTAATTGTATATTCATTTGCATAAGCCATTGTGCTATTTATGCTCACACAAAGTTCCACACTTTTTTCGGTCGCACCCTCTACTTCGGTGGCCTCGCCATGAACGCCACTAGAAATAGATGCTCCAACGCCAATAGATAAAGAGATACCTAAAAAGATACCTAAAAGTTTTTTAGAAATGTCCCCCATAATATTTTTATTTACCCCCAGTTAAATAATTGTGATTTTTATGTCTAAAAACCCTACATATTAATCGACCATATTATATGGAGGTCAATAGTCTTAAAGCAATCTAATAAGACAATAGTCTCGTTTCTATCAACACTTTTTCCTTAACAAATGTAACTATTACTAATAAAGAAATATATGCAAAAACAGCATACAAATAAAATGGTCGATTAATATATGGGGGACAAGATATATGATCAAACGTTTTATACCTATTTTTTTAGGTGTTTCTTTAATGTTTGGATTGGGAATTAATTCGAATACAAATAACATTCATAAAGAAGTTATTCAGACTAAAGCTGATAATTCATTAGCTGCTGAGATTGTATTTAAAAAAGGAACAAATAGTAATCCACAAAGCACAGTTTCTGCAAAAACAAATTTTGATGATTATATTTCCGCTGGAAGCAATTATATCGATTCAATAACAACAGCAAACTACTGCTATTATAGTGAAACTCCGGGAACTGGTGGGCTAAAAGTTGGTGCAAAAAGTTCTGCTGGCGAGTTTAGTTTTAAGCTTGCTACACCACTAACAAATGCAACTTATGTCGAAGTTTATGCATATTTATTTAATTCATCAAAGGCTAAAACACTTGAAATAAGTGAATCATCTGATGACGCTGTTACACCAGCTTCTGAATCAACAAAATACACTTTTAATTTTACCGATTCGAATGTCAGTACCATCAGTCTGAAAACAAGTGGGTATTTATGGATTCAATCAATAAGCATTTATCAAGAAGCATCTTCAGATCCATCCATAACTTTAAATGGCAAATCAACAATTGATATCTTTAAAGGTGACTCCAATAGTAGCGACGCTACATTCTTAGTTAAAAACATTGATAATGTAACCGCTGATAGTTGGTCATTCACTTTTGATGAAGATGATGCAACCGCCAAAACTGAATCAGCATATGTAACTGTTTCCGGTTCTACGTTAACAAATAATATCGGAACACTTACGATAAATGCAGTAGCAATCGGCACAACCAAAATAAACGTAAGTGTAGCTGGCACAGCCTGCAGCACCGCTATTACGGTTAATGTAAAAGCTAAACCAGCATCTATGGAAATAACACACAGTTCTATCAAAGATAATGTTTTAGAAATCGCAACTGGTGATTCAAAAACAATATCCTTTAAAGCTGTCCGGTAATATGTCAAGGCCAAAAAACGACGAAAAATAAATGATGTCAT
>CAVKNZ010000033.1:0-12577 GCA_963657885.1 Bacteroidaceae bacterium
CTAGAAAGGAGAATAGTTATTCAGTCATCAAACTAGGCTCAACTGAATAATACGAATTATGAACAAAGAATTGTTAGACAATGAAATGATTGTCATCGATGATAATGGTGAAGAAAAAGTGATGAAAATTCTTTTCACATATGAAAACGAGGAAAGAAACAAATCTTATGTTTTTCTTTATGAAGAAAACGATGAAGATAATATCTTAGTCTTCGCCTACGATGAAAAGAATAAAACATTAGAAGAAATCGAAGATGAAGAAGAATATAAAGAGGCAGAAGAAGTCTTAAATGCCTTCGATTTAGACAAAGCGAAATAAAAAATTATTTTATTTAATAAAAAAATATAATAAACTCTAATTTATCTTTTAAGGAGAAAATGATTATGCCAAATGAAGTAATAGAATTAACCAAAGAAGGCGAAGCTAAGCTACAAGCTGAATATCGCCATTTAGTTGATATTGATCGTCCAAAAGTTTTAGAAGATCTAAATACAGCTCGCGCTCAAGGTGACTTAAGCGAAAACGCTGACTATGATGCCGCGCGAAATAGACAAGCAGAAATCGAAGGACGTATCAAAGAACTTGAACACATTTTCCAAAATGCTAAAGTCATCAACGAAACTACAAAGAGCACAAAAACTGTCTCTATTGGAACAAGAGTTGAACTCAAAGATTTAAGTGATAACACTGTTGAAACTTATTCCATCGTCGGAACTATTGAAGCTAACCCTTTAAAAGGCTTAGTCTCCAACATTTCCCCACTTGGAAAGGCAGTCATCGGTAAACGTGTTGGCGATATCTGCGTTGTCAAAGTTCCAAACGAATACAAAGTAGAAATTCTAAAAATCGATAATAAATAAAGTTTCGATAAAAACTAATTAAAGAAAGGGAGCAATCCCTTTTTTTAACACTTTTATTCATAAAAATGAAACTAATAAGTGGAGGTAATAGACTATGAAAAGAGAACTTACACTTAATGAATGCGAAAGCATTACAACAGGAGCGATAACTCTAACATCAGTTATGGCTATATGCGCGATTGCAATTGCGGCGGTCGTCATTTACAAATTGTTCCTTTCTAAAAGCGGATCAACCAACATTCCAGGTGGTTGGAAATTCACTTGGAAGTAGATGAAAATAAGCGATTTAGAAAAGCAATCTCGACCACGTGAAAAAGCACTTAGATACGGCATCGATACAGTAACAAATCAGGAATTATTAGCCATTATCATAGGCTCTGGCATCAAAAACAAATCAGCATTAGAAATAGCTAATTCCTTATTGGAAAATTATCGAAATTTGACATCGCTTTCTAAAGCCAGTTTGCCTTCTTTAAAGCAAGAGAAAGGCATCAACTACATTTCTGGATTAAAACTATTAGCAACATTCGCCTTTGCTTCAAGAGTTTTAAAAGAGAAACGGAATCTCATTCAATATGTTAAAAGTAGCGATGATTTGTACTATTTATACTCTGATTTAGAAGAAGAATGCGATGAATATTTCATCATCGTTACCCTCAATAAAAGTGGCAAAATTTTGCGAGAAAAACGCATAAGTATCAATAATGATTCCTATGTCGAATTAAATTTAAAAAATGTCTTCGTGGAAATATTTCAAAACGATGCGAGTAAATTCGCATTGATTCACAATCATCCTGAAGGAACTCCTTATCCAAGCGAAGAAGATATCGATTCAACTTTAAAAATTAAACTATACGCGCAACAGTTAGGGCTCATTTTATTCGACCACATCATCATATTTGATGGCAATTATTATTCTTTTAGAAAGAATAAATTGATATGAATTTGTCTAAGCTTCTTTCTTAGCAAACAACTTTGTATTGATACTTTTAAAAAAGTATTTATAATAAAACGCGTTGTTGCCTCACAAGCTACAACCGCCTAGAAGAGGTAGGAAACTTATTGCTTACAATAGACCTCAATAGCGAGTCATTGGTGAGATATAGGAGGTGTTTACATGTACGCAATTATTGAAACAGGCGGAAAACAAGTTCGCGTCGAAAAAGGACAACAAATTTATGTTGAAAAACTCGATGTCAAAGAAGGAAGCGAATATGTTTTCGATAAAGTTCTACTTGTTGGTGGCGAAAGCTTAAAAGTAGGAAAACCTTATGTAGATGGTGCAAAAGTTAACGCAAAAGTTGTTAAAAATGGCTTGAGCAAAAAATTACGCATCTACAAATACAAAGCAAAACATAACGAGCGTAAGACAATTGGTCATCGTCAACCATATACTTGCTTAGTTATTGAAAGCATCAATGCCTAATTATGATTCGCATTGAATGCCGAAAAAATGGCGGAAAGATTGAATATCTTTCAGTCAAAGGACATGCTGAATTTGCTCAAAAAGGAAAAGATATCGTCTGCAGTGCTGTTAGCGCTGTTCTCATCGGAGGAATAAATGCTTTAGAAAATCCAAAAGCATTCTATCTCAAAGTTGATGAGAAAGAAGGCGAAATCCTAATTGAGAAAAAAGAAGAAGTCCAAACACACGATTATATAGTTTTGCAAACAATACTAATTCAGCTTAAAAGCATTGAAGAGGTAGCAAAGCAAAACGTCGAAATAATCGAGAAAGGATGCTAAAAATGTTACTAAAGTTAAATTTACAATTCTTCGCTAGTAAAAAAGGTGTCGGTTCCACAAAGAACGGCCGTGATAGCGAATCAAAGCGTCTTGGTGCTAAGCTTAGCGATGGTCAATTCTGTACTGCCGGAAGTATTATATATCGTCAAAGAGGAACTAAAATTCTTCCAGGAGTGAACACTAAACGTGGCGGAGATGATACAATCTTTGCAACTATTGATGGTATCGTCAAATTCGAACGAGTTGGCAAAAATAAAACAAGAGCTTGCGTTTACGCTAAATAAAAGCAAAAAGACAAATTAAGGGTTCTATGAACCCTTTTTTTATTTAACATTTTTGCACTTTTCTATATAATGAATGTGTCTATGTTCATCGATAAAGCAATAATTGAAGTAAGATCAGGCAAAGGTGGAGATGGCATGATAGCCTTCTTGCACGAAAAATATATGCCAAAAGGTGGCCCAAGCGGAGGCAATGGAGGCCGTGGAGCCTCAATCTTTTTACGAGCTAACAAAGCCATAAATACCCTTTATAATTTTAGACATTCTAAGGTGTTCATCGGACAAGATGGCGGAAAAGGTCTAACAAAAAATAAATATGGTCGTGGGGCGGACGATGTCATAATCGATGTACCTTTAGGCACAGTAGTTTACGAAGAAAAAGATCACAAATTCATTGCTGATTTATCTAAAGATAGCGAAATGGTAATGGTGGCCAAAGGCGGACGCGGAGGAAGAGGCAATGCTGCTTTTAAATCAGACCGTAACCGCGTTCCTAAAATTGCTGAAAATGGTTTACCTGGAGAGAATAAAAGATTAATTTTAGAATTAAAACTTCTCGCTGATGTAGGTTTAGTTGGATTGCCTAATGCTGGAAAATCAACTTTATTAAGCGTCGTTAGCAATGCCAATCCAGAAATTGCCGATTATCCATTTACAACAATTGAGCCCAACTTAGGTGTAGTTCATGCGAATAAATACGATACCTTTGTTATGGCTGATCTTCCTGGTTTAATCGAAGGAGCTCATTTAGGCAAAGGTTTAGGATTAACTTTTTTAAGACATCTAGAAAGATGTAGATTAATCGTTCATCTTGTATCGATGTCTAGCGAAACTGATCCAATAAATGATTACAAAATAATCCGGAATGAACTCAAATCATATGGTTTAGGATTAGATAAAAGAGCAACAATTATCGTTGCCACAAAAATGGATGAAGAAGGTTCATCTGAGAAACTTAAACAATTTAAAAAACAGGTTAAAGAAGAAGTCTTTCCTATTTCTTCATTAACACATGAAGGAATTGATGAATTAATTCAAAAAATAGATGAAAAATTAGCAAATATCGAACCATTCGCTCTTGAAATTGATAAAGAAAGCATCGATAAGAAGGTCTATAACGCTTACGAAGATAAACCTATATTTGAAATAAAGAAAGAAAAAGAACATGTCTATCGCATAGTTGGTGAAAGCGTAGAAAGAACTTATTCACTTATAAATATTTCAACGGATGAAGGCCTTATGCGCTTAATAAATTATTTAAGAAAAATCGGCGTTGAAGAAGCTTTAAAAGAACAAGGCGCAGAAAGTGGAGATTCTGTTTTCTTAAAAGATTTTGAATTTGAATATTTAGATTAGGAGGCAAAAAGAATTATGACCCTAGAAGAATATTGCTTAGAAATAGAAAAATTTCTAAAAAATTATTTAAACAAAAGTGGCTCAAAAAGCTATGTGCTAGGTTTAAGTGGAGGAGTCGATTCCTCTTTAGTGGCTGCGATAACTAAAAAGGCAGTTGGAAAAGAGAGTCTATTTTGCTATTCGTTGCCTATTCATTCACATCAAAGCGATGAAGATGATGCGACAAAATTAGCAAAATTGCTCAATGTTAACTTCAAAGTTGTTGATTTATCTAAAACTTACGACTCTTATTTAAATCAATTAGATGGTGAAAACTTTTCTAGACTAACTCGCAGCAATCTCAAGGTGCGTATGCGCATGGCTGCTCTTTACGCCTTCGCGCAAGAACACAACGCCTTGGTGCTCGGCACTGATAACTATGATGAAAATTATGTTGGCTATTTCACAAAACATGGCGATGGGGCATGTGATGTTTTGCCAATTGTCCACTTAACAAAAGCAGAAGTTCGAGAAGCCGCCAAGCTTTACGGAGTAAGTGATGAATTAGCCAATAGAACTCCATCTGCTGGCCTATTTGAAGGACAAACAGATGAAAAAGAAATGGGAATAACATACGATGAACTCGATGCTTTTTTGCTTGGTAAAGAAGTTAGTGAAGACGTTAAAAAACGCATCGAACATTTGCATAGAGTAAGTGAACATAAGCGTTTAGAAACACCTCGACCAAAAGCTTTTAAAAGAAATTAGTCTCACACTTTTTCTAAGTAGTTTATAAACACTTTTTTATAGTATAAAATTAGATAGATGAGCGAACACAAAATAAATAAAAATGTTATTTATGCCTTATTAGCGTCTTTATTTACATTGTTGTTTGTCATTCTCTTCATATTAATTTATCGATAATTATGTATTTTAGTTTCAATGGTTTAATTTCTTATATTGGTGAAGATTATATCGTCATCGAAGTTAACGATATAGGCTATCAAGTTTTCGTTCCTCGAACTTTAGAATTTGTAGTCGGTGAAAAGCGAAAAATATATGTTCATACAGTCATAAGAGAAGATGAGCAATATCTTGTTGGATTTTCTTCGATAGAAGAAAAACAAGCATTTTTATCGCTTATAAGCGTCAAAGGCATCGGACCGAGAATTGCTTTAAACGCGTTGTCACAAACTGATCCAAATTCTCTATTTAAGGCGATTTCCGCAAATAACATAACATTTCTAAAAAAACTGCCAGGTATCGGAGCGAAAGCGGCAGCTCAGATAATCTTAGATTTAAAAGGACAATTGACAACTACATCTGCGAATGTAAATCAATATGACGAAGTCAAAGAAGCCTTAAAGTCAATCGGCTTTAAAAATAAAGATATCGACAATGTTTTGTGCCAAATAAATATTGAAAACGCTACAAATGGAGAAATATTAAAAGAAGCTTTAAAACTGTTAAAGAAATAATATGTCACGACTTTTAGATGCAAATAAAAACAAAGATGATGTCGAAGAAATTTCTTTAAGACCGCAAACATTAGATGAATATGTTGGTCAAAAAGAATTAAAAGATAATCTTCGCATTTTTATCGGAGCTGCAAAGCATCGTGACGAAGTGTTAGATCACGTTTTATTGTATGGCCCTCCAGGACTAGGCAAAACAACATTAGCAAATGTCATCGCTAACGAGATGGGAGCGCAACTAAAAGTTGTAACAGGTCCTAGCATTGAAAAAACAGGCGACTTAATCGCTATTTTAAACGAACTAGAACCAGGCGATGTTCTCTTTATCGATGAAATACATCGTTTGCCAAAAGTTGTTGAAGAAGTCCTTTATAGTGCCATGGAAGACTTTAAAATATCAATCGTCTTTCCCAAAGATGGTGGAGCATCATCACTAAATTTAGATTTAAGTCCATTTACTTTAATTGGAGCAACAACCAGAGCTGGAGACTTAACTTCGCCATTAAGAGCCCGCTTTGGTATAACCGAAAAATTAAATTATTATTCTGATGAAGAGATAGCAAATATTATTCGAAGGACTTCGAGAGTTTTTAAAACAACCATCGATGAAGATGCAGTAAAGATGATGTCATCCAGATCGAGAGGAACGCCTCGCATAGCTAATCGTTTATTTAAACGTGTTCGAGATTTTGCTAACTATAAAGGCAGCGATAACATATCAAAAGATGATGCGACAAAAGCGTTAAACGCCTTGAAAGTCGACTGTTTAGGTCTTGATGATGTCGATGTTAAATATCTTGAAGCTATCATTGACCGTTTCCACGGAGGCCCTGTTGGACTAGAAGCGTTGGCTTCTTCCATCGGCGAGGAAATAATGAATTTAGAAGATGTTTACGAACCTTTTTTGCTTCAAATAGGTATGATAAATCGCACGCCTCGAGGCCGAGTAGCTACCGATAAAGCTTATACACATCTTGAAAAATACCATAAACATAAACTTTTTTAAGCGACTTAAATATTCATAAAACCTCACGTGTGCATATGTGCACATAGTTGTTGCATTAAACTATGTTTAGTTGTATCCTATTTTGCGAACGGAAAAAAGTATCCATTTTTATTAATAAAAAGAAAGTAGAGTAAGAAGTATGAGAAGATTTATCGCTTATATCGTAATGGCTGTGACCATTCTTTTATCTGTGGGCGTCGCATTTACCCCAGTATTTACCAATATCAATCCTGGTCGTGAATTCATCGCCGGCAATGAAATTGTCTACAAAATTGCTAACGAAGATGAAACTGATGATGACGAAATCGGAAGTGGAATTGTCGAAAAGGTCGCAGATGAGATGCGCGAACGTCTAGAGACTTATAAAATCGAAGATTATTCAGTTAAAGTCGAAGGAAATGATACGGTTCGTGTCGCTTTAAGTGTCAATAACGAAACAGAATTAAACTACATCACTCGTTATCTCTGCTTTAATGGTCAAGACTTCTCATTAGCTACCGCGGAAGAAGAAACAAGATTATTCGCAAAAGATATCTTTGTTGATTCAGTTGCAACAATCGTTCGACAAGATGATTTAGTTCCATACGTTTTATTCCCGGTAAGCGATACCGCTAAAGTAAAAACATTAATCGAAACACTAAAATCTTCTAGTGATTCTAGTGAAGATACATCTTCAAAACTTGATCCTTATCGCGCGAGCGAAGAAACAAGTGACGAAGAAAGCGCAACTCCAGATGTCTATCTTTGGGCTAACTGGGTTGATGGTGATAGCTATGAAAAAGCACAAAAAGATCCCGCTAAAACTGGACAAAAAATCATCGCTTCCTTTGTCGGAGAAAACATTTGGTATAAAGAAGGTTTAAAAGATGATGAAGAACCTACTCAACTCCAATTCTTATGTGGATTTAGCGATAGTGAGGGTAATTACGATACTTCCAAATTAAAAGAATCTAACATGATGGCAACTTTCATTTGCAATATGTTCAACGCTTCAAGCTTTGAATATAGCAACAAGCAATATGAAGTTTCTCCATTGTTTATCACTGAAAGTTCAAGCGGTGTTACTTATAACCAAACTAGAACTAGCGCAAGCGCTGAAAACTTATTAGTTTTTGGAACCGATGTTAATGTAGCTATGTCTGCAACGATGATTTCTACTTTAGTAGCTATCGTCATCATCTCCTTAATTTTAGTTTTATTCTATCGTGTTGCTGCGTTAGGTATTGTGGCAAATAATGTCGGTACAATCATGCTTTCATTCACAATGTTCATGGCTTTAGGCGCCACATTTAATATCGGTGCTTTAATCGGTGGCGTTCTTTTAGGAATTAGTTCTCTTACTATCAGCGTCTTATACATGAACAAATTAAAAGAAGAAGTCTATAAAGGTCGTGCATTAAGAAAAGCACATCAAGAAGCGATGAAAAAAATCACACTTCCTAGCATTGATGTCGCTGTCATCGGAGCGTTCTCCGGCTTAATGATTTATCTATTAGGTGGCAACGCCTTAAAATCGCTTGGTATTTTGCTCTTCTTTGGTTCGATTATTGGCTTATTAATGGTCCACATCATCTTTAGATTAATGATGAATTTACTAGCAAATGCCACATCGATGCAAACAAATTACAAAGCATTAAATATCGATGAAAAATTAGTGCCAAACATCATGAAGGAAGAAAAACCAACTTATGTTGCTCCTTATGAAAACACCAATTTTGTGGCTAAGAAAAAACCAGTTGCTATTGTAAGTGCAGTTCTTTGCTTAGCCTCTGTTGTTGGAATCGTTGTTTTTGGAACGTTAAAAGGTTCACCTTTAAACATCGCTAACGCAACTAATCAAACAACGCAAATTTATACAAGTATCAAATACGACACTGAATCACCAAAAATATCTACTGAACAAGCATTCAAAGAAGATATTCTTGCTAAAATCTATGTCAACGACAACGCTCTTACATATTCTGATGTTGAACTTAATAATCGTGAAACATACGATTACGAAACAACTTTGACAACTAAATATGCTTATTTTGTAACATCGCTTGACTATACATTTGCCTCAACTGATAAATACACAGTCGAGAAAAATAATGAAAAGGTAGAAGCTGATACTTTATCAGATGCCATAAATGTTCGAGTTCAAGAAGTGCTAGGAGAAAGTAGTGATGAATACATCACTGTCGAAGAAAAAGTATCCTATGAAACTTCAGTTGCTCCTCATCAAGGCTACGTAGCCTTAGCTACCGCGATTGCAATCGTTGGTTCTTGCTTCTATTTAGCACTTCGTTATAAACCTTCTAGAGGTGTTGCTGCTTTAACTATTAGCAGTTCAACTGTCCTACTTACATATGGTTTATTCACTTTATGCCGCATTCAAACTACGCCAATTTGTTCACTCATCATGCCAATTGCCGCGGTTGTCTCTTTAATTGCTTCAGTGCTTTATTTTGAAAAGGAAAAAGAATTGCTTAAAGAAAATAAAAACAATCTCAATGATGAAGAACGCAAGTCTCTACTTATTAAAGCTTCTTCATTATGTGCGTCAACATTATTCATTTCATCGATTCTTTCAGCCTATATCTCCATCAACTATTTTGGATTTGGCTATAAGAGCATGGCCCCAATCTTTGCTGGAATGCTAATAAGTATCGTGTTATCTGCTTTATTTACAACAACATTATTGATGCCACTTTCAGAAGTATTGAGAAAATGTTTCAAGAAGGTCAAATTGCCAACAATTAAAATTGATCGTGCAAAACGTCAACGCATCAAAATGCAAAGCAAACCAAAAACAAGCGAGCCAGAAGAGACTATCTTCATCGGCATTAACGACTAACACAAAAAAGGCTATATGCCTTTTTTAATTATTATGGAATTATTTAATAAACTTTTAGAACATTATAAATTAAGTGAAGAGGAATTTTCTTATTTGTCACGCCCTTTAGACGAGATTACTTTATTTGATGTTGATAAAATCCCTGATATAGAAGCGATTAAAAATAGAGTAAATAAAGCAATTAAAGATAAAGAAAAAATCATCGTCTATGGCGATTATGACTGCGATGGCATTTGCTCAACTTCAATAGTTGTTAAAACCTTTAATTTACTTAATTATCCAATATCTTATTACATTCCATCTCGCTATTTAGATGGCTATGGATTAAATGTTAAAAATGTCGAAAAAATAGCCAAAAAAGGCTACAAATTGATAATTACAGTCGATAATGGCATATCTGCGAATGAGGCTATCGATAAGGCAAATGAACTAGGAATCGATGTTATCATAATCGATCATCATGAAGTGCCAGAAATGATGGTAAACGCCATTGGAATAATTCACCCAACAGTGTCAAACATATCATCGATAATAGGTTCTGGAGGATATATGTCGCTCTTCTTTTCTAAAGCCTTATTAAATCGATACGATGATTATTTAATTACACTTGCTGGACTATCGACAGTCAGCGATTTAATGGAATTAAAAGATTATAACCGTGATGTTACTCGATTAGCGTTAGCTAATTTTGAAAAATATCATTATTACGCTTTATCTCTTCTACAAGATAACAATATTATTAATGAGAAAACGTTTTCACTTGAAATAGCTCCAAAAATAAATGCGGTTGGACGAATTAAAGAAGACTGTTCGACGAATAATTTGGTGGAATTTCTAACAAGCGATAATCACGAACGAATCGATGAATTAGCCTCTTGGATAAAACAAATAAACGAAGAGAGGAAAACCTTAACAAAAGAAGCAATTGCTAATCTAAATTTAGAAGAAATAGATGATGGAATATGCATTAAAACTAATCTAAAAGAAGGTTTAATTGGTTTAATTGCCAATCGTTTACTAAACGAATATAAAGTTCCAGCTATTGTCTTTACTAGCGAACAATCTAATCCTGATATCTTAAAAGGTTCTATAAGATCAAAAGAAGGATTTAATGTTACAAAAGCATTTGCCTCGCTAAATAAATATCTCGTCAGTGGAGGAGGCCACGCTCTCGCGGGAGGCTTGGCCATTAAAGAAAGCGAATACGCTAATTTTAAAGCTGATTTTATGTCATTATGTAAAGAGCATAAAATTGAAGAAGAAAATAAAGATTACATCGAAATAAACTGCCACGATATAACAAAAGCAAATTTCAATATAATTAAGAAATTTTCTCCGTTTGGAATGGGCTATGATGAACCCGATTTTGTCATTAAAAATTTGCCATCAAGAGGTCTAAATTTCATCTCTTACGGAAAGCATCTATCCACTCAATTATCACTCAATAGTAAACTATTAGGTTTTAACATGAGCGAGAAAGAAGTGAAAGCCAATCCTTTCATCGATATTTATGGCCATTTTCTCGAATCCGAATTTAGAGGCTATATATCTTTGGAATTTAGAATTGATAAATATAGCCCATCAAAAATAAATAAAAGCGGGAACTAATCCCGCCTTTATTATTAAAAAGGTTATTTTTATTCAACTGATAATTTAACTGTCACGTAATAAATCATATTGTAAGAATATCCAGCATTGGGACTATTTTTTACATAAGCGTTTTGTCCATTGATTTCATATGAATAGAAACTGCCATCACTTCTTGAAGATGTTCCTGCTGTGCCCTTAACTATGTTTTCTTTATCATCACCATTATCTGCTTTATAAACAGTCGAAGAACTAGCGGAATAAAAATCGATATCGATGGAAGTAATTTTCATGTTAGTTTGCGTAGTTGAAAGCAACATCGATTTGCCTTTTCCAAGTCCGAATTCATCATATTTATAAGAATTAACGCAGCCTTCAGAGAAATTAACAGTTAATTTTTTATAGAGTTTATCGAAACTATCTTTGCTATTTCCAATTTCGAAATTGACTGATGTTGCTGGCTTACTGCTTGCTCCGTGCATATCAAGTTCTAAAGGAAGAACACTTTTTGAAATTTTAACTTCGTAATTGCCTTTTTCTAAATCTTCTTCTTCAAGTGTTGATTTTACTGATCTAACAATAATGTTTGTTGGTCCGTTGACAACAAAAGAATAATTTCCATCTTTATCCGCGCTCATTGTAACTCCGTTATTTAAAACATATTTAATAACACAGCCTTCATTAGCGGTTGGCTTAAAGCTAACTTTTTCACCATTTGTATAAGTGCCGGCTGGATTTTTGTCATAAGTGACATTATTTCCATCCTCAACTGCGACAGCGAAATCCTTTTTAGTGTGAGAATGAAGAGTAGGGGCATAATTAGTAGTCACGTATGGATAAATTGTAAAGCGTCCATCGTAATATTCACCATATCCAGAAATTAAAACTTCATCTCCTCGATAAATTGTATCGGTTGATACATCTTTACCTGCATTAACACTTAAAGCCGGCACTTGCGTTGCATCAGTTAAAGAATCACAGATGATGATATGAAAATAATTTTGGTCCTCATCTTCAAAGTAGGCTGTCTCATAGACTTGAGCTTTTATATAAAATAGACCTTCGCTATAAGTGCCTGAATCTTTTGCAACATTTTGATTACAATAGTCTAAAAATTGAGCAACTGTGTAGGGATTATCGATATTATTTATTTCCTTATCAGTTTTCTTAGTTGTGCTTGGCGTTGATCTAGTAGAGACAGAATCGCCTCCATTACAACCCGTTAATGCAATAGATAGTAATGGTATCAAAAATAAAATTCTTTTATTCATAAAAAATCTCCTTGCTCCTATTATACAAGGCACGACAAATTAACAATAAATACTTTTTCTTTTTCTTAGTGTTAAGGCGTTGTTAAATATTATTTAAAAGCGTGTATAATATGGCTATGGTCAACGCGGAAGTTTTATAGTTGCCTAACATAATCTACAACAAAATAAGCACTTAATCG
>CAVKNZ010000034.1:0-12526 GCA_963657885.1 Bacteroidaceae bacterium
TCATAAATATAAATTTGAATAGTTCTTGGATTTTCATAATTTTTATGAACAATAGCGTTTGTTACTAATTCTTCGATTGTAGAATATGGATAGTTATAAATTGTTTCACTCTCTACCTCATCTTTCACTCTTAATGTTATTGAATGAATATAGTTATTTTTTAAATCATCCATTACATTTTTAAGTTGTTTCCATATCGGACCACGATATTCTTTAGATTGCATCATTTTTTCGCCTAAACTGCTACGGTATATTAATTCGACAAAAGAATATGGTATAAAATCTTCAGGATTTCTAGAGAACATTAAAATAGCATAGTTTTTAACAAGATTAGTGGTCGAATCTATTAAATTCATATTTTTAGCCATTTCATATTTAGAAAGAACGTTGGTGTTATTCCTGTTTGTTGTTAAGGCTAGAAATTCACGAATATAATCGACGTCCAGATTGTCTAGTGATGCAACATTTGAATATTCTTCACTGAAATGGTAATTAGCGAATTTTTTTAATAAGTTGAATTCTTCTAAAACAGAAGCTAGTCGGCTTTCTCTTTCGACTCGAACATATCTTCCCCTTTTTAAATTTATCGTTTTATCTTTTTCGGCTTTTTCAGTAACTTCGTAAGGTCCGTTATTATTGTTACTAAATGCGATAATAATAAAAGCTTTTTTATCAATGAAAGCATGAGTTAAATCGAAGTTCATTTTTGGTTTAACATAACTAATTAATGTTTTTATTGAATTTTCAATAGTTTCAATTTCACTTTCCTTAAAACCAGTAATTGGGCGAATAGGCGTGGCTTTTGAGTCGACATCATGATTTTCTTCTACGCCTAAAAGTATTAGATTTAATTTTCTATTCATTAAATTATTAGAAAAAGCGCACATTGTTTTAAGAATTTTATCTTTTTGAAGCATGGATTTTTTGTATTCTAAACAATCGGATTCAATCTTATTTTCTTTTAAACATTCGATTGCATATTCTTTTATATAATCTGTGTGCATAATTATCTCCTTTTTTAGACATTGGGAACCAAAATTGACTTTATCTACTTCATTTATACCACGAATGTATAAATTTTTAAAGATTTATAAACAAAACTAAGGAATTTAGATTTTTGATGCTTTTATTAATTGCAAAGCCTTTGCCTTGGTTTGCTAGAAATCATGAAGGATGCAGACAAGTTTATTAATCTGCGTCTAGCTCTTTTTTATCTCTTTTTATAATAAATTCAAAGCGTTTTTCCTTATTATCATTTAGATTTTCAAATTAAAAACGCTCCGGGAGAAAAATGGCTTAATCGTATCTCGAGCGATGATGGTACTTTTTCTGGCAATTTATTTGATTTCTATTTAAAGATTTATTCTGAATTAGCTTCAAATATACCTTCTGCTTATGTTAGCGATGGCTTTACAAATATTGGCCCGCGACTTATGCAAGAAGCTTTAAAGGAAGCATTAGTAAATGCACTTTCTAATCATTCTTTCTTATTGAATGGATCACTTTTAATTAGTCGCTTTCCAACAGGACTGGAGCTACAAAACAATGGAAAAATGTTGGTGCCACTTGCTCGCGCGTTAAATGGTGGTATTTCGATTCCGAGAAATTCGATGATTATGACAGCATTTCGTCTTTTAGCTATTGCTGATAAAGCCGGAACGGGTATTCCGAAAATGAATTATTGTCTAAAGCAAAATCATTTCCCTGGTTTATTAATTAGAGAAGAATCGATTCCAACTGAAAAAACGATCGTAACAATGTCTTTTTTGAATACTTTTAAAGGTAAAGATAATGATGAAGCCTCTAAGATTATCGATCTATTGAGCCGTAATAAAGATGGTCTATCAGTGTCTCAAATAATAAGCTTAACCAATTGGTCGCGTTCAAAAGCATCTAAATTATTAAACGAAATGCTTTTACAGGGCAAAATAAGCACAAATGGAAAAGAAAAGAGATTGAGAAAATTTTTACTTCTTTAATAATTCTTATTAGTTGTCTTCTTTTTAGATGTTAAAACCGCGATTGAGATAGCGCTGATAGAGAAAAAGCTTATTATGATAACTATTAATAAAGTGTTATTGCTTATTTTTGCTTGAGTTAGATTAAAATCGACTTTTGTTATAGTTCGATTTATGAAATTATTTAAGCCATAATGGCTAACAATATAATCATATCTATCCATTGCTTGCTCAATTGTTGTGCCTTCTTGATATGAGGCTCCGCTATTGATAAGTGTTGTTTTTTCTATTTCTGATAGTTTGGAATAATAGTTTTGCTCTAAGTCAATCCAAACAGGTGATAAATCATTCTTTTTATTTGTTGAAGATGAACAAATTGTGTTTGTTTTATCTAGTAAGTCGCTGGCGAAGTTTTCGGCGGTGTAATCGTCACTAACTTTAACGTTTTCAAAGACTTGAACCTGGAAAGAACTACCATATATGCTTGTGAAACCTTTAAGAGTCAATGATGCGCCCGTAACAATTATGTTCTGCAATCCGGTTTTATATGTTGATTTAACAAATAAATTTACTGTCTTTGAATTCGCCAAGGTAATCGTGGCTTGATAATCTTTATTGGACTCATTTGCTGAGGCAATCGTTCCGGAAACTAGAGTAAGTCTGCTTGCTAATGAAGTATTATTTGATGTTTCGCTTCCGGTCATTGAATATGTGATTATAGGCGAAACATTATTGGCTATTTCTTCTTCATTAGTAATTATTGTTATTGAAGGTTTCTTTATTTCGTATAGACCATTGTAATTAGTTAAAGTTCCGTTAGTAATTTTTAAAACAGTTTCATTTTTAACCCATGATTCATTTATTGAATAACCATAAAGTGTGATTCCGTATTCGCCATTCATGATTATTGGGCTAGACCCATCGCCAGTCCCTACATATATTCCATAGACATTGCTAACGGCTCGAGATTCATTTTTTGCAAGCGTTTTATCATAGCAATCTTTTATAGAATTACTTACTGTAGTTGATTCTTCTTTTTTAAGAACTGTTACTAAACAAGTTGCCTTGATTGAAGAATCAACAGTTGATGTTGCAGTTATAGTCGTACTTCCTTCACTCACCGCGGTTACTAGCCCAGAACTAGAAATAGTAGCAACACTTTTATCAGATGATGACCATGTAACAGAAGATGAAGCGGTCGATGGTGTTGGACTTACGCTTAATGTTTTAGTTTTACCTTCTTCCAACGATAAAGAAGTTTCGCTCATCGATAATGACTCTAAGTCGTCATAAGTTATTTCGCTTCCATATTTATTAAAGCAAGCTTCTCGCACGCTATTAGAAGCACTGCTACCAAAGATTTTGCAAGCATATTCTGGATGATCGACAAAAGGATTGCGATTTTTTTGAATAGAAGATTCAGCATAGTTATTGCGATTTCCTTCTAAAAGATCAGGAGTATCATTAATGTGCCAATTTAGTAAAGTGTCATACGATTCGAAAACGTTAGTTATATTTACCATTGAAGTATAAACATTTTGATAAGCAACATACATGTACATGATGATTCTAGCTGCATCGCCTTTAACTGAATCAAGCGGTTCAAAATAGTTTCCGCTACTCCAGCCATATGACATATTATTGTAAGTTAGTGTTGTTCCTGATTTATTTAAATCACCATATTTCAGATTTCCTCTTTTTTCATTAGTTGAGTTATAAGTTGGCCGAATGTGAAGCAAATCAGCCCCTCCCTTTGTTGTTCCCCAATTACTACCCGATAGGGATTGAGGCCACACGTGTTCTCTATTCCATGAACTCGCAGCATTTTTCTTAACTGAATCTCGAGTATAAAAGTAAATCATGTTACTTGAATTTGTAGGATCTTCATCTGCTTCTTGAAGAAGATAGGCTAAAGCGTTTGATGAGCTAGATCCGCCATAGGTTGGATAGGCAGCTGGAACAATTTTTGCTGATAACTGTTTTCTAAGATTACTACTAAGTCCTTCATCAGTTGCGGTGATGGAATCGTAATAGCTTCCAGAATATGTGTAATCAGCAAAATTATCTGTATTGGCGGTCGCCTGAACATTAACTGCATTATTAAAACTGTTGTTTTCTAAATTTTGGGAAACAATTGAAAAAGTAATAGCTAATAAAACTATTGGAGTTACTTTAGTTATCATTTTTGGATATTTCATTTTCTAATTAATTAACAATTAAGGACAGTTATTTATGTAAACATAATAACATTTCTTTGCTAAACACCTGATAAGCAATTGGAAAATGCTAATATTTATACATCAACAAAAATGAAAAAGGATAAATATATAAATTCTAATATTTTGATAATATCGAACTACTATAAGCATTTTCTCATAAAAACAAGTTCAATAATTTTGAAAAAGGATTATAATATTGATATATGGAAAAAGAACTAAATTTTTCAATCTTCTTAAAAGAAATAAAAGAAAAAGAACATTTGCTAAACTCTGAACTAGCAGGTTATTTAAACTGTACAGAATCATCAGTATCGATGTATTTAGCAAATAAGTCGCAAGTTGGATATAACAAAATCGTTTCTCTTAAAGATTCGCTTAAAGACATTGACGGAAAAGATTTATACGATTATATTTTTGGTTTTTTCCCAGTTGGCTTTTATCATGGCTCAAGGCAAGGCATTAATGGCGGTATTGATGTTTTATATAACAAAGGTAAAGATCTTGATTTTGGAACTGGTTTTTATCTAGGGACATCTTTTAAACAATCGATGACATTTATCTCTTTTGAGAACACTGGGAAGGATAGGATTTATCATTATTCGTTTTCTCTAGATGGCTTAAAAGTTTTAGAACTTCGTGGCATATCTTGGGTATTTTACATTTCTTATATGCGTAAAAAGATACCCTTAACTAAAGAAAATATGCCTTTAATTGAGCAGATTAAAAAAGTTGCCGAAGCAGATTATGATGTTGTTTATGGTCCTATCGCCGACGATCGAATGGCAATCTCCATCAATAACTTTTTTAACAACAATATCTCTATTAATCAACTTCTTAAATGCTTATCTCAGCTTAGCATTGGTGACCAATATTGTTTGAAAACTAATAAAGCAGTTAAAAATTTAAAACTTATTGATTCATATAACTGCGTTGACCCTCACTTAAGAAAGATAATTAGAGACTATTCTTCTAGTAGCATCGATGAAGCGATTAAAAATGCAGATGCGATTAATAAAATCAATGATGGGAATAAGAAGTTTTATCAATTATTAAAAGAATATGAAAAGAAATCTTTATTTTGAAAATTATATAAATAATCTCCAAGCAAATATTTTTATTGACGCTTATAAAGATGGTTATGAGATTGTCTCTTTTATTAACGCTTTTATGAAGAGCGATATTCGAAAACAAATCGATGAAGGCTTATCTTTTTACATTTTTCGTTCTTCATTTAGCTTAGTACAAGAAATATCTCCTCTCATTAAAAAAACTGATAGACAAAAATATTCTTTAGAAGCAGTGGAGTGGCTTGGATTCTTTTATTCCTCTTGGCACTTTTTAACTCTTGAAAGTTCAAAAGATATCATTAGATTTCTTTCTCCAAAAGAGGGATTGGACCAATATTATATTCTTCATCAATTGGATGAGTCAGATGTTATTGAAAGAGCTAAAAGAGAATACAATTTATCGCGAAATGCTCATAGGAAATACGAATTAGAAAAGATCAAGAAGTTTTCTTACATTGCAAATGAAGAATATTTTAAATATTTAGCCTCATATTTACTTAAGAAACTTAAAAATGACACAGTTTATGAATATCTTTCCTTTGATGAAAAAATACCATTCTATTCTTTAACTGATATAGATAAGACGCTAGGAATAAATGTTGATGTTATTGATGAAAAAAATACAAATTTAGAAAATCATTTTCTTATTTGTAATGAAAAAATTCCTTCTGGACTCGCTTTGAAAAATTCGATTTATTTCGCATTTGTTACTTCTAATCTATTCGATTTAAATCGTGAGATAGAAAATCTTAGAAATGATTATCCAGTTTATAAACGCAATTACAATTACATTTATTTTTATCATTTTGGAACGCTTTACGAAATCAACTCTTCTAATGAAATTTATACGTATATTTTGCCTATATCTCAAAGGAAAAATATTGGCATCTTAAATAGAATAAAATAGGTTGTCTTTTTCTAGCTGCATTATATTTAATGCAATAGATAAAACAAAAATATATAATTTATGCCATGGAGCAGCACGTGAAGATATTAGTTAAAAATTCAAAAGCCTACTTCAATTATTTCCTTGAAGATTTTTTAGAATGTGGAATTGAACTTAAAGGTAGCGAGATTAAGTCTTTAAGACGCAATGGTGCTTCTTTGGCGGATTCATATGTTGTCATCAAAAACAATGAAGCGTTTTTATTAAATATGCATATTTCGCCTTATGAATCAGGAAATATTTTTAATCATGAACCTAATAGAACTAGGAAGCTTCTTCTTCATAAAAAAGAAATCTTTAAATTAGCTCAAAAGGCCAAAGAAAAATCTTTGACGATAGTTCCAACGAAAATTTATTTAAAAAAAGGCAAAGCAAAAGTAGAAATAGCATTAGCTAAAGGCAAAAAACAATACGATAAAAGGCAAGTTATCAAAGAAAGAGACGATAAACGCATGATGGATAAAGCAAAGAAGAGTGGCGGTCGAGATTTATGAATATAGAAGAATTAAATGATTATTTTTTAAAGCACAATCTTTCTAGTTATGATCGAAGTAATTACGATGACTTTTTAAAAGATGTTGGTTTTTCTTTTTCCACTAAATCAATCCATATCACCGGAACAAATGGGAAAGGATCATTAGCCAATTATCTTTACCATATATATCTAGCAGAAGGTTATAAAGTTGGCCTTTATATTTCACCCTTTGCATTTTCAATTAATGAAACAATCATAGCTAACGATAAGCACATCAGCGATACAGATTTATTGACTATTTTTCATAAATATCAAGATAAATTCGAACAATTTCATCTAACATCATTTGAAATGCAAACCTTTATTGCTTACACCTATTTTTCGATGCTTAATCTAGATTTAGTGATTATTGAAGTTGGGATGGGCGGCTATATCGATGCGACAAACGTTATCACTCCTTTACTAAGTATCATTACGAAAGTTTCGTTGGAACATACATCATATTTAGGACGTTCAGTGAGTGAAATTGCTTTTAATAAAGCCGGAATTATCAAAGAGAATTCCTTAGCCTTAGTCGGCAATCTTGATGAGAATGCTCTTTACGCGGTCAAAGAATACGCGAAAGCTTTAAAAGTTAACGTATCTAGAGTTAACGAATTTCACAATGTTCGCGTTTTATCTGATCACATATTATTTGACTACTATCCTTTAAAAGATTTAAGGCTAAATACACTTGCAACTTATCAATGCGAGAATGCTTCTTTAGCTATTGAAGCGGCGGAAATGCTTAAAGATAAATTGGCTATTTCTGAAGCATCAATTAGAAAAGGACTTTCATGCCAAAATCTGGCTTGTAGATTTGAATATCTTGGCAAAAACCTTCTAGTTGATGGGGCGCATAATCCAGATGGTATTGAAAAGTTGACGAAAGCTTTAGAAAACGAGACTCGTCCAATTCATGTTATTTTTGCTTCATTTAAAGATAAAAATACTGAATCGATGCTCATCCTTCTTGGCAATATATCTAGCGATGTTACCTTAACCACATTTCCTCATAAAAGAGCGAGAACGGAAATCGATTATTTCCTTTATTTAGGCGACTATAAATTTGAAGAAGATCATCTATCTTTGATTAAAAATAAAATTAATGAATTTCCTGATGATTTAATTCTTGTATCTGGCTCTTTAGCCTTTGCTTATTTAGTTAAAAAGGAGTTCTAAATCATGCTTAAGCGATCAGTGTTAAAGATGTCGCTAGCTGGGCTTTTTCTTGCATTAACTATTATTTTTACGAGATTTATTTCTTTACAAAATATCCCAGGCTTTCCTTTTGTTCGCATATCGCTTGGACCATCGTTAATTATTTTTTCGTCCTTATTTTTGGGGCCGTTTTATGGGGCTCTTGTTGGAGGAGCGAGTGACATTTTAGGTATCTTACTTGTTCCTAATTCTTCTTATGGAATTAACCCTTTGTTCACTTTAGTTTATACGCTTCTAGGAATTCTTCCTTGGTGCGTTTTTAAATTATTGAAACTAATAAAAAACGAGAAAATATCGATGTTTTTCTTCTTATTTATACTATTAGGTTTACTTACATTTGTTGGCATTTATGGCTTTAACGCGGAAGAAATATTTAATCAAAGTTACGATTTAGCAACAAAGATTATTACTTTTATTATTCTCATTCTTCTTTCGCTTGTTTTATTTGGGTCAATTATTTTTATAAAAAAGAAATATCCAAATAACGATTACATATATTCTATTGCTTTGACTTCTTTAATAAGTGAACTGTTAGTTATGCTTATTTTAAATTCAATCGTGAAGGCTTTCTTCTTTGAAATTGATTTTATTGTTATCTTTTTCTTTCAAACGGTTGTCTTTTTTATCGATGTGCCGTTAAATACATTGGTAGTAAGTTTCTTGCTTTCTTTAACAAGAAAAATAAATGTCTATGGAGTCTAACATGGAAAACGATGTAGAAAAGAAAAATAATGAAGAAGTTGGTGAAGTAGAACAAATTGATGAGATTGATGAAGACAACAAAGGTTTTCACGCCCCTTGGAGCGCATTAATTGTCTCTGGTGTCATCATCATTTTGATGATTATTTGCATCATCGTTATTGTAAATATTAAATAAATTTAATTTTTAAGATAAAATAATCGCATTGGAGATCAAATTATGGAAAACAAAGCTCAAATAAATTGGGATGAATATTTCATGGGAATGGCTAAGCTCAGCGCCCTTAGAAGTAAAGACCCTAACACGAAAGTTGGTGCCTGCATCGTCGATGAAGACCATAAAGTTGTTTCAAATGGTTATAACGGCATGCCTCGAGGCGTTGATGAAAGCAAGATTTCTTGGAACAAAGGTGAAGGACTTGATAGCAAATATCTTTATGTTTGCCACGCTGAATTTAATGCGATTTTAAATACTCGTGATGGCTCACAACTTAAAGGATGCACGCTTTATGTTACTCTTTTCCCATGCAACGAATGCACAAAAGCGATAATTCAAACTGGCATCAAAGAAATCGTTTATTGTTCGGATAAATATCATGATACAGTCACTTCGCAGGCTTCAAGACTTATGCTTGAACTTGCTGGCGTTAAACTACGCGAATACAAAGGACGAGATTTAGAAATAGTTATCAATGAAAATCATTGAAGTTAATCATCTTTCATTTGCATACGAAAAAAATCACGAAGTCATCAACGACATCTCTTTTTCTGTTGATTCAGGAAGCTACATATCTTTAATTGGCAAAAATGGAAGCGGAAAATCGACTATTGCTAAACTTCTTATTGGTCTACTCCCATTAAAAGAGGGCGAAATTAAAGTTTTTGATTTACCGTTAAATAAAGTAAATGTAAATAAGATTCGACAACACATCGGCATTGTCTTTCAAAATCCGGACAATCAATTTATCGCCTCTAGCGTTGAAGATGATATCGCTTTTGGTTTAGAAAATCGATGCGTTCCACCTAATGAGATGGAACAAATTATTTTAGATGTCACTAGCAAAGTGAATATGAATAATTTTTTAGATAAAGCCCCCGAAAATTTATCTGGAGGACAAAAGCAAAGAGTGGCCATCGCTGGCGTATTAGCTTTAAAAAGCGATGTGATTATTTTTGATGAAGCAACATCGATGCTTGATCCAAAAGGCAAAAGTGAAATCTTAAATACGATAAAAGAACTTAGAAAGGAAAATCCTAATTTAACTATCATTTCTATCACCCATGATGTCGAAGAAGCTTTTTCTAGCGACCGCGTCATCGTTTTAGATGAAGGGAAAATTGTTTTTGATTTAACGCCTGATGAACTTTTAAATTATAAAGAAGAATTAGCAAAAATTGGTTTAGATATACCTTTTAAAGCTAAATTAACTGAGCTATTAAAAAAGAACAATTTAGAAGGAGTGCTTAAAGATATTTATGATTAAATTTGAAAATGTCTTTTATACTTATTCGCCAGGCTCTCCTTTTGAATATGAAGCGTTAAATGATATCAATTTAGCCATAAATCCTGGTTCTTTTACTTGTATTGTCGGAAAAACGGGATGTGGAAAATCAACGCTTATCCAGCAAATGAACGGTTTACTTTTTCCAACGAAAGGAAAAGTTATCGTCGATGAATTTATTGTCTCAAGCAAAAGAAAAGAAAGAACTAAGAAACTTCAAAAACTCAGAAAGCGCGTTGGAGTTGTTTTTCAATTTAGCGAATATCAACTCTTTGAAGAAACTGTTGAAGAAGATGTCGCCTTCGGGCCTCTTAATTTTGGTGTTAAAAAAGAAGAGGCTATTAAAATTGCTCGTGATGCCTTATTAAAAGTTGGAATCAAAGAAGATTATTTTAAAAAATCGCCTTTTGAACTTTCTGGTGGCGAAAAAAGACGAGTTTCTATCGCTGGAATTTTAGCTTTAGATCCCGATGTTATTGTTTTAGATGAACCAACTGCCGGGCTTGACCCAATTGGATCAAGCGAAATTCTTTCTTTATTTAAAAAGATTAACGAAGAAGGTAAAACGATAATTTTAGTAACGCACGATATGAATATCGTTTTTAAGCATGCAAGCGATGTCATCGTTATGGATGATGGCAAAGTTTTAAAAGTAAGTAAACCTAAGGAACTATTTTCCGAAGATGTCGAAAAATATTCATTAGAGACGCCTCAATTAGCTAAAGTTGTTCATAAGTTGGTTGATAAAGGTTATAAACTTGATTTAAACAAGATTCACGATTTAGATAGTCTCGTGGAGGAACTTAAACATGTCTAAGATTTCCTTTGGACGATACGTTCCTCATCATTCATTTATTCATCGACTAGATCCGAGAAATAAAATCGTCTGTCTCATTCTTTTGATGGTGGCTATTTTCATTTCTTATTCTACGTACGAATTAACTTTTATCATCGGAGGCATATTATTAGTATTTACCCTTATTGCGATGATGATTGCTCACATCTCATTTAAGGATTTATTTTCTTCGCTTAAATCGTTATGGATAATCATCATATTATTGCTTTTAATTAATTCACTTATTCCTCCGCAAAATGCGAGCAATATCGCTTTTTCCATCAACGGATTTAACGTTTATTATGAAGCTATCTTTCAAAGCTTAAAAATCATTTTACGACTTATCTTAATGATTTCTTGGACGATGATTTTAACCTCGACTACAAAGCCATTAGATTTAACGAATGCTTTGGAATGGTTTATGACTCCTTTAAAAGTTATTAAATTTCCTGCTCACGAAATTGCGATGACAATTTCAATAGCTTTAAGGTTTATCCCCACTCTTTTAGATGAAACTGATCGCATAAAGAAAGCTCAAGAGTCGCGTGGTGTCGATTTTTCTCACGGAAAGATATCATCACGCATTAGAGCGCTCATTTCTTTGATTGTCCCATTGTTTATAAGTGCTTTTCAAAGAAGCGAAGAGCTTGCAGATGCGATGGAGGCAAGAGGCTATGATCCTAAAGCTAAAAGGACTAAATACCATAAGATGAGATTCCATCTTTCTGATTTGTTTGCTTTCATTTTGTGCGCTTGTTTAATGAGCGGAATCATCATCATTTCACATTTTGATTTTACTTTGTCTACAGAACATTTTTTGCCTTGGTTATCTATCGCTATATGCGCATTTACAACCTATATCATTTTGCTCGGCATTTTTGATGTTGAAATTAGAAAGGCTCAAGGATGAAATATTTAGCCTATGTCTCTTATGATGGGACCAATTATTATGGTTGGCAAATCCAACCTAATGCGAAGACTATTCAAGAAGAAATTGAGAAAGTTTTGTCGAAAATCTTAAATACGTATATAAAAATTCGTGGCAGCGGACGAACTGACGCTGGGGTACACGCGCTTAATCAAACATTTGATTTTGACGCAAAAGAAATAACTGATTTAGATAAATTTAGGTATTCATTAAATTGTTTACTTCCAAATGATATCCACATCAATAAAGTAATTACTGTTTCCGATGATTTTTCCGCGAGATTTTCTTATAAAGAAAAAACATATCTCTACCGACTAAATATGGGTGAGAACGATATATTGAATCGCTTATATATCTATCAATTTCATCAAAAATTGGATGTAAATAAAATAAAAGAGGCCGCGAAACTATTTATAGGAGAACATTCTTTCCTAAACTTTACTTCAAAAGAGGAAGATGAAGCTAATTTTGTTCGTAAGATTTCTAAATTTGATATCAAAGAAGAAAATAACATCCTATCTTTTATTATCACTGGGAACGGCTTTATGCGTTATATGGTTAGAATGATTGTGGGGACGCTTATTCAGGTTGGTTTAAATAAATTAGAACTTTCTGATATTAAAAAGCTTTTAGATAG
>CAVKNZ010000035.1:0-12074 GCA_963657885.1 Bacteroidaceae bacterium
CTATTCCTCCGCTTTTGGAGAAATTTAAAGCTGGTTTAAAACACTGTAACTTTTGGAACTATGTGTTTTTAGTTGCTTTTCGCGCTCTAACTAATGTTGATTTACTGATACTTGTAATGGCGATAACTTCTCGATATGAATGAAAAGATAGCAGAAAAACAGCGTTATCTAACTCTTCCTGAGTGAATTTCTTAGGTCTTCCTTCATGATAATCATTTCGAAGTCTTGCTAGTTCTTTACCGGTTTGAGTTCGTTCCACAATCATGTTTCTTTCTAGCTCTGCAACTGCTAGCATGGTGGTTAAAAAGAATCTTCCCATCGGAGTGTCTTCTAATAAGCCAATATTTAATATATGAATAGCTACTTTAAGTTGGAATAACTTTTCAACGACTTTTATGCCTTCAACGGTATTTCTAGCGAATCTATCGAGTTTAGAAACAATTAAAATGTCGCCTTCTTTAAGTTTATTTAGTAATTCATTAAATAACGGTCTATCTAGCTTTGTTCCTGTGTATTGCTCTTCAATTATTGTTGCGGTAGGGTACTTACTGATTATCTCGTTTCTTTGAACTTCTAATCCATATCCTTCAGTTTGCTTTCTTGTGCTTACTCTTGTATATCCATAAATCATTTTTGCCACCTCAGCATAAATAAAAACAAGGTGCAAAACTAAATTCAACCACCCCCTCCGACACCCTCTACCAACGCTACCACAAACTAACTAAACTAATCTTATCCTCTACTAGTTTGCTATAATGCCCTTGAGCTAATCATGATAGCTCCGTAGATGGCACTAAGCATCCGTGCTGTCCGGCATTCAAGTACCTATGGGCCGTAATAGATAGCGGTGCGACCAAACCAAAAACAAACGTCGAAGCGAACTGTCTTTTTGGGTGAACTAGCTCATCACACAAAAAGACAAAATTTATAATTATGGCAATTTGCTTTAAACCTCTTTATAAGATAATATTTTCTTATTAGAAAGATATGCATCACTTGAGCATCATCGAAAATAAGAAATGATTAATTATGGTAGAGATTTTTATTCGTTTGTTGTTATTTAACAATTGAATATGGGAGGGACTTATATGAGAAAATCATTATCAACTAAATTAGTATCATCATTGTTAGCTTTTTCTAGCGTCGTTTTATCGGGTTGCACAAATAGCAGTCCATCTGACACTAGTTATTGGTTTTCTAAATCATCAACTGAATTTATCGCTTATAATAGTGAAAAAGATAATTTAAGCGAAGCTGGAAATTATTGGTATTTCACATCGAAGAAAGAAGTAGCCATTGATATGTATCTAGTTATAGATGCATTAACGATGTTTAGCACTGCTTATCTATATATAGATGATGTGCAAGTACCAAGCGAAACAAATACTGTTTATAATTTCGCTTATAAGTTATCTCTTAAAAAGGATAGCGAAATTAAAATCCATGCCTTTTGGACAAATTCACTTAAGACTGATGATGTTGGCTTTACTATGAAGATGATCGCCATTGGATATAATGGCTCAACATATGTCTTAAAAGAATATGACAATATAAACAATTCTTAACGTAATCTTTTAAGTGTTTAATCAACGCTATTTGAATAAAGACACCAGCATCTTTCTTTTTTGGATTTATTTTTGTTCTTTTATTGGTAAGCGAGCAAAGAAAAAGCCCGCAGTTTTAGGCTAACTTTGGGCTTTGGGGGAGGGCTTTAAATAAGATTTGAATCTTTTAATAACGTTTCAACATCTGTTCCTTTTACCTTTTTAAGGACACGTTTTAATAAGAATCTTTCGGCGACCGATAAATCCATGTCTTTAAGTTGCTTTCTATCAATTGCATAATATGATGCTCTAAGCATTTCACGAACATCGAATCTCGATCCCCAGACTTCTGGGACAGCTCGATCGACATTCATAAGAGTGTATACTGCTTCCATTCCTGAACGCATTGAATATTCAGTTGTAAAGATTGTATCCGCTGGGATTTCTGCAAATTGGCCAATGAAAGCAATGTTAATTGAACCTTGCGGAACGACTTTTGGTCTATCGATATTTTTACGAGGTTGGAAGAAGGCATCAATATATGGCATAAACGCAGTGGTGGTATTTGCGTGCTTAGATGCATATTCTTCAATTTTATCTAATGGGACACCGATGTGATACATCCATTCCATGGCGATTTCTTTACCAGTACAATCTCGCATCGCCTTTTTAACATAGTTACCTTCTCTATTTGTGTATAGTCCATAGAACCAAATAAGCGTTCTATTTTCAGGTTGATCTTTAAATTGTCCTTGACGGTTGATGGTCCATGAACATCTCCAATAGTCCCATGAATCTTTTACCGTTACGATACCACCGGTACAAACTTTATGGTCATGAGGATTTCTTTGAGTGATTTTGGTGATATATGGAAGCAATGTATCATCGACATCGATTGTCGCACTCATCCAGTTGGTCTCTTCGATGTTTCCTGCAAATACTTCTGGATGACCAAAACTATCATCATTAACTTGCTCAGCCATCTTCTTCCATAGATTCCAAGAATCGCCTTCTCCGTTTTTGATGCTTTGATATTCTGGAGCTATATTTTGATAGCCGTAACGAGTGCTATCAACGCATGAGCCATTGGTGACAAAGACTAAATCATCTTCGCCGATATTAAATATCTCTTCTTTGCCGTTAATGAGGCATTGAATTTGTTTAGCTACTTTATGGTCATTATCTTTTGCGTCGACGATGATATTTTTCACTTCGCAATGAGGAACAAATTTAACTCCTCTTTTAGTTAGATAGTTTAATAATGGCAAAATCATCGATTCATATTGGTTATAACGCGTGAAGCGAAGAGCGCTGAAATCAGGAAGTCCATCGATGTGGTGGATATAGCGTTGGATGTAACGTTTCATCTCTAAAGCGCTGCTCCATTCTTGGAAGGCAAACATGGTTTGCCAATATAGCCAGAAGTTGGATTTATAGAAGTGTTCATCAAAGCAATCGCTGATCTTTTTATCTTCTAAGTCTTCTTCTTTAGTTAAATATAGTTTTAATAGTTCTTTTTGAGCTTCTTTATCTAAAGTGAAATCTTGTCCGGTTGGAAGTTTCGCTCCTCTATTAGCGGTGGCTCTACATAGTGAATAGTTTGGATCTTCTTTATTAAGCCAATAATATTCATCTAAGACTGAGACATTTGGATTAGCTAATGTAGGAACATCTCTATAGACATCCCACATGACTTCGAAATGGTTGTCCATTTCTCTGCCTCCACGCATGATGAAGCCATTTTTGGGATCGTGATAGCCATCACAGGCTCCGCCGGCTAAGGCATCGCGGTCAAGAATTTTGATTTTCTTGGGATCTATTTGAGCGTCTCTAACTAAATAGAACGCCGCGGTTAATCCGGCTAGACCGCTTCCGATGATGTAGGCACTTTTCTTATCCGCATCAACTGGTTTTTTTGGATGAGCAAAGGCCTCATAATTACCTGCTGAATAATACATAATTTTCTTCTCCTTTTGTCTTTCGACAGCTTAAGAATAAAGAAAATAAAAGATGATTTAATTAGTCAAAAATAAGATTGTGTAAAAAATAATTTCAAAATAAATAAATTGACAAAAAATTTGACAGTTGTCAATTACGGACTGAATAAGCTTTTAAGGCGTTAGGAATGGTGCCTTTAATAAGAGGTGATAAGTGATCAATGATAGCTTTTGGATCTTCTTTCATATCTCTATCAACCCAAGAGATGAGGATATCAACAAAGGAAATTGTATAAAATCGTTCAATGAATTCTTTATCCTTTTCCGTCACATCATCGATAGAGAATGTTCTAGCTACTTCATTTACGACATGCTTTAAAAGAGGGAAAGTTAAGCGACACATATAATCTTGAAGAAGCGATACTGACACTCCGTGATAGATGCCCATGATAAATGATTTTTCTTTTTGAGCTAATTTAAAGATATCTAGAAAACCTGCTTCCCAAGTGGAGTAGTTACGATTTTCTTGTAGGACTGATTCCACTTCGACATAGCATGTCCATTCTATGAGTTCAGTTAAATCAGCGAAATGATAATAGAAAGCTTGTCTAGTGATGCCGGTTCTATTACATAACTCTGATATCGTTATTTTATTAACAGTCTTTTCTTTTAATAGTTGCTTAAGTTCATTTGATAAAGCTTTTTTAGTTAATTCTGACATAGTGATTTCCTGTTTCTATTTAATGATATCTATAAAATAAAAATTGAAAATATATTTTTTCAATAAATGTTGTTTCCTTTAATTGTATAGATTGAATTTTATTGATGTTGACTGTTCTTAGGCTATTGCCATTATCTTATGGGCAATTGGCACGTTATAAAGCACAACATTCATCCATCGATTAAAACAGGGTTTTTCTATAAAAATTCGCAAGAAGTTGAGAAAAGAAATCAAGAAATATGCAACTATCCAAGTAACATTAATTTCTATATTGCTAGTTTCTCTTTTAGTCATATTAGGATTATTTAAAAATAACTCAGTTAAGGAGGACGAATAATTATGGGCTTATTTAAAAAACTTATTGGTTCATCAAAGAATGATGTAAAGGTTGCTAAGTATGAATATAAAAAAAAGCAAAACTAGAAGCCAAAAACCGCAAGAGTGATAACCATCGTAAGAGTGATAGCCAATTGCAAGATATCGATAGTGGCATTCAAGCGTGCTTAAAATACACTCAAAACAATTATGAAGATATTTGCTTAACTGTTAACTCTTTCTATTCTGAAGCTTCGGAATTATTAAATTTATATAAAAGTTCAAAAACAAAAAGACTTTCAAAAGAAGAAAGAAGAAAGTATCCGGATTTAGAAGATGATGCCTATGAGAAATTACAATATCTTTATTTAATTAAAGATTATTTTATGTTTCTAACTCGATTTGCTAATGGAATAACTCTTAAAAGTGAGCAAATGCTACTCATTGTTAAGTTCAATGCTTTCTTTGATGGAGCTAAAGTTCTTTCCTTAGAAGACGACGCTGATGAAGATGATTCTCTTCTAGGTGAGTTTAAAGAAATGGGCCGAGAATTTAAAGAAATGTTTATCTCATCAAAGAAAAAACTTTCTAAATTTAGCTTAAGAGATTATGTCAATGACCAGTATGGCGATGAGATTGAAGAAGGAAAAATACCAAATATAAGTAGTACTGTTTCTGCATTTGGAAAAACAATCAAAAAAGATAACTTAACTCAAAAGCAAATAGAAGTAGAGATAGTTTCAAAGGCAAGTGCTGAAACGATTGAATGCCAAAATTGCCATTCATCTTTACCTAATACAGCTAAGTTTTGCCCTAATTGCGGAACGAAAATTGAAGTTAAAGGTCCAGCGTTTTGCATGAACTGTGGAAGTCTAATTAAACCTGGAGCAAAGTTTTGCTCTAAATGTGGCGCGAAGATAAATTGATGAATCTTTGCCACAGCGAATAATTGAGGCGCGATAAATTTCCTTTTTTAAAAATATTTGAAATTTATTTTTCGATTTTTATTTCAAAAAAATCGATAATATCGATTGAAAATGCAAAAAAACACCATAAAAAAATCTACGCCAAAATCTACGCCAAAATCTACGCCAAAGTATTTTTTAGTGTTTATTTCCGCTTGTAAACTGCCCTATTTTATTTCCGTTTCGCGGTTTTTATTCGATTTCAATGAATAGCGATGCTGTTGGTACTTAAATTTGCAAAATATAAAATTCAAATTTTTTAGCATAAAATTGTTCATAAAATCGATTGCATCAGCGAAAACCTATAATTTTTTATAAAAAAATCTACGCCAAAATCTACGCCAAAATCTACGCCAATTTACTTTTTATGTGTTATGATTAGAATAGTTGGAGGGCTTTTATGATTAAAAGAGAAACAGAAACATGTGAATTTAAGTCAAGCAGCGGTGAAGCTATTGATAGTATGAAATCTGTCAGCGCAATGCTGAATAAACATGGTGAAGGCGTTATTTATTATGGCGTTAAAAATGATGGCACATTAGTGAAAAACAAAATTACCGATTCGTCTTTAAGAGATATCTCTCGAGCGGTTTATGAATGTATCGAACCGAAAATCTCTCCATACATTAGCACTATAACCGTGGATGGAATTGAAATAATTAAACTAGCCTTTCAAGGAAATAATCAGCCTTATTCTTCAAAGGGCGTTTATTACATCCGTGTCGCAGATGAGAATAGAGCGATGTCTCAAAAAGAATTATTAACTTTATTCCAAAACAAGCATTATGAAGATGAATGGGAAAAACAATTAACCAAATATACCATTGATGATATTGATATCACTACATTAAAGAATTTTTATAAAGATTCAAAAAAAGTTAATCGTTTAGAGATGGATGAATATGACACACTATCATTATTGTCCATGTTGGGCTTGATTAATGATGGGAGAATAAATAATGCTGGATATGCTTTATTTGGCAAAAATCCTAGATTAGAACTTAAAATGGCGGTTTATCGATCGCGAGAAAAAATCAATTTTATTGATTTAAAAAGTGTCCGAGGCAATATTTACAATTTGGTTAATGAGGGCATAAATTACATTTATGAACATATCAACTGGAAAGTAGATATTGGAGCTAGAAAAAGAGTTGAAATTCCAGAAATTCCTGAAAAGGCAATAAGAGAAATAGTGGTAAATAGTTTTGCACATGCAAAATACGGCGACACTTTTTTAAATGAAATCAATATATATCCTGATGCAATTGAAATAATAAATCCAGGTTCATTTCCTGAAAATTTAACTCCAAATGATTTTATTGATAAAAGAATTTCATCTTTGAAAAGAAATCCATTAATACTAGACGCACTTTTTAGAAGCAAAGATGTTGAAAAATCCGGAACCGGTTTTTCAAGAATGGATAAACTATGCAAGAAATACAATGTGAAATGGAAATACGAAAAGAATGAATATGGTTTTAAGTTTGTTTTCATACGCAATAACGGTAATGATAAAAATCTTAATTTTTCGAGTAATCTTGACGAAAAAGTTTATCAACTAATCAAAGATAAAAATAGCATTACAATTGCTCAAATATCTGCTTTTGTTGGAATATCTACTAGAACTGTCCAGCGCATTTTAAAAGACTTAATTAATCAAGGTAAAATTGTTCGCGTTGGCACAAAAAACGGATATTGGAAGACGTTAAATTAGTCATCAAAAATATTTTTTCATTAATTCGCTTTAGAATAATAAAAAGGCGAGGTTCAACCTATCTATGGAGTAGAACTGTCATGCCTTTTTTGAGGCTTAAAATGAACTTTTTATTAACATGCTCAGTCAACATGTCATTAAAAAGTGGACATGTTATTTTAATCTAGATAATTTAAGTCACGTTGTCTCTGATAACGGCTTATATAACACCTTTTTTCGATCACTGCATAGTACATTGCTAAATATTTTGTTGTGGCCCTCTTTGCGTGCCCTGTCTTAAGTTTACTATTGTACGCGATGCACTTAATTTCTTAATTATCTAAGGTAATACAGGGTGAAAATTCTTTCAAAATAAACCCAACCAATTTGCTGTAAATGGTTGGGAATAAAATCAGGAATGAACCATCGTTAAAAAACAAATATTTGAAAGAAAACTGGTTTTGGTGAAACATTTATACTATCTTAACAGGACAATAATTTTAAAGACTATTTTCTTGAAATAAACCCAACCATTTATTATAATTTGGTTGGGAATAAAAGGAGGCTAATCTTCATGATATTTGATAAATTAATTAATGAAGTTATATCCCATCCTTACGAAGAAGAATGGTTTGAATTTAAAGCTAATATCATAAGTGATGATGATATAGGCGAATACATTTCTGCTTTATCTAATGCCGCTATATACTGTGGGCGAAATCAAGCATACTTAATATGGGGCATCCACGATAAAACTCACGAAATCATCGGAACTACTTTTAACTATTATAAAAATGCCGAACATGGCGAACCACTGATTCACTATTTAGCTAGGAAAGTTGAGCCAAAAATTGACTTCGAATTTAAAGAAGATGAAATAGATGGAAAAAGAATTGTTATTTTATTTATAGATGCTGCTTCTAATATACCTACTTCTTATGATGGCGTTAGATATATAAGAATTGGATCAAGCAAGGATAAATTAAATAAATTTCCAAATAAAGAAATTAAGCTATTTGACATTCTTAAAAATGGATTGCCAACAATTATCAATACAAAATCTGATTATCAGAATTTATCTTTTAAGAAATTATTTGTATATTTTGCCTCGAAAGGTGTCGAACTAAAAGAAGAAACATTCAAGCAAAATCTAAAACTATTAACAGAAGATGGCTCATACAATGTTCAAGCGCAGCTACTATCTGATAATTCGGAACTACCAATACGCGTTTCTATTTTTGAAGGAAAGGATAAAACATCAAATCTTTTTTCTGTCAGAGAATTTGGTTACAATTGTTTGCTTTATTCTTTAGATGAAATACTCCGTTATGGCGATGTATTAAACATCATTCAAACAGATGAAACTAATCGCGTTGTCGAAAGAAAAGAAGTGCCATTATTTGAAAGCCAACCTTTTAGAGAAGCAATAATTAATGCTTTTGTCCACAATAAGTGGATTGAAGGATACGCGCCGATGATAAGTGTTTTTTCAGATAGAATAGAAATACTTTCGCGAGGCGCCCTTCCATCAAACCAAACTCTCAAAGGCTTTTTCCTTGGTGAATCTAAACCAGTTAATCAAGGGCTCGCGGATATTTTCTTAAAATTGCATATCAGCGAGCAATCTGGTAGGGGCGTTCCAAAAATTATTAAATCATATGGTAAAGATGCATATGAATTTAGAGAAAATTCCATCGTTATAAAGATTCCATTTAATTGGATTAATGAGGTTGGAAATAAAGTTCCAAATAACGCGGGGAATAAATCGTTAACAATAGCAAGACAAAAAATTCTTTCTGAAATAAAAAACGATAAAAGCGTAACTACGAAAGAGCTCGCTATTATTTTAGGGATAAGCGAAACTGCGGTTGATAAAAATCTGAAATACTTAAAAGAAAACAAATATATAGAAAGAAAAAATTCAAAGAAAACTGGCTATTGGCAAACCATTTATAATGGCTATTAAAATTACAATAATTCCGAGCCCTGCCTATTAGAGCTAATTGTCTTTATCGTGTATCTAATACGTTAATGCGAATAAAATAACATAACGGTGTCACTTATTACTTGCTTTATATAATGTCTTTTAAGGATATTATTGTTAAAAATATTGATGATATCGATTAAAAACAACGAAATCTTTCTAAAAAAATCTATGCCAAAATCTATGCCAAAATCTATGCCAAATTATTTTTTTGCTTTTTTATCGTGCTATTTTTCCGGTATCTAGAATAAAAAAACTATTCTTTAAAGTTGCCTATACGATACTGATTATGAGTTATCTGTTGTGATTTTAGAGGATACCCATTTGTTCTTAAAACCTTCCTCATTGCAAGACTCAGCATCGCTTAAGAGTATATGTTGCATTTAATTTTTCAATTCACGGGCTTCTTTTATTGCGACAATTTGTTGATGTGATCACTTTTGCATGTTACATAATAGGCGTCAAAGGAAATACCTTTTGGCAGGGCGCCGTACATGGTCCCGCCAAACCGCGAGAGACAGTCTCGTATCTTACCCTAGAAATAGGGTTTTCTTTATAACTAGCATAATAAAAATATTCATTTTCCGTTACATTCTCGGCATAGTTTTAAATTTGTAACGCAAACATGATTTTTCCTATCGATGAATAAGAGTCAGCGATTTTTTTTCTAGCGTTTCAGAAGCTTCGATAAGATGCGCAAGGGTCCAAAAACATGCAAATATTTGATTCGTGATGGTCCAAAAACATGCAAATATTTCTTTTACGATGGTCCAAAAACATGCAATCAGCTATTTTAAAGCAATAAAAAAACATGCATTATTTTATCTCTAAATGCATGTTTTAATAATAATTCTATTTATTGTCTTTTCTTACGGATGACCATATAGCCACCGATAGAAGACATAGCGACAAAGCTTATTAAAGTCACCATCATAATCATAGTATTGCTATCATTTGAACGATTGATGATATTTGATGCCGATGTTGTAGCAGTTCTTCCGTAGATGAAATCCTCAATTTGAGTATATCTATTGATGATGTGTTTGTATCGAGCCATAGCTTCAGTTATTGTTGCATCTGTACCATTTTTTATGGCGTTTTTAACATTACTAGTCAATGAAGTATAACTAGTTTTAAGAGTCGTCCACACCTTGCTTAATGCTTCATAGTTATTATCATCTGGATTATTACATGCTGACTTTGTTTGGCTTAAAAATTTAGATGCCCATTCTTTAGCGGTAACTGAATCTTTCAATTTATAGGCATACATCGCTAATGGACCAGTCTTATTCGCATTATAAAATGTGTAATTTGTATCCGTTGACATATGACCTAAAATAAATGCTACGCCATATTGAATGTTACTAAAAGAAAGACCGAATCTTTTGTTTGAGAACGAACATGTTGCGCCTGTACTAGCATATGTAAAACTTGCTGTGCTGTAATCGGAGGCGAAATTTGTTGCAGATAAATATTTTCCAACGCTTTCATCATATAGAGTAAAGCCATTTGATACCATCGTAACCACATATTGTTTAAATTGCGATTCCGTTTTACTTACTGCTGCACAACCATTGCTTCCAAGCCCGGTGACACCATATCCGTAAAGAGTATCATAGATAACAATCTTATCGCCGGTTGATAAACTATTGTAATCAGTAACGATTTCATAATCGCTTGAAATAGCATTTGTTTCTACGACATTGTTACCATTATTTATAGCTACGCCAAGTCCACCGATTAGACTTACTAGAGCCATTAATTTAACTATATTTTTCATTGTGTTTTTCTCCATTTGCGTTTAGCAAATAAAGATTTTACGCCTATATATATATATATATATCAAGCAGTATTTTATTTTTTGTCATCTAACGAAAAAAGACTATCAGCATCAATAAGCATCAACGAGGATAGTCTTTATTGATTTAAGATTTAATTATTCGGAAACTGTTGGGAAGGTAAATGTTGTCGAACCAATTAAGGTAAGAGATGTATTTGAAGTAGTTACTTCGCTAATTTTATCATTATCAAATTTGACTAAGACATTTGACATTTCAAGATTGCCAGCTTTTTCACCATTAAGTTCTACTTCGGTAGTTTTGCTTGACTCGGCAAAGTATCCACCTTTTTCTTCATCGTAACTAAAATCAGAGAAACGACCGATAAAAGTCATTTGGCCTTTCGAATTCAATAGCAGAAAATCCTTCTTCGCACCATCTCCTGTGACTTCTAGCTTTACCCATTTCTCACTTTCTTTATCATAGAAATACTGATAAGCCTTGTCCGCGGTCCATTCTAAATATGTCTCAGATTTTACAGTAGTTGTTTCATCATAGCTATACGCCTCCATATGATAGCCGTTATCAGTAAACTCCATGACTCCTACTGGTTTATTATCTGAAGTTTGCTTATAAGTATAATTTTTAACAACTTCTTCAAATGCTGCATCCCATTTTTCAGCAGTTATTTCTACTGTTTCGCTTGTTGAATTAGAAGATGAATTTGTCTCACTTGTTGTAGACGATGATGTGTTATTGTTACAGCCACTTAAAACTAATGCGGCAGTAGCAAATAAGAATAAAGATTTTTTCATTTTTTTCGTTTCTTGCAAATCTATGCAAAACAAATATGTTCGTCGTCAAAATTATCGCCTATATATACATATATGCAATAGTGAATTTAAAATAAGTAAGATTTAGAAGAAAATTATTCTATTTTGTTGCGATCACTTTCTCATCTAATGAAAAGAAAAAGCACGAAGTCTGGGGGACAGTTGCTTCGCGCTTTATACCTAATGACTAATTAAAGTCGATAAGTACCTTTAGTTGTATCTTCTCTTTCTAAGGAAGAAGTAGCTTCCGATAGCGGTTACGCTTGTGAATGCGACTAGGACAACGACGAGGATTGGGGTGTTG
>CAVKNZ010000036.1:0-11374 GCA_963657885.1 Bacteroidaceae bacterium
AACATTAGTCTAAAAAATTGTTATTTTGTGTTGCTTTGAAGGAAGAGTTCAATATAATACAAATTATTATTCATTAATCATATCGATAGTGAATAGTTACGAAGGGAAGAAATTAACACATGAAAAAACAATTATTAGTTCTATCCGCTTTTGTGTTATGCGGGGGGGTCTTAGCTAGTTGTAACAATACATCCGCTGATTCTAGCGATACAACCACTACAACAACTTCCGAAACTGACACTCGTTTTTCTGTAAACGTTAATGCAGAAGATGGATCGACAATCACTTTAGACAATAGCGACGCTAAATTTGACGCCGGCGAAGAAGTGAAATTTACTGTCGAAGTTACAAACGACTTAAAAGAATTAACCGCGGTGATGCTCGATGATAAAACTCTCACTGTTGATGAAAATGGTGCGGGTTCTTTTACTATGCCTAATCACGCAGTTACATTGAAGACATTACTATACACAAAAGGTGATGGCTCACTTCGAAAAGTTAGCAAATTAGCTGATGATTTCACTGAACCAACAAGCAAAGATGATGTCGCCACTCTTCTTAGCGAAGGTATCGCAGTTGTGGGTACATTTAATTCTGAAGAAAAAATCCACAATACATATTCTACATTTTCATATCCTTATCTTGATTTAGTTTCAAGAAGTTCACGCGATGGCAATGTTGCTATTCAAGGAAACTATCGTAAGAATACATCGGCGCGTGCTGCCTGTGCTTATTTCTATCAAGCTGGATTTTATGATGATGAACATTTCTATGATATTCAAACCACGAACGATGGAGGTGTTACCGTTAATTCACTAACTTTTAATCCACATGTTTACAATGTTGTTGATGAAGAAAGCACATCAAGCGACTATGAAATAACCAAAGCTGATGCGAAAACTAAATCATCATCCGCTGGATTCTTAGATGATATTCTTTCAAAAGTTGTAAATGATAGAAATATTTGGAACTCTACTGAAGGCTTTATGACTGTTACTACAGATATCTCATCTGATAAGACATATTTTACAACAAAGTTAAGTAGCATATATCCAGCAAGCTATTCTTCTGGCAGTGTGAAAGTTACTGAAATTAGTCTCACTGTTGATGGTGATCACTTTGTTTCAAAAGTTGATTTCACATATCAAGAATATTCAATGGCTGATTACAATAGCGACGAAAAGAAAATTAACGATGGAGCAACTGCAAAAGTTGACACCGGATTAACATATTCCGCGACTCGTGATTACAAAGATTTAGTTGAAATGCCATTTGATATTGAAGACTTTGTAATGAATGATTACGATGTCGAACTATTCTTATATTCTTCTCCTTATACTGAAGTCACTGATGCGACTGTTGTTGGAAATTCAACCTACAAATATAATGTTATTTCTCATGACAATCCTTCATTAAATACGATTAAGCCTCGTGTTGTCGGCGCGACTGATGACTTTGTTTCAGTTGATACTTCTAACGCTGTATTTACTGTTGAAAAAGTTGGAAAATTCAATCTCCAATTTGATAACGGCCTAGGAAAAGTCAAAGAAGTTAGCTTAACTGCAACTCAACCAAAAGGTACTAGCGTGACATTCTCTAAAGCAGAAGGAGAATCTATCTTTGCTAATGAAGAAAACGAATTAAAAGTCACAGTTACTCCTACTTTAGCCGTACAAGATGCCACTCTTGAAGTCGATTCAAGTAAAACTGGTGGAGTCAACGCAACTGTTACCAAAAAGAGCGATGGTGTCTTTAGTGTTAAACCTGCTGATGTTGGAACGGTCTATTTAAAAGCTACTGGTATTGATGGATCAGTTACTAAATCATTATCTCTTAAATCTGTAACTAAACCTTCTTTAGATAAATTAAAAGAAGCTCTCTCAACTCATACATTGAAAGGTGCATCTCAAAATTATTATTCTTACTTCTTTATTAACTTTAACGCAGATGGAACAGGAACATTCTTTAACTCAGATAATTCATCTGGCTCTCCAATTGATATGCAAGATGACTTCACTTGGACTGTTGATGAAGATACATTAGAATTCACCATCGTTTATCCAGAGAAAACTGGAAGAAACTGGATCAAATTAGTATCTGTTTCCTACGAAAGTGCTGAATCGATGTTCGTGTCATCTATTTATTGTTACTACGGATCAGAGAAAGCTAAGAGTCAATCATTTAATTTCATTGATCGTAAGACTTTATCTTAAAAACCATATTGTATTTTATACAAACACTTGCAAAATTAAGGCGGCCATTTGGTCCGCCTTAAAGTGCATAAAGGAGATTAACACAAATGAAGAAAAAAATTATTCTATCACTAGGTTGCGCTTTATTTCTTTTAGCGGCATGCTCAAACGAGAATTCTGACTCAACAACTGAACCAATTGATTCCGACACTACTTCTCTTCCAGATGATGGCGATGCAGATGGTACAATTGATTATTCTTTAACTGACATGATTGCTATTCTTCGTGGAGGTTTAACCACAAACGAGCTCAATTTGTCGAATAAAGTTGAATATAGTGAAACCACGATTAAAGAAGGCGTAAGCAAAGAAACCACAGAAGAAACTTGGAATATTTATAATGGTCAAGTTTCTGATGCAACTGGTAATAAGCAAGTTACTTATTTAAATTCTGATCCAGAAAAAGTTACAACTATAAGTGATAGTTACGAGCAAATCGTTAAAGTTGTTTCTTATCCGCTTGATGGCGACATCATTTATTTCGTAACTGATTATAAAGACGGAACTACTAAACTTGGTAGCGATAGCGCTAAACAAATGTTTATCATCGATTCTGGAACAGAAAATAGTTACAACTTGTTACGCAGTTCAGTTAAAAGTCAATTAGCAAAGCAAGTTGCAATGATTGCTTCTAACTACATTATTTCTAACTTTACTGGCAACGCTAATTTATCTGGAAATCTTCCTAAAGGTTATCAAACAACGGAAAATGGTGTAAAAACATACTACATCAACACTTTTTCTTATTCCTACACTGATGAAGATATTCTAACTACGATTAAAGATGAATTTAGTTTTACTGTTAAGGACCAAAAAATTACTTCATTCAAGACTAGTTATTCAATCACTTATAGCCGCGATGAAGAAGATAGTTATGCAAACACAATCGAAACTGAATACAAACTCAGCTATGATTCAAGAACAAGTGCTCCTTCAACATTAATTGATCCAACGCAATATTTCCTTTTCTATGTTAGCGAAGTTGAAGCTTATTACTTTGACAACAATGATGAGGTTGTCGTAGCCCTAGATCAATTGCCTACTAAAAAATATGTTCGTTTCCGAGCAAAAACTTATTCACCAGCTAAGGCGGTAGATTTAGAAATGTATGCCGGAAGTGCGGATGCATCAAGCGACACATCTGTTGTAAGTGTTGATAACATTTATTTCTATACTGAAAAAGCTGGAACAGCCACATTGTCTTTAACCGCATTTTCAGGAGCGACAGCAAAAGTCGAAGTGACGGTTTTACCTCCAGAACTTAAATCAATGAGCTATGATGACACTTATAGTGGTATCGAAACAGAGACTGTTAAGATCGATGCTGATACATTCAAGACAACTAGATATGTTTATAACAACTCAACTTATTCAAAAATTAGGATAACACCTAATCCAAATGATGCCGATAAGAGTGATATTGTCGCCACGGTTGATAAAGAGAACATGGTGAATATAACTTCTACAATTAATGAAAAGACTATTGATTTTACTTTTGAAGTCCTTGATGTAGCAGAAGGCGATAGCTTTACTGTTACATTTTCATCGATTAAGAAACCTGAAATCACTAAATCTATTACCTACAATTGTAAAAGAAAAGCAGTTTCAACCGATGAAGAACTATATGCTTATCTAACAAGCCATAATTATCATTGCTCGCATGATCTTTATATTGATAATTTTAATGCAGATTTAGTTTTTACAAGTTCCACAGAAGGAAAAGTTACGATTCATTGGCCATCTGGAATGAATGAAGAGATTTCCTTTACTTTTGTCCTAACTGATTATAAAGCTACTGTTACTACAATAACTGAAGATGATGAGGGAAATGACTTAAATCCTTATTATGGATTTGATGAAATGGTTATCTATAGAGACCTTAAGACAGTTAAATTGTCGGTTGCTGAAGGTTATACAGGCGCGGGAAAACCTATTGTTTTCTCGTTAATGGAGGATTGAAAACATGAAAAAGACATTTTATATTGCACTTCTTCCTCTTATTTTGTGCGCTTGTAACTCTAATAGCACAGATTCAACTACTTCAGTAAGTGAAGATACTTCAACTACATCGACAAGCGTTGATCCTGTTGAACAAACTATCGAAGAAAAATTTCAAAATTACTATGCTAAATTTGACAAATTAGGTTTTGATGCAAACAAAGTGAACTATTCAAGCACAACTGTTAACTATAACGGCATTGAAGTTGGATGGACTCAAGAAGGAAACGGCATCGAATATCAAGATAATTTTTATCGCGAAGAATTTAGTCAAAAATTAGATACTTCAACAACAACTGGAGTTTATGAAAAAGGTGAAACTGTCGTTAATAATATTGATGCCTTCTATCAAATTACTTATTATGGTGATGGCGACACTGACAATAAAGTTGCCTATTATCAAAAAGGCAGTGCATCATTTCCAGAATTCAGCTGTACCTCCTTTAAAGGCTATTATTTAAATAGTTTTCTTGATTATGCTTATAGCAATTATAAATCGATCAAGAATGACACCAAATATAGTAAAATTACTTTAGAATGTGATGATAACGATGTTGATTTTACAGTTGATGGCACCAAGAAACTAAATTTTAAATATGATGTTTATTCTGGAACTACATGTGTTAATGAACTTAAAAGTGATGACACAGTCGTTGTTAAAAATGGCAAAGTCGTTTCTTCAAGTAGTCAATATTGGATTACGTTTTATGATGCTGTGAACTACACTACATGCGCTCGCACTGCAACATATAGCTATGATGAAAGCATAAAATCTTATAGCGGAACAAAACTTAATCCTAGTGACTTTAAATCTTAATTAGGAACGGAAGGAAACTTCCGTCCTTTTTAATTAGATAAAATAATTTGTCCATCGAATCATATAATGATTAGTCAATTAAATTTGCTATCTTGTAAAGCGAGAGAAATTATTTATAATTAGTTCACATGAACGATACAAAATTTAATATCTTTGCTTACTTACTTCCTAAGAATCAGACTTATTTTTTAACTGAATCCACCACGATTAGGCAAGCACTTGAAAAATTCGATTATCATAAATTTAGCGTTGTCCCTATCATCGATAGCGAAGGAAATTATGTTTCATCAATTTCCGAAGGTGATATTCTTCGCTTCATCAAAAATTATCATAACTTTGATTTAAAAGCGTCTGAAAACACTTTATTAAAAGATGTCGGTAGATACCGCTCATATAAATCACTTAATATAAACGCTACATTTTCTGAAGTCGTTCAATTAGCTTTAGATCAAAATTTCATCCCTGTTTTAGATGACCGTAATAAATTTATTGGCATCTTGAAACGTCGTTCGATTCTTGAAAGTTTAACTGATTTAGCTGGCAATTTGCCTAAATAATAACAATTTATGAAAAGATATTTGTCTATTTTATTATCTCTTCCGTTTCTATTATCTTCATGTGCAGTTGATGTTTCTTTAACTGAGGCCAAGAAGCTTGCATCTAGCTTTGATGCAACCAAATTAGAGGAGAAGTCAGGTAGTATTACAACAGTTGTCAATTCTCTTACTGGCGTTGGTGAGCATGGCTTATCGTTGAAAGAAGAAAAAATAAAAGAAGGATTTTCTCAAGGATTAACGCAAATTAAAAATGTGAGCGATGAAGATATTTCAACTTATCTTGTTAACGAGAATTATCTTGAAGACATCGCTTCTAAGAATGATTACGATTTGGAATATATTATCGATAACAAAAAGTTAACTATTAAACGAAACTACACTAAGAAAGATAGCGACACCTTCAATAGCGTTATCTTAAACATAAAGTTTGATAGCAATGGTCTATTGATGAGTTATCAACAAAGCGAGGAAATTCAGTTTTCAAAGACTGATTTTTATTCATTTTCCTATACTGTTTATTCAATTTGGAACTATTAAAGAAAGCGCTTACTAGTTTTAATAACAATTATATGTTATTATCAATCTACTAAAGAAGCGGAGGCACGTTTATGGATGCAGCAATGATTACAATAGATCAAAAAATAGCCGAATATTTCAATTCTAATTTTGGCACTTATCAGCAAGGTGATTGGCCTTGGGGCAATGTCATTTTATGTGCGATTGCTCTTATTTTATCTGTGATTTTATGTGGAATCATTGGCTTTGAAAGAGAAAAAAGAGGCCGAAGCGCTGGTCTTAGAACCCACCTTTTAGTTGGTGTTGGTTCATGCATGATTATGATTATTTCTATTTATGGTTTTCCTGTTATATTTACAGGAAACGGTTTAAATAGAGATGCTGCTCGACTTGCCGCCCAAGTTGTGGCTGGCGTTGGTTTTTTAGGCGCGGGTGCAATCATCCATGGAAACGGTGGCATTAAAGGTCTAACGACCGCTTCAACAATTTGGCTAGTCATGGCTATTGGCTTATGCTGCGGATCGATGAACTTCACTTTGGCTATTGGAGGCACGCTTGTGGTGATGATTGTCTTAGTAAGTTTCCGTAGACTTGAAAGAGCTATCGCTAAAACGAATCCTCTACTTATTATGCTCACTCCTGGAGATATTCCAGTCATGACGATTTTATTAAGCGTTGCTAAAAAATATGAATGCTCTGTGACCGATGTAACAAGTCAAATTGTTAACGATGGAACTGAAACACGTATCGAAGTTACTTTTAAATTATCTCCAGAAACTAAAAAAGAAATAGATATTGATCAAATAGTTCGTGAACTAGAAGATAAAGCTCACGCTGTATCGATTCAAGTTTTAAACCATCATTAATTATTTTTTTAGGTCTACTTTATGAAAATTTTTATAAGAATTTTTGCTCTTATAGGAATTATTTTCGGCTTTACGATGATGATTTTTGCTATCACAAACGATGAGACTCTTGTGGTGACAAATTATATTTACGCTAGCGACAAAATTGACGCTAATTTAAATGGATTAAAAATTGTTCAATTAAGTGATTATCACAATCACGGACTTAAATACAAAAATGGTAATTTAGTTGACTTAGTTAAAAATGAAGAACCTGATTATTTGTTTTTAACTGGTGATTTTATTGATCAATATTCAAAAGATAGTGATATCGCTGATTTGAAAGAATTATTAGATGGCACCGAAGATATCCCTACTTTTTATATTGTTGGAAATCATGAATATTACGCGAAAAAGGTCAACGAATTTTATTCTTTAATTTATTCGCATTCAAACGTCACTTTCTTATATGACAATTTCGCTAAGGTGAATCATAACGGTTCTTCCTTTAATGTCATTGGCATGAAAGATCCATATCTTCTTTTAAAAGGAAGAGCGGGTTATACAGCCGAAGATGAAATCGAAGTGATGGAACCTTCCTTTAAAAAATTAGTTTCTCCATTAGTGGATGATGAGCTTAACATCCTTTTAGCTCATCGACCTGATATGTTTGAAATGTATGCAAAATATAATATTGATCTCACGTTTTCAGGGCATACACATGGGGAACAGTTTTCTTTCTTGCACACATTTAAATATCGTAGCGGTCAATATAACATCAACAATTCTTCTTTGATTGTATCAAACGGCATCTCTTATAGTGGGAAAATGCCTGTTAGATACAACACGCCGATGCAACTTGTCACTTGCACATTAAAAAGTGCATAAATGATACAAGTTATTTCCTCTTATATGTTAGAATTAACTTGTTAAATTTTTATATGGAAGTTCAAACAAGCAATAATAGCGAATTACAAACTGTGTCTGAATTGTCTTCTTTAAACGATGAAAATACTAGCTCAGAGAAGAAGAAACATCCTAAATTAAAATTCCTTCTTTATTTCTTAATTATTATTGTTGCTACTGGACTAGCTTTATTTTTATCGCTTAAAGATGACTTTAATGGTGTTGTATCTTCTTTAACTAAAACAGATTATCGTTATCTTCTTTTAATTGCCGGCATTGTCGTTGCCTCTTATTTAATTGATGCTTTTATCATCTTTATTTTCTCTCGACTTTACACTAGAAATTATAAATACCATCAAGGCGTAGCAACTTCCTTGATTGGCGCTTTCTATAGTGCTATTACGCCTGGTTCTAGTGGCGGGCAAGTCATGCAAGCCTACACGATGAAAAAACAAGGTGTTGAAACTTCAACTGCTGCATCAATATTAATCATGTCATTTATCGTCTATCAAATGGCTCTTATTTCATTAGGTATTGTCAGTTTATTCTTTTCCGCTGGTGAGCTCATAGGTGCGATTGGGACATTTAATATCCCTTTTAATGGCGACTATATTCGCATACCGGCAATTCCTTTAACAATTGCTGGTTTTGCTTTGAATTTATTGGTAATTCTTGGCTTATTCATGATGTCTTATTCTCATAAATTCCATAACTTCATCATGAATCATGGCATCAACTTGTTTGCTAAATTACATTTGATTAAAAATCCAGATGAGAAGCGGGAGAGTTTAAGAATTCAAGTTGAAAACTTTAAGATTGAATTAAGACGTCTCTTCTCAAATATTCCAATTTTCATTCTTGTCTTTGTTTGCTTTTTGCTTATTTTAATACTTCGTTTTTCCCTTCCATTTTTTGCCGGTCTTGCTCTTGATGGATATGGCTATAGGATGAACGTTGATGGCTCGCTTGTTTTAGAAGCGGTCATCGATTCTAGCGGAGCGACGGTTGGATATAAGCCAATCATGAGCTTAGGTGGGCCAAACATTGAAAGCTTCTGGCAAGCTGTATTTTTATCTTCGTATCATCAAATGACTACTGGTTTAATTCCTCTTCCAGGAAGCGCAGGTGTTTCTGAATATTTCTTCAATTTGATGTTTGGATCTTATTATAATTCACCTCAAGTTGTTTCTGCTGCCCAGATTATATGGCGATTCTTAACTTATCACGTTGTCATTTTGGTTTCTGGAATTGTTTCGGCCACTTATCGCAGTTCTCCGAAAAACGAAATTCATCATATGTCCCGCAAGACCTTTGTTACGATGCAATTTGAAACTTATCAAGTCCGTAAAGCTAGCGCAGATACGATGTTTGAAACAGCTTCTTTATCGCGTAAAGAAATTCAGATGCGACTAAAAACGTTTGGTAAAAATAATAAAGATAAGCAAAAAGCTTCTACACCTGTAGAAGATAGCGAAGAAAAGAAAATTAAAAAAGTCAAAAAAGTGAAGAAAGATAATAAAAAAGACAATCATTCTATAAACTACGACCGATGGGATTCGTTTAGTACAAAAGATGATGACGATGTATGAAAATAGCTATTTTTACTGATACTTATCCTCCAGAGATTAATGGTGTTGCCACATCGTGCAAGTCGCTTCACGATGTTTTATTGGAACATGGAAATGATGTAATGGTGGTAACTACCAATCCATTTTCAAACAAAGTAACTTGCATTGATAACATCGTTAGAATTCCGGGAATGGAACTTAAAAAAATATATGGTTATAGAATGGCAAATATTTATTCTAGGAACGCGATGAAATATATCCGTAAATTTAATCCCGATATCGTTCACATTCAAACTGAATTTGGCATTGGTTTATTCGCTAGATTTGTCATCCGTAAGCTTGACTGCGCATCTATTTATACCTATCACACGATGTATGAGGATTATACCTACTATGTCACAAAAGGACATTTTGATCGCATTGGAAAACATTTGATGCGTTCATATGCCAAAAATATGATTCTTTATTGCGATGGCTTTATCACTCCATCGACAAAGACAAAAGATTACATGAGACGCATTGGCATCGATATTTATGCGAATGTCATTCCTACTGGCGTCGATTTTTCTCGATTTAATCGAAAGAATTTAGATAAGAAGAAAGTAAAAGAATTGAAAGAAAAATTTGGCTTAGATAACGATACATTTGTCTTGCTATCTTTAGGAAGAATCGCCAAAGAAAAAAGCGTTGATTTTTCCATTAAATGTTACGCCAAATTCCTATCAGAGCATAAAGATGTTAATTCTAAAATGGTAATTGTCGGTCAAGGCCCGGCGGTTGAAGAACTGAAGAATTTAGTAAGTGAGTTAAAAATTGATGATAAGGTTATTTTCACTGGTCCATCCGCGCCGAGCGAAGTTCAATATTATTACACTTTGGGTAATGCTTTTGTTTCGGCCTCACTAAGCGAGACGCAAGGTTTAACCTACATGGAAGCGATGGCTGCGCACTTATATGTTTTAGCCCGTTACGATCACAACTTAATTGATGTCATTCAAGAAGGTAAAACTGGTTATTTCTTTGAAAATGAAGAAGAATTTTCTTCTAAACTTTTTGAAGTTTATAAATTATATAAAGCGAAAGATACTGCGATGCTAGATGATGCTTTATCATCCATTGATCACTATTCGATAGAAACATTCTATAATCGAGTTATGGAGGCTTATAATCATGTCCTTAAACAAAGATGGTGAGCAAATCATTTCTATCTTTATTGGCAAGAAGAAAGTTATTGTTAAATTTTCTTCATTTAAGATGAATATTCCTTTTGATGTTTATACTTCTTTATATCTATATGAAGGAAAGCTTCTCACTAATGAGGAAATTAATAGCATCGAAGAGATGATTAAAAATGATAAATACAATCAGTATGCAAAAAAATTGGTGTTTTCTCATCTATATAGCGAAAAGCAAATTAAAGATAAGCTTTTAGCTAAAGGATGCGATTTAGATTCATCTAAAAAGATAGTTGCTACATTAAAAGAAGCTCATCTTCTTGATGATAAAACTTATTTAGAAAATGCTGTTTCGACTTATTTAAATAAAGGTTATGGAAGAAAAAGAATAATGAAGCTTCTTTTAGAAAAAGGTCTTAAAGAAGATGATATTATTAATGCCTTACCTTCAATTGAAGATGAATACGCTCGAGCAAATAAATTGCTTGATAAATTAGAGAAGAAATATTCTTCGATAAATTATGCATCGAAGAAGAAAAAGATATATAGCTCGCTTCTAAGAAATGGTTATGACCATCAAGTGGCTTTAAAAGTTTTAGAAAACATTAAGGCTAATGATTATGAAACTGAATTAAATCTACTTCGAAAAGATTATAAGAAGCAATTTTTGAAGAATTTTAAAAAATGTAATAACTTAGAGTTAGCTAAGAGCAAAACTCTTAACTATTTATTAGGAAAAGG
>CAVKNZ010000037.1:0-11124 GCA_963657885.1 Bacteroidaceae bacterium
CAAATCCTATCGATCCCTTTTTGACATTTCCTCTATCGACAAGAGTTATAACTTTATCGTTGTTTTTAAATTTCATTCACAAGTCCTCGGTTATTAATTAATACGCATAAACTCATCACTTTTCCTGTATGGATTTATTCACTTATTGTATTTCAATTGAGGTAATTTGTAATTTTTCGTTGAGGTGATTTGCAATAAGCAATGAGCTAAATAAAAAAATAGATTTATAAAGAACAACGTCATCAATCTTTTAAGCAAGAGATTGGAATAATATATATGCCTTCCTTGCTTAGATAACCGTATTGACCGTCTGTAATTATCACTCTTATAGTTGGTAACGGCATATTGAAGTTTGGATTTTCATCATTATATTTATTAATTAGTTTATTAAATTTTTCTAGGTTATTTATTCCATCTAAAATATGTTCATTACCGCTCTTGACTTCAAATAGACCATATCTACCATCTGGCAAATGAATGACATAATCACATTCAAGGCCTAAGCGGTCTCGATAATAGCTAATATTACCATCGATGGCTTTTGAATATATCTCTAAATCTCTTCCAACTAAGCACTCAAAAAAGAATCCTCTACTTTTTTTATCTTTCTCAAGTCCTTCCTCATTTAATCCTAGCGCCGCGCAGGCGACCGAAGGATCGAAAAATTCTTTTTTAGCTAAAGAACGAATAGACGTTTTGCTACGAATATTCGGGCTCCATGCAGGTATTTCTTTGATGACAAATAATCTTAATAAAGCATTGTAGTATTCGTAAAAGGTATTTTCTGACATCGGATGTCCTGACATATTGACATCTTGAATAATAGTCATGTTATCAACGTTTTGAGACAAGTTTCTGGCTAAAGATTTCAATAAAACTCTAGTTGTCATAGAGCTCAATTGTTTACCGCTTGCTTCTTGAATATCGCTATCACATATGCTTGCTAACGCTTGTCTGCCATAAGAAAGAATATTTTTTGGAGGATTAACAATACCTTCAGGCCACCCGCCTTTAACAATGATTTTCGAAATGTCAGAACTTGTTAATTTCGAAACTACTTTAAGAGGTTTGCTAGGGTTATCAAATAATTCTTTCAAAGATATTTCACCAGTCGAATCACCGCTTTCAAAAAGCGACATTGTATTCATATCGATTTTAACTATTCTCATCGAACCTGTGTGATTGGTCGCACCCATCTTAGGCGAAAATGAACCAGTTAAAATGAATTGGTTTTTTAAATGTGTAGTATCAGCAAAATTCTTTATTTCATCCCATATAGCTGGATAAAGTTGCCATTCATCGATAAGTCTAGGCTTTTCGCCTTCAAGAAAGAGTCCCGGATTCGATTCATAGATGTTATCAAAATCCAATTTTTGCTTCTTTGTATTTAGTTTAATTTCGCTTTTAGCAAAATGTTCAGCGGTATATGTTTTGCCGCACCATTTAGGGCCTCTAATATGAACAGCAGTAAAGTCACTTAAAGTATCTTCTATCATCTTATCAACTATTCTTGGAATATATTCACGTTTTTCCATAAGTTATTCCCTCATTTATTATATATCAATTGAGGTGATTTGCAATTTTCCGTTGCGGTGATTTGTAATTTTTCGTTGAGGTGATTTGCAATTTTTTTATTAGCTACTTATTGCAAGAAGAATCTAATTTCTCAGTAAATTGATTGGCACGATATAAATGCCATCTTTTCTTTTATAGCAAGGTCCAAAAGAAGTTAACACCATCATAAAACTAGGTGCTTTTAAATCGCTTTTTTCTAATATTTTATTTTTTAACAAATTGAGTTTTTTAACACCATATTCAATCAATTCATCGCCGCCTAATTTAATTTCGATAGCTCCCCAATCGCCATTTTCTAAATGAATTATTGCATCGCATTCTAAACCTGCATTATCCCGGTAATGCATAAGCGCTCCCCCTAAAGAGTCAGAATAAATTCTTAAATCTCTAACCGCGAAATCTTCGAAGAAAAAACCGAATGAATGCAAGTCATTTAATAAATCGTTTGGCGATATGCCAAGCGATTGGCAGGCGATTGATGTATCAACAAAATGCCTTGTAGGGGTTGCAACAATTGAAGTCTTAGATCGTATATTAGGATTCCAAGCCTCCATGTCCGAAATAATGTACAAATCTTTTAAAGCTTCAAGATATGAAGTGAAAGTTTTTTCATCGATTGATCTTTCTCCATTTTGCCTTACATCATTTATTATCGATTTCAAAGAAGCTTCCGTAGAAATATTACGGGCGTAGCTTCTAATAATCATTCTTAAAATTTCAGGCTTTTTATTTCTAAATTTTTCGTTATCGCTATCTTCAAAAGTAAAAAGTCCTTGATAATAATTTTTGGTGATATCAAGAGCAACATCTCGATCCACTTGTAATGATAAAGGCCATCCTCCTCGGCAAATAAAGAAGGCGATGTCTTTTAATGAAATATCATCATTAGAAAATGATGGATTATAGTCTTTATTTTCAAAGAGTTCTTTTAAAGAAACTAATCCTTTTGACTCTAATGATTCAAACAAAGACATCGTCGACATCTTAAGAGTGATGATTCTACCCGCTCCATCATGGAGGATATCCCTCTTGTCAACTGGCGTGGAACTACCAGTAAGAAGATATTTGCCAAATACATAATTTGAATCCAAATCTTCCTTTATATAATTCCATATATCAGGAACTTTTTGCCATTCATCAACCATGTGAGGAATATCGCCATCAAGAGCAATTTTAGGATTTAATTTAGTAGTATTAACAATGCTTCTAGTATTGATGCGATAAATGCTTTTTGCATATAAAGAACAAGTCGTAGTCTTCCCACAAAATTTAGGACCAGCAACCAGAACAGCCCCGGATGATTTTAATTTTTTCTCGATTGATTGTTCGATAAATCGTTTGTAATATTTAGCCATTGTTTTACCCATAATTATAATGGCATGCAGAAAAGGCTAAGTCAATAAATTCCATTGATTTTCAATATAAAATTCCCATGATTTTCAACAACTAATTCCTGTGATTTTCAATTTTTTCTCTTTAGACGAGTGTTTTCTTTTTTATTTTATTAGAACAATAGTTACAGGAATACTATCGATTTTTACATTCCCTATTGATTAACTTTATCAGTAATTTCAAATTCTTTTTATTGTATAAACTAGCGAGCCTTTTCAATAGGATGAAATCGCATGAGAAAAACTCTTCTTCATCTATTCTTTTGTCTAAAAATAAAAGCTCTTTTAATTCTTTAAGATTATTAACCACTCTCCATTTGCATAAAGAGTCGCATATCGCTTTTTCTTTTTGAGCAATCTTGACGATATAGTCGCCTCTTTCTAGATAAGTTAGTCCTTCGGAGAAGGCATTAAGTGGTATGTCGCTAAATTCGTATCGACCAAAATAATTCACATAGGTTTTATTTTTCCTATTGAGCAATGACGCTGAGGTAATTGCAACAACTCTTTCTGGAATGAGTCCATAAAAAGATAAAGCCCAATCAAAGCTTAAATAAGATGGAGATAAAATTGAGGAAGCTAAAAGAAAGGGATCAACATTTTTATCTGTTTCATAAATTCCTTTAGTTAGTCTAATAATTCTTCCCTTATCAGCTTCTCTTTTTATTTTGTCTAAAGGATTAGTATAATCCGCGAATTGCTCCTTTAGCATATCAGTTGTCACTATCATTTTTGCACCTCTAAATACAATATTATTGGATTTTGAAGAGCATATCAATAATTTTGCATTCTTCTAAATCGCGGTTATAGGTAAGACAAAGCAATTATCGCCTAAAGAATATAGAGTGTGCGTCGTAGACACGATTGCCGTTTTATCTAAAACATAATTTGTTTTAACAAACTTTTTAAATTTATTCGCATCATCTTTACCATATGTTTCACCAGCTTTGCATTCGATAAGAGATATCTTTCCATCATGAAGAATAACTAAATCAATCTCGTCTTTATCAAATGTTCGATAATAATAAAACGATGTTTCAATATCTTTATGATTGCTTTTATAGCTTTTGATAATTTCGTTAATGATATATGTTTCAACCATCGGACCTTTAAGATAAGAATTCTGTAGTATTAAAGGAGAGTTAACTCTTGCTAGATAGCAAGCTAAACCAGTATCTGAAAAATAAATTTTTGGTCTTTTGACAACACGTTTTGTTAAACTTCTTTCATAATATGGCTGCAATAAATGAATGATGTTGCCGGCTATTAGGACACTTATCCAAGTTTGGACTGTTAACTTATTAACTCCAAGATCTTTAGCAAGATTATCATAAATCAATTCTTGGCCAGTAAGAGAGGCTAAAATTGTCATTAAATCAATAAATTTTTGTTTATCTTTAAGATGAATAAAATCAGAGACATCCCTCTCTAAATATGTTGAGACATAATCAGCATAAAACGAAGATGAATCAAGTTCAGGATCATCATAAAGCTCTGGGTAAAAGCCTCTCACTATGAAGTCATATAATTTTGGAGTTTCGATCATATAATTTTCACAACGCTGAGCAATTTTAGCTATATCTATTTCAAAGGGTTCTTCAGTAACATCATTAATTTCGCTCATCGAAAGTGACTCCATCGATATTAAGCCCACTCTTCCAGACATCGATTCGCTTACTCCTTTCATCAATTTGTAAGCTTGAGAACTAGTTAAAACATAGAGTCCTCTTTTTTGCCCTTTCTAGGGTAAGCATCAACGACGCCTTCTAAATATTCAAATAGCTCAGGAACTTTTTGAATTTCATCTATTATATATGGGGCTGGATGAAGCGATAAAAATTCAGCTGGGTCACTTCTCGCGGAGTTTTGAACTAATGGGTCCGCTAAAGAGATATAACCGAACCATATTCTTTTTCTATCAATCCACAGAGTGTGGTTTTTCCAACTTGTCTAGCTCCTGTTATCACAGTTACTGCTTTATTTTTTATTGTTTTAATAATCTCTTTGTATATTGTTCTATTTATCATTGCTATACCCTCACATATATTAAATTTCGTAAAATCGTCACTTCAACTGACAATTTTACAGAAATAGGAAAATATTAACTATTTATCGATATTTTTCCAAATTATTAAGCATAAATATGAATATCTTATTAATATAAAAGAAATAAACGGCAATAACGCGAATGATTACAAATTGATTTTCGATGTTCTTTATGTAAGTATTATTTTATAAATATTACTTATCTCCTATTAGGAGAGGAAACAAGAAAAAGATGTAAAGAAATTATTAATTGCTCAGGAAATAGTTTTATTGCTTTCATGCTTTAAATAATCAAATTTCATTAATCGTAATATTAAAAACATAAGAAAAGGGAAAAAATATGAAAAAATCTCGAAAAAGACTTACAACAACAATGCTTTTCTTAAGCGTTTTGACTTTGTCAATTACATCATGCAACGATCAATCTAATAGCGAAGAAGCGGAAGCTTATTATTCATCGATGAATGTTAGCTATTATGATGGCGGAAGTTATCTAGGAACCTATACTCTTCCAGAAGATAGTAATGATAAATTCACATCTATTAGCAAAGCTGACTTCACCTTATCCGTCTACGAAAGTGGACAAGATGAAGCTAAAGCAACATTAACTGACTATACAGTAACAAAAAATAATGATACAAGTTTTGATTTATCATTTAAGTCTCCTTTTGACTACAAAGAAACTTTGAACTATATTTTAGAATCAAATAAAACGGTAACAGAAAAAGGCTATAACGTTAAAGCAATCATTTATGTTTCTGCGCCAGAACCAGAATTAGATATCCAATATAGCGGAGCGTATAAAGGAAGCGACAAAATCACTTTAACTGCTTCTTTAAGCGATGGCTATAAATTTGCTAGCGACTTAAACGCTGGTATGCTCATTTTCCCAGATGGACTTGATTTATCTGTAAGTGCCTCTAAAGAAAGTGATACAAAAGCAATATTTACTATAAGCAATATCCCGGCAGAATTTTCTGGCACTAATATTGACTTCACTTTAAAGAAAGAAGCGATAGATTCTGTATTTGCTAAAGATGTTTATTTAAACATCGATTTCAAGCAATTTGAAGTGGAGATAGATAAATCTTCAATTAGCTATGATGAAAGCAAAAGCGAATTAACTGTTGGAAAAGTAATATTGCCTAACACTGCCAAAGGCAAAGAAAATGGCTTAAGCATGTCAAGTATTATCTGTAAATTCACTGAGCAAAAATACGATGCCTCCTCTAATACTTATTCCTATAAGATTGCCTTTGATGATTCTTATAGCGATGTAACTAAAGATTTAGATAAGCAACAATATATCTACACTTTAAATATCCACGCTACATTGATTGTTGATAATGAAGAATTTACTTATACATTCTCCCCTAGCAGCGTACTCTCCGGTATTAAAAGCAAAGTTAATACTGATGAAGACAAAGGAACATTGTCAATTGAATTAATTCCTTATAATGCTTCATTTAAAGAGGGAACCGCTGCTTCTGATATAACTGTTACTGGAAGCGATGAATTGCCTAATTTTAAATGCACATCAATAGCAAAAGATAAAATCGTTTATACCGCGGATTATACGAGCGCTCTTACAAATGGAGTTGCCTTATCCTTTAGTTGTAATGGATCAATCTTAGAAACAAATTTTGGTTTAGAAACATATTCCATTATGACCTATATTCCTGCTTATTTAGGCGATAGGGAATCTCTTCTTGATTGGTCTGTTGTAGAAGACAAATTAGTGGAAAGTGCTGCCAAAAGCTTAGGATCACTAATTTGCACATCAGTCGCAAATTTCGTCTTGCCTTATATTTATGACTTTTTAGATGTTGATACTTCTAATCCAGAATTAAATGCGATCAGTGATAAAATCACCCAACTATCATACGCCATTAATGATTTATCTAATGATGTTAACAACTTAAGTGGCGATATTGAAAATGCCACGAATAAATCTATCTTAGATAATTTCCAAACATTAGAGACAACTTTGCTCTCAGGAACATTATCATTACTTAAAAACGAAGATGTAATTAGTTATGTATCTTATTTAAAAAATGCTTTAGGAGGTGCTGGCCAAAAAATTATCGATAATGAATATGGCCGCCTTACATTTGAAAAATTCAAAACATATTATTTTGAAGCGCACGGCGGAAAAGACAAAGCTTGCCGAAAAACAGATGATAAAATTGAAACTATTTATAACGGGTCGGTTAATTATGCTCGACTTGGCTATTTTGATGAATTTGTTGAACTTTTCCCCGAATTTACAACATTTAAAACGAGCGATAAAGCAAACCATTGCCGAGTTCTCGAACCAGCAAAAGTTCTTGAGATTGTTAAAGGAGCAAAAAATTACCACGTTAACCTCGATCTTCAAATGCCTGAAATTGAAAGAAATATGGGATTTGAAAAAGCATTTGACAAATTAAATTACAATAATTCCTATGTCAGCAATGTAGTTAATTTAGGAAGCCGTATATTATCCAACGCCAGCGGGACATCAAGTGGCATCATCGATCTTTTCTTTAACGTTGTTGATACAAAGTATAATTTTGAATCGCAAACAATAACGATCAAAAAATCATTTGTTTCTAAGCTTCAAAGCATTTATTTTATGAGCGCTGCTATGGCTATTCAATATTGTGATTCAGTAGGAGACACTGGTAATTCCTCACTTATCCGTTCAAATGTTAAAGAAGCTTCGATTAAATTTGAACAAGCCTTCAATAAAATTAGTGAAATGGAGAGCACATCGAAAAAAGGCAACGATAGAATACTTATATCCAATCAACTTGTTAATAAAGAATTGCAAGCCACAAAAGTATCTGATTTTGTAAAGGACGCTTCTTCTACCGAATTCTTTGATAACATCTATAAAAAAACTGTAGATGCCTATTATGTATCTATAGACACCATTAGGTCAATGATTAGTAGAGCTCAAAAAAGAAAAATTTCTTTAGCTACTGATTTAAAACAAGCTGGCTTTAAAAATGTAGTAGCAGCATCAGGGAATAAATTTGTTTATTTATCAAATTCCACCAAGTGGGGTGACGCACATGCTTCAGCTAAAGGCTTTGGATATGGTATCACTCAAAAGCTTTATACAATAAAAGCCGATATTGTTGTGCAAGATGGCACAGCAAATAGCGAAGCACATCGTAATTACGAATTGCTTTCTTGCACTTTGATAGCTCAAATGTACCAACAAGCTAGATATGACTGTAAACTTAATGGAGGCTATAATGTGACCCTTGGCTTTAAAGCTCCCGCAAAATGAAATCTTCGTCGTTATTAGCATTTATCCTATCACTATTTTTAATAGTGAATTGCTCAAGTTGTCACAATGATAATAGCAATTCTTCTCAATTTGATCCTCCTATAAATGATGATTACACTCTTTTAATTTATATGTGTGGAAGCGACTTAGAAAGTCGTCTTGGTAAAGGAAGCGCCAACATTGTCGAAATGGAAGAGGCAACTTTTAAAGATAATGTTAATGTTATCGTTCAAACCGGCGGCTCAAAGAAATGGGTAGATGAAGAAATATCCCCTAATTCCACCGATCGATATTTAATCACCAACGGAAAAAAAGAACTCATTGATAGAGATATAAATAAAAAGAATTTTGGCGATAAAGAAACATTAAAGGATTTTATTAAATTCGGCGTAGAAAATTATCCGGCCAAGAAGATGTCGCTTGTTTTATGGGACCATGGAGGTGGCCCCACTAAGGGGGTTTGCTTTGATGCAAATTTTAATAATGATGGCTTAACTTTATTAGAAATAGAAGAGGCCCTGAAAGAGACATCATCAATAATTAATAAATGGGAATTCATCGGTTTTGATGCCTGTTTGATGGCTAATTATGATGTAGCGATGAGCTTATCTAATTACGCCAATTACATGATTGCTTCTGAAGATTTAGAGCCATCTTCAGGATGGGATTATAAAACGCTTATAAGCGAATTAAAAAATGATGACTTTTATAGCAAAGTTATTTATTCCTACGCTAATAAACACAAAGATAAGAGTGCATACACTTTATCTGCGATTAATTTATCAGAAATAGCAAAAGCTGATGATCTAATTAATAAAATAAGCGAACAAATTAACTATGATATCTCTAATGTAAGCAAAGCTTTATTTGATAAAACTTCCTTAGGAAGCAAAAAAGAAAACAAAAGCAGCAATCTTTATGATCTTGGTAATATAGCCTCTTCTTTAGAAATAGAATTTGATTCTTCATCATTTATAATAAAGACCAACGGACCAGCCCATGATGACATTTCAGGTCTTAGCATTTATTTTCCTAATGAAGAAAAAGCATTAAATGAATATGCTAATGTTTGTAAAAATAAGAATTATTTAAATTTCTTAACTTCTTATTATAAAGACATCCCTACATCAACTATTATCTTTAGCGATCGCGGACATATTGTTGACAACAAATTATCTTTTAGTGTTTCTTCATCCTCTAGTAAATATATCCATTCTTTGGGCTATATGCTTCACGCTTATTCTAAAACCGATAAAACTAATAAACTCTATTATGTTGGCAATGACAATGATGTCGATTTAGAAAATGGCCAATATAGTGTTAATTTTACTGGCAATTGGGTATATTTAAACGATACGTTAATTCATTGTAGTGTTTTAGAAGAAACAGATTCATATACTGTTTTCTCTTCACTAGTAAAAATAAATGGTGAATTAGGTCAATTATTGTTTAGCTATTTTAAATCAACAAAAGGAATTCAACTAGATGGATATATTCTTGATGGAGATATAACTTCAAGAATTAATGATCTTCAAAATCAAGATAAAATAACAATCCTATATGAAGATGTTTCTCAAAATAATTATATTGAAGAAGAAACAATACTTTGGAACAATGATTCAAAATTAACTATTAAAAAACTTGATAAAGGAACTTATCAATATATCCCATATGTTTTAGATACATATGGCAACACATATTGCGCTAGGACAGCAACACTATATTTCGATGGTGAAAAAGTCACAAATATTGATATAGCGGAAGCATAATCGAATAAAAAGTTTTATTTAAAAACATTTCACAAACTGTTTTAACGTACATCTATAATCTCAATTCAATATTTTATTCTTGGCGAAAACGCATTAATTTTTTGACTTTTCGCCAAAAATAATTGAAATAGCAGACAAAATATTTTATATTATTGGCGAAAACATAAAGAAAAAACGACTTTTCGCCAAAAATAAGGAGGCTATTATGATTGTAGGAAGAAAAAACGAGATTAAAATTCTAAATGAAAATTACAATTCATCTGAATCTTCGTTTATCGCGGTTTATGGTAGACGAAGAATAGGCAAAACATATTTAATCAATAAAAATTTTGAAGGCGCAATACTATTTAGACATGCGGGTATTTATAACGGTGCAACCAAAGAACAGATATCTTCTTTTATGAACGATTTAAAAGAATGTGGCTTTGAAGGTTCAAGTAAAGTCAACGATTGGTTTGAAGCGTTTGATTGCTTAAAGAAATTAATAAGTGCTTCTAATAAAAGAAAGAAAATAATATTTCTTGATGAAATAGCTTGGATGTATACAAAAAAATCAAATTTTATAAAAGCATTAGAGAATTTTTACAACGGATGGGCAAGTGCTAGAAACGACATCATGCTAATAATTTGTTCCTCTGCAACTTCGTGGATTATAAATAATATCATTCATAGCAAGGGTGGGTTATATAACAGAGTAACTACTCAAATATATCTAAATCCCTTTTCATTAGGTGAATGCGAAGAATATTGCGCTTCTAGAAATTTATCTTTAACAAAAAAACAAATAATTGAAACCTATATGGTTATAGGTGGCGTTCCATATTATTGGAATTATTTAAAAAAGGGTCAATCGATCTCACAATTTATTGATACTAATTTTTTCGCAAGTAATGCGCCTTTAAAAAACGAGCTTAAGTATATTTTCTCTTCTTTATTTTCTAATGCTGATTCGTATTTAAAAATAATAGAATCATTATCCAAAAAGAAATATGGGTTAACAAAAAAAGAAATTTTAAGTGATACAAAAGAAATTGATAATGGCAACTTTACACAAAAACTATTAGAT
>CAVKNZ010000038.1:0-10792 GCA_963657885.1 Bacteroidaceae bacterium
ATATAGAATTGTTCTAAATAAATTAGTTCTCTTTCAAATTGGATTTTTTCTATTTCGCTTAGTTGACGATTATGTAACAAGATAGAAATCCAAGTTAAAACATCATACTTTGTTAAATCTAATATCTTCAGATTCTCACAGTTTATTTTATATTTATTAACTATTCCTCCGGTTGTGGATTTATTAGCCCATTCTTTAGCTATATTAATATCGCGCGTGCAATAAAAACCTCTTCCATAGTCGTTATTCAATTTGCCTTGACCATAGATAGGGGATTTAACTTCTTGAATACTTCCATGATAAAGAATGATAGATTTCATATCTTAATTATAGACTATTGAATATCGATATTAAAGATTTTGTGTCTTTTAAGACATAATTTTTATGTTTTCAGTAATAAAAATGCTGTTTCGATAGATATAAAAAATCGCAAAAAAAGCAAACCTCTTTTACAAAAACATAACCATATAATGAGGAATCGTAAGCTTTACACCATTTGTTCCTAGATTACCATTAACTATTTTATAGGCTATTGATGGTTTATATGTTTCAATGAATCTATCTAATGATTTGGATGCTGTATTTCCTGCTTTTACTTCCACTGGAATTACTTCACCATTTTTCTCTATTATAAATTCCAATTCATTAGAATCATCAGGCTTGAAATAGTAAAGATTATAGCCATTTTTCACGAATGATTCGGCAATAACGTTTTCGTAAATGCCGCATTTCGCATTTCCTTTTATTGAATTATCAAGAATGGCTCTTTTCGTTTCAAAACCATACATCGCGCATAATAGACCTGTATCGTTAATATATAATTTGAACTGATCCTCGTTAGCGTTAGCCATCAAAGGCAAATATGGCTCATGAATATTGTAGCAAGGGTTAACAATATTAGAATCTTTTAACCATTGCACACTTCCGCCATATTTTTTACTTGTCTGTCCTTTTTCAACAGTGGAATATTGAAACTTCGTAATTTCTTTTGTAAGTTGCTTTGGAATAGCATCGTAGCACTTACGAACTTTTATTTTTTCCGCGCCCTTCGCGTGCTTTGAAATATCAAAACGGTAATTTTCAAGTATCTTATCTTGCAAAGCGGCCACCTTAGTAAAATCATGGTTCTTAACGTAATCTGCGACAACTTCAGGCATGCCGCCCACAACAACATATTCACGGAATAGCATCTCGTATTTATCGTTGATAACTGAAGGAACTTTTTCCTTTTTATCAAATAGTTCTTTTAAATAAGGAAGTCCATTTTCATAGCCTAACGCCCAAAGAAATTCCTCAAAATCAAGAGAATACATCGTGAGGAAAGTTTCATAACCTGTTGGAACAGATTCAGGCTCTTCCGTGTTTTCATCAGCGTCCTCACCATAACTTAAACCTAAAAGACTGCCAGAAGAGATGAGGTCATATCTTCCATCTTCAGCAAGAAATTTCAATGCAGTCCGAGCGGATCCGCAAGATTGTATTTCATCTAAAAAGATTAATGTATCGCCTTTGATGAGTTTAACGCCGTCAATTATCGCGGTCATTCTTTTGTATATTGATTCAGCATCTAAAGTTCCGTTAAAAATCTGTTTTAATTCCTGGTTTTTAATAAAGTTAATTTCGATAAAACTTTTATATTCTTTTTTTCCAAACTTACGAATAAGATAAGTTTTTCCAACTTGTCTTGCTCCTTTTACCATCAAACAGTTATTTTGATGATTGTTCTTCCATTCTAGAAGTTTTTGATACGCCTTTCTTTTTAACATAATCGATCTCCAACTATAGGTTTTGCTAGTGACATTACACTTAGAATTTTTGCTTTTTCCAATCAAAAAAGGAATAAAATCGGCATATTAAAACAGTTAAAAAGGAATAAAATCCGACATTTGCAAAAGCATCAAATGAACTAATTTGAAGTGCTAACCTGAAAGTTTACTTCTAAGCAAACGGACATAAAGTAGGATTATTTCTTACATCCTATCGATAGTTTTCTTGCTGTTTAGCTTCATTTATCATTCTAGGCAAATTAGGCTTCCTAGCGGCGAACGGCTATATTTATCACTTCACCGCTACTTTGTTTTGAGCACTTGAAAAAATGCAAAAAGAAAAATCCTCCATTTCATCTTGCTCCCTTAGGCAAGATTTTGGGGGAAATTTCAATAGTTATGGAGCACCTAACGAGAATCGAACTCGCATAGCTAGCTTGGGAAGCTAGTGTTCTGCCATTGAACTATAGATGCATATGCTGGAAAGCCAGCAATTTTTTAGATTTTACGGATGCGACCATTAACTGAATGCAGTCTAATAGATCCGCCTTGCGATTTAGATACTTCTTTTGCATATTGAATAGCTTCAAGTTGAGTATCAAATAATTTTAACGCTTTCTCGCCTTTGGCTAATTTAACTTGCCATTTATCTTCGCTCGGATGATGCGATACGTGATAGACTTTTCCGGATTTTTTCGCATCAGTTTTCTTAACGTCAGCTTTCACTTCTTTAGTCACGGAAACCTTTTCTTCTTTCTTTGGTTCAACTTTCTCTTCCTTAGAAGGTTCGGCGCTTTCTTTAACTACAACTTTATCATTTCTAGGTTTAACTAAAAGAATGCGTTCTTCTTTATTAGGCTTAGAAGTTTCTTCTTTAACTATTTTATCTTCTTTTACTTCTTCTTCGATGACTGGTTTTAAATCATCTTTTTTCTCTTTGCTTACTTTTTTAACTGTATCTTTCTTTTCTTTATAAGCATATACAATTGAAAGAACTTCAAAAGTGATAACAAAGCAAACAGTAATAGAAACAAAGAATAGAAGAATAATTGACAAAAGAAGGGCTAATAACGCGCCTGATTCAGCAAGAGAGACAGCTTCTTTGAAATAAAAATATTTTTCATTTGAAATAGTAACTTCAGAAAATAAGAATAAAGTATAAGAAAATAGTAAACCTGTCGCTAAAGCTAAAACAAAATAGAGGAATACCATCCATTTCTTTTTAATTAGAAGGAGCACTAGCCAAACAAGGGCTAATAAAATAAATAAACCAAGAACTCCTAAAGCTATATAGGAAAGGATATCGCTATTAGAAGAAAATGAGCCAGTTAAAAGAAAATTAAGATAAGTTGTTGGCGAACCTTTAAAGGGCTCAGATAATAGATTTAATAAAAGAGCAGCAACACAAGTTAGCAAGAAGCTAACAAGGGTGATGATACCAAATGTAATAGTGAATTTTCGTAGTTTTTTCATATGCTTTTCCTCTTTAAGAATAATACACTCAACAAACTTTTAAATAAAGTTTAATTAAACAAAAAAGCTCCTCCAATTAGAAGAAGCTATCTTTCTGGTGGATGCTACAGGGCTCGAACCTGTGACCTTCTGTACGTCAAACAGATGCTCTCCCAGCTGAGCTAAACATCCAAGCTGGTTTGGTGCCGTCGAAAGGAATTGAACCTTCAACCTACTGATTACGATTCAGTTGCTCTGCCGGGTTGAGCTACGACGGCATCGGGCGTTATTAATAATAAATGAGTTGCTCATCTATTTCAATCGTTTTTTTAGAAAACTGGAAATGCGTTATTCATTTGTCTCAATTCGCTTTAACTAAAAGAGGCTTTCTTTTAGGGCAAGAAATCACAAAATAATTATCAAAAGCCTGGCAAATGTTTAATAATCTTTGCCCGTTCCGGCAACAAAGATAGAAATAAAAGTAAAAAAGAATAAGACAATATTGATAGCAAACAAGACATAGTTAATAACTCTAATAGTCTTATTATCTTTCTTTAATAATATAAGAATAGAAAGAATGATGTTTGCTAGTCCGCTTATTAAAGCGAAGATGAGAATAGGATTAGAATCAGAAAGTGTTAAATCATAGCCATTATGATATTCAGCAATAGTTTTTGGATAACATTTAGTTGGTACATCATTTTCTGGATAGCAAATATATTCTCCTAACACGTGCTTAGGAAATATTGGCAAAGCAGTTAGTAATATAAACAAGGAACATATAGCAATAACAATTGAACTAAAAATAACATTAAAGATTCTTTTTCTTTTTTCTTTCTTTAGTTGAATTTCATTAACGTCTTCTTGATTTAACAATGTTGATGAAGGAACTTGAAAGAACACCGCCAATTTATCGATGTTATCTTTTGTAGGGAATATGGCCCCGCTTTCATATTTAGATATAAGCGTGCGCGAAACATAGATCTTCTCAGCTAATTCTTCTTGAGTTAGACCTTTTTCTTTTCTTAATGATTTTAATGTCTCTGGGAAATTCATAATAGTTTCAATAAAAACATTATAAAGAAAAGCTATAAATAGCAATGTGAAAAAAGAAAAGAAAATGTGAATTAAGCATTTGTGAGCCAATATTCAATAAGGCTAATCAACAAAAAAGGATGACGCGTGAAGCATTTGTTTGTTTAAAGATTTCTTTTTGAAAGATTGATGGCGGATACAATAAATGGAAAAAGAAGCAAGACAAATATAGCGGCTCCAAAAATAATCATTACATCACTATTATTAACCATTCCAAAACTTAACAAAAACGGACATAAAACAAATAGCCCCACGCTTGAAGAGGCGATACCAACAATATCTTTCCAAAGGGCGCGTTTAACTTCGCCTTTTTGCCTTCCTTTTGCTAAATGTTTTTTTAGAGGAAAACCGCAGAAAGGGCAAGCATTAGCTTCAGTAGAAATATCTTTCCCACATTCAGGACATTTAATAAGCATTTAATAGCCTCCTACAAATTCTAGAACAATAAATAAAATAATAAATTTGTCATTTGATATATGCTTTCCATCTAACAGAAAAGCTATTTAATCGATATTTATATCTCTTAGATTTTTTTCGATTAAAACAAATTGCTTGAATCGAGGTAAAGCAAAATCAACGCAGCCTCGATCTTTAGCTATTATCAAGCCTTTTTCAACCAATCTTTTTTTATACATTTGAAGATTGCCATTGCTGATATTCAATATTTTCAGTAATTCGTTTTGCTTGTTAGTTTCGCTCATAGCCATAAGAAAATTCCGTTCATTGCCAGTAAGCTTTTCCCAAGTTAATGAATAAGAATTTTTCACAAGATTAAAATCATACTCATCTAGCAAATTAGTATTTGAACGATCTTTATATAAAAGAGAACCAAGAAGCTGATAGCCATATGCATAACCCTGGGTCAATTTCGCATATTTAGTCGCATCTTCATTATTTAAATTTAGTATTTTTTTATACGAACAAACAATTTCATAAAGACTTAGAGGTGAAAGCGTTAATTTAGTAGCTCTTAAAAAGAAAGTTAAGCTTTTATCTCTTTCTAATTCAGATACGTTTTCATATAAACCCGTCAATAGTAAAAAAACGTTTTCATCTTTTCTTATCATTTGTTGAAATGAAAAAATAAAACTTTTCACATAGTTATTCGTGGAAACATCATCAATACTTACTAAAACTTTTTTATTTTTCTTTTTTAAGTAAGCAAGCATCTTGTCAATGAGTGTTGAAATATTGCTAACTTTATCATTCCCATCGATGGAAAAAGTCAAACCTTTAAACGAAAAAGAAAACTCAGGATGTAAAAATAATTTTTTAAGTTTTCCTTCTTCATATAACTTTGAAGCAAATTGTTCGTGTAAATCTATAAAAGGATTTAAGTCTAAGCAGATAAAACCATCATCAGCAAAAAGATTAATCAAAGATGTTAGTAAAACTGTTTTTCCTGATCCTCTAGGTCCGGTTATTGTATAGACTTTTGTTTCTGGCGGATCTTGTGTAAATGCTGTTCTAATTTGCTCAATTTCATAGTTTCGACTAACGATGCTTTGAGGCAACGCGCCAAACGTCGTATTGAATGGACTATTCATGGAAACACCTCCGATGCACTTTTAGTATATTTATAACTTTTTGTCATTTCAAATATTCTTTGTCATTCTATATATCATTTTGTCATTCGATGTATATTTTTGTCATTTTAAAAATTTTTTGTCAATTCATCAATCATCATAAAAAGATTTGCTATATTCGAGAGTTTTATTTGTTAATAACCAAAATAATGGCCAAAAAAGTTTGCTTATCTGTTCGAAAAGAAGTTGTTCTGTATGCTAAAGAAACATGACCAAATATATCGGCGCGGTTATAAGATTACCTTCTTTTTTAAGGATATTCTTATTGCCAAAAACATAGCCTTTTTTAAGCTTATAATTACCATTAGGATCAATCAATTTAGGGATTGCTCGATAATTAGCTTGATCTTTTCCTGATTTAATTTCTACAGGTACAATGGATAAATTATCGTAATCGTTGATTAAGAAATCTACTTCGCCAACCTTCTTGCTATCAAAATAATATAGCTCATGGCCGTGCGCGGCTAACTCCATCGCCACGACTGTTTCATAAACTGAACCTAAATTAATATTTTTATCAGCGTATAAAATCGCATCAATATTATTTTTGTATAAAATATTCGATAGAATACCGACATCGTTATAAAATAGTTTTACTAAGTCTTTGCTCTTACTTATTGTCAACGGATAGTTAGGGTTAGAAACCGCTCGAGAGCATAATGCAATACCTGAATCAATTAAATAATCGAATTCATCAATGTAATTTTTCAATGATGCATTCGTTTTCTTCTCAATTGAATTAAACTTAATTCTTTTGACAGTATTAGCCATATTTGAAGAAAGCATGTCATAAAGACGTCTGATTTTTAAATTATGATCTTTATCATATTTAGAACAATCATCTTTGTAATAGTCAAAAATAAGTTTCTGTTCTTCTCTAGTCTTAATGACATTGCGATTAAGGACATAATTTTTCACTGCATCAGGTAAACCACCTGAAATTAAATAATCTTTAAATAAAGACAATGTATAATCATGTACAGCTTGGTTAATACTCTCTAACGTATTGAAGCAATGCTTTAAATAATCAATAGTTTCTTCACTGTAATTATTGGCCCATAAAAATTCTTCAAAATCCATTGGATACATCTGAACCTCAGATACAGCACCCATCGGAATAAAAGAATGACGTAAAGTAATTCCAAGAAGTGAAGCACTAGCAATATAGCGATATCGCCCTTCTTTTACTAGAGGTTTTAGCAATGTACGAAGATGAGGATAAAACTGAATTTCATCAAGAAAAACAATTGTATTATCTTTATTATCTAAATCCGAAAACATTGAGCTAATTAAAAGATAGAAATCTTTAGTCGTTTTTACCTTTGCGAAAAGTTGTTGCCCGCTTTCAAAGTCGTCTTTTAAATCAACTTCGGCATAGTGCTCATAAGCTTGCTTAGCTTTTTCTCTAATGATAAATGTCTTGCCAATTTGCCTCGCACCATAAACAATCAAAGCCTTTTCTTCCGATGCATTCGAAAAAAATTCTTCTAAAGTAGTCTCAATTTTTCGTCTAAACATATGCTTTCTAAATCCTTAAATATTGTTTTTCTAAAGAAATAATACCTCATATTTATTGGTTTTCCAATCTTTTTTAAAGCCCATTTCATTGTTTTTCCATAATTTTTAGTCATAGAAAATATTGGTTTTCCAAAGAAATTGTGGTCTCGATTGTAGAGGCATCGTAAAGGCAACCTTAAAGTAGATATACTCGTAAGATACAGATAATAACATTATTATTGTTCTACAAACATCAGCATTAAAAAGGAGTCTAATCTTTGAGCCTCACCCGCTGATTAAGTGGCTTTTTCATTTTTGAAATCTTTTTTTAAATAGGAGAATTAATTGTTACATTTAATCTTTCAATGCTGTAATAGGGAAAATATAAACTCCATCTTTATTTTTGTAAGAGGCGTTTCCAACACCATAAATAACGCATTTAAATAATGGTGCTTTCCCGCCACTTGCTACAATGTCATCACATACTTTTACTAAATTTTGAGCTCCTTCTTCTGCCTTATTAAGCCCTAATTTTATTTCAATCGCACACCACTCGCCATCTTCGAACTCGATAACTGCATCTATTTCATTTCCTTTATAGTCTTGATAGTGAAATAATTTTGCATTAATGGCTTGAGAATAAATTAGTAAATCCCTTTCGACGAGAGCTTCGAACATAAATCCCATAGTGTGCAAATCGTTTAGCATCTTCTTAGGTGTCAGTTTAAGCAACGCACACGCCATTGCAGGATCAGAAAAATGTCGCTTTTCCATTTGTTTTAATCTTAATGAAGATCTGATGTTAGGAGAAAAAGGTTCTTGGTTGTTAAACAAAAACATCCTGCTAAAGGCATTGAGATATTTTACTAAGGTGTTTTTACTAATCGACTCAGAATCATTTTCGATTATATCTTTTAATATTTTCTGATTAGATGCAGTCGTCGATTCATTTCTTGCCAAAGATTTTAATATCAATTTTGCTTTTTGCTCGCTATAATCAACATCTTTATCCAACATTCTTAGATCAGTTTTCACTATGTTTTCCATATAAGCAGTGGCAATTTCCGTGCAATCGTTTTTATCAACATCTATGCTTGCAGGCCAACCGCCTCTAACGATTAGATACGCTAAATATTCAAGACTAACTTCTTCAAGTATTTTAGATTCAAACTTATTATCATGAAGATCTTTAAGTGAAATAAGACCAATAGAATCGCCTGATTCATAAAGAGACATCGTATTCATTCTTATACTTTTAATTCTGCCAGTTCCACTATGCAATATTCCTTTTCGCTGAGGTGAGGAGGAACCAGTAAGAATAATTAGTCCTGTTTCAGCTTTAGCATCAACATATGCTCTAACCGCATCCCAAAGGCTAGGCACTTCCTGCCATTCATCAATAAGTCTTGGCGTTTCTCCTTCGAGAACTTTATAAGGTTCGACTTCGGCGAATAAACGATTAGAAAAGTTACCGCTGGGACTGCCGACTAAAAATTCGCTCTTTGCATGAAAAGATGATGTCCAAGTTTTGCCACACCATTTCGGCCCTTCGATACAAATTGCACCAAATATATCGAGATATTTATCAATAAGAGTATCAACAACTCTTTTCTTGTATTTTAGATTATTAACAATTTTATCCATAAAAACTCCTCCTCGTTTTTGCCAAAGTTATAATAACATACTGACCAATATTTATCAATATAACTGACCCAAATTTTAACTTTAAACTGACCCATATTTTGATAAAATTCTGACCTATATTTTTCAAAAATTTATTCGTTATCAGAAAATGTGTATATACACAAAAAAAGAAAATCATATTGAAAAATAAACGTAAATATCACATACTAGTATCAGAAAGTGTGTAAATACACAAAAAAGGAAAATGATATGGAAATTAAAAGAGAAGGCTACTTAAACAAGTTAATCAACAAAATGAATAATAAAATGATCAAAGTTATAACTGGAATAAGACGTTCTGGAAAATCTTATTTACTTGATCCAATCTTTAAAAATTATCTTTTAAGCCAATCTGCAAGAGAGGATCATATAATCAAACTAGATTTAGACTCCATCGAATATGAATATCTAACAAAAGATGCTTTAAAGCTATATTCCTATATCATGGATAAAATAAAGGATGATGATACCTATTACATACTTTTAGATGAAGTACAAAAAGTAAATAACTTTGAAAGTTTGCTAAATAGCCTTTTAAGAAAGCCTAACTTAGATGTCTATGTCACCGGCAGCAATTCTAAATTTCTTTCAACGGATATCATCACTGAATTTCGCGGCCGAGGTGATGAAATAAAAGTTTATCCTTTGACCTATAAAGAGTTCTATGAATGCTATGAGAATAAGAGCAATGCACTTAACGATTACATGGTCTATGGAGGAATGCCATATATTCTATATTTAAAAAGCGATGAAGAGAAAAACGCATATTTGAATTCACTTTTCAGTCTAACTTATATCAAAGATATCATCGAGAGATATCACATACAAAAGGATGATGTCTTAGATACAGTTATAAACATTCTTTCCTCCTCCGTTGGAAGTTTAACAAATCCAAAACGCCTAACAGAAACTTTTATATCAAAAGGCTATAAACAAATAAATCGAATAACAGTTAATAATTACATCAACTATTTAATTGATGCTTTTATTATCAATAAAGCCGAGCGATACGACATCAAAGGGAATAGTTATATAAATACACCATCAAAATACTTCTTCACCGATTTGGGTTTGCGAAATGTGCGATTAAATTTTCGGGATTTAGCAAAAGATCACCTTATGGAAAATCTTATTTATAATGAACTGATAAGTCGTGGTTACAATGTCGATGTCGGCGTTTTAAACTGTTATGAGAAAAATAAAGAGAAAGTGACAATAAGAAAAGAATTTGAAGTAGATTTTGTTTGCAATAAAGGAAATAAAAGATATTACATCCAATCTGCGTATGCTTTGCCTACAGAAGAGAAAATTAATGAAGAGCAAAAATCGCTTATAAACATTAAAGACAACTACAAAAAAATTATAATCGTCAATGATAAAATAAAGCCTTGGTACAATAATAAAGGAATCTTGATAATTAGCTTAGAAGATTTCTTGCTAAACGAGGATAGCATCGACTACTAATGCATATAGTTCAATCAGATTAAAGACTTATTGGAATATATTTCCTTTGAAAGGAATTATTAAAAGAGCAATTCCATTGCATTTATTTTCAAACGAACCGATTAGCGGAGCAAAAAACACAATGAATATATAGCTAATATAATCGTGGAAAATAATAAACCTAAACTTTTATACTAACGTACTAACAATTAACGATTTTCACAGTCTCGTTTAAGTCTTTTATCACTTTGACAACATCGTTATGCCTTA
>CAVKNZ010000039.1:0-10422 GCA_963657885.1 Bacteroidaceae bacterium
GAGCGGGATATATGGAAGGGTATAATCAATCAAAACGAATTAAAGAAGAAGTCCATAATAGCAACTTTGTTAATATTGGTTTTATCGAAGTTGTTTTTGATCTTCAAGAAGAATCCTTGCATAAACAATTTAATAATTATCACAAGAAAGCCAGCGAATTGATCGCTATATTAAATAAGCAAAAAAGCGGAATCGATTTTATGGAGCCAACAACATATCAATCGTTATTTGCCGGCTCAAACAAATCTGTTTTAGACGTTAAAGTAAAAGAATTCTATAAACTTAATTAAAACTCATATTGTTGATTGATAACCGCTATATTTAGCTAAAATTATAGAAAATAATCTATCAAATTAATAAATACGCCGATTTGTGTCCTACTTTATATGATATTTATATTATATGAAGACTAATAGGAATCACTTAATGGCGTTTTATTTTTTGGAGGAAAAGAGCAATGTTTAACAAAGAAGACTTTATTTGTTTGATTGAGAAAAAAGCAAAAGAATATGGCTATTTAGAAGAAGCTAAGAAGGAGTTGGAACTATTTATTAGTTATGGGCAGTTAGAATATCTCTATATTGTTAATAAGTTTGTTCTTGCGCTAAGAGACAATGATATACCCTCTTCATTAGCGATTCGTGGAGCGTCATCTTTAATCGCTTATATTCTTGATTTTCACAAGATTAATCCGATTAAATATCATCTTTCTAATTCCTTATTTTTTGAAACTGATTATGAAGATGATATAGCTGGTCCGCGATTTGATATTTCTGTTCCAAGTAGATATAAACATCGAGCAATCGACATCTTAAATAATATTGCTGAGCTTGAAACAACTAGAAAGACTGCATCAACCTTTTTCTTTAAAGAGCATCTCACATATAGGGTTGGCATTTTTGAAAGTTACTTATTAGATAATTTGATTGAAGTTACTAGTTTCTACATTCCTTTAAGCAAAATTAGTAATTGGATCAATGTTGATTTTTCAAATCTTGTTGATAAAGACAGCATCGATTATATGCTCAAAAAATATGATGGTGGTTATTACTTGCCTAATTTAAATGGTTGCATCAGCGGTCTGCTTCCTTCTTTTTATGAACTCCTTAATGCCGCTAAACCAAAATCATTATATGAATTAGCCATTATTAACTGTCTTAATCAAAGCATTTTTAAAAGTAGAAAAAAGTTAATTAATTTCATAAAAGAAGAAGGCCTAAGCAATGTTATTTATGATAAGAATCAATTGTTAGATATTTTAGTCAATGGCTATGAATTTTTAAAAGAGACCGCTATTGAGTTAATAGAGCATGTTTTTAAGACTAATTATTTATCTGAAAGAGATGAGCTTATGCTAGATAGTCATGGCGTTCCTTCCTATATCAAAGAGCAATTGACAAATATTAAATTTCTTTATTGGATGCCAGCGTCATTAGAGCAGATTAGAGTCGCTTACTTTTTAGCTAAAGTTAAACAAGCGCATTATGAATATTTTACTAATCGAATTCAAATTAAAGATTACGATACAAGCGTTGGGCCATTTTTCTATATTGATAAGGAAATATATGTATGTAAAGAATCATTAGCTAGTTTTAATGGCGACTTGAGATTTTTTGATTCCTCTACATCCCATATGGAATTTTTTGACACGTTAGCTATTGACGCTGATTATGGTAATTTTCCTAGAGGAAGAGTTATCTTTGACAATTATCACAAAATGTTCATTGTTTATATGGATAAAGTGTTGATGAATGACGCTATTAAATCATTAATTATTAGTTCATTTCGATTAGATAAAAGAAGAACAGTTTTTAGGCGAGATTCTCATTACACTCATGATGGCTTATAAGAAATAAGAAAGGATTAAGAAAATGAAGGAAACAAGAGAAGAAATTAAGAAGCGAATTATTAACGATTTAGGCAATAAAAAAGTCAAAGGTATTTCTTGGCTTCAAAAAGAATATGGAATTGGCTTCTTGTTAGCGGAAGACATCTATCTTAACTATCGTAAAGAAATCACTTCAAACGAGTCAGCATTAAATGCTCAAAAAAAGAAACGAAATCGCTAGTTACGTGATATAACCGATTATGGAAAAGACATATTTAGACTTAACAAATTCAAAAGATTTAGAACTCATTTTAAGTGTTGAAATTCTTGGCGGAATTATTCGTCAGCTTCTTAATAGACCTACTCGTAAGGATAAACAGATTGCTATTAAGAAAAGAGCGATGATGACAGAGATGTATGGAGATAGGCGTGGAAAAGTAGCGCGTTATAAATACGTATCCCCAGAAGGAAATATCACTCGCTGGGAAGAAGTAATTGATTCGGACCCATTTGATTTATACACATGGGATAAAGCTAAAGATGTTATTCCTGATTAATTTCGATAATTTAAGCAATTTATAATAGTGAAAGGAAAAGTAAAAAATGAAAAGAGCAGAATTACATTTACACACAAAAATGTCAGACCTAGATGGAGTTGATACTGTTAAGAATTACTGTGAGGCCGCAAAGGATTTAGGGATATCCACGATAGCCATCACTGACCACGGCAATGTTCAATCCCTTAAAGAAGCTTTTGAAGCTGGTCAAAGATATAACGTCAAAATCATTTATGGCTGTGAGCTTTATATGATTGAAGACGTTGTTGGTAGCGATAGTAAGCTTATGCATGTAATTGCTTTAGCAAAGAATAAAAAGGGACTAGAAGATTTATTTGAGTTAATAACTTTATCACATACAAAATATTTAGATAAATGTCTTCCGTTAGTTCCAAGAAGTGTTTTATCAAAATATAGAAGCAATCTTTTGCTCGGTTCAGCTTGCTATAATGGGGAGGTCTTTTATAACGCTTGCCATAGTGATAATGAGCATTTAAAGAAAGCTATCTCCTTTTATGATTACATTGAAATTCAACCATTAGATTGCTATCCACACATCGTTTCAGATGAAATTGAACTAAAAAATATTGTTAAGAAAATAATCGATGTTGCCGAAGAACTTAATAAAGTGGTGGTCGTGACTGGTGATGTTCATTATTTAGCTCCACGTAATAAGATTTGTAGAGATGTTTTGATAAGTGTAGCTAATAGAAACCATCCTTTAAAAGAATATGTAGATAAGGGCTTTAATAATCCTAATCAGCATTTAAGAGCTACTGAGGAAATGCTTGATGATATGTCTTGGCTTGGAAAAGAAAAAGCATATGAATATGTTGTTACTAATTCAAATAAAATTGCCGATATGGTTGAAACAATTAAACCTATTTCTGATGATAAATATTATCTTTCTGTCATTGAAAATAGCGATGAAAAACTAAAAGACATATGCTTTAAAAGAGCGCAAAAATTATATGGAGATACACTTCCTAGTTTAATCAAGGAAAGATTAGAAACTGAACTCGCGGGAATTATTGGTAACGGTTATTCATCAATCGTATATTCTTTCTATGAGATAGTTAAAAAAGCACATGAAAATGGTTATTTAACTTCAAGTAGAGGTGGCTCAGGCTCATCCTTAGTTTTATTCTTTTTAGGGATAAGTAATGTTAACCCTCTTCCACCTCATTACTATTGTAAGAAATGCCATCATTTTGAATTGGCACCTAGCTTTGAAGATGGTTATGATTTGCCTTATAAAAAGTGTCCAATATGTGGAGATGATTTGACTAGAAATGGTCATAATATACCTTATGAATTGTTTTTAGGGTTAAACGGAGAGAAATTCCCAGATATCGATTTAAATGTCGATGATGAGTGGCAACATATGGTTCAAATATTTGTACAAGATTATTTTGGAAAAGAAAATGTTGCTAGAGCAGGAACTATAGAGACAATCAGTGAAAAAACCGCTTTAGAATACGTGAAAAAACATATTGAAACTAGTGGTAGAACAATTGACGATGCATCTATTGAAGAGATAGCGAATAACCTAGCTGGCTGTAAACGGACTACTGGTCAGCATCCTGGAGGTTTAGTTATCTTGCCTAAAAATCACAAGTGGAATGAATTCACGCCACTTCAATATCTCGATAACGATACTGGATCCTCTAGTGTGATAACACATCTTGATTTTAGCGGATTGAATCATACTTTATATAAGATGGACATATTGGGAAGCCTTTCATTAAAAAGATTGATGAATTTAGAAAGTCTAACTGGTGTTAATGTTGAAGATATAGATTTGAATAACCCTGATTTAAGAAAAATTTTAACTAACCAACACGATAAAGTTAATAATCTCGGTATCCCTGAATTTGATAATGAACAAATGTGCGCTCTTCTTGCAGATTTTAAACCTAATTCAGTGAGTGAACTAATACAAATATGTGGATTAATTCATGGAACTGGTACGTTGCAAGTGAATAGTAAAAATATCTTGCAAATTAGTAATAGGGATGACCTTTACCTTTATTTATTGAACCACGGCATGTCAAAGAACAATGCATATGAGATAACAAATGATATTAGTAGAGGAAAAGGATTAACTCTAAGTAGCGAAAAGATGATGCGTGATAAGAATATTCCTGAGAGCATCATTGAAGCGTGTAAAACTATTAAATATCTTTTCCCAAAAGCACATATAATCGAGCATATAAGAATCGCTTTGATATTTTCTTATTACAAGCTTCATGCTCCTCTTGAATTTTGCTAATTTGTTATTTGTAAGATTTAGAGTAACAATGAGTGGCCATCAACCTAACCAAGGTAAATAAGCCACTCTTTTCTTATTGGCTGGCTAGTTTCGGTGCTATGGGGCGAGAGAAGACGATTGTACCAAAACAAGTACACAATCAACTTTTTGATAGATAAAACTCCAAGAAAATGTTATAGTTTCTACAAGTTGTTAAACAACAGTTTTAGGAACAATATGCAATATAAAGATGCTGTTAAATATTTAAGGGTTAAAATGCTTTTAACTCAAGAAGAATTAGCCGATTTATTAGATGTTTCTTTTGCCACCATCAATAGGTGGGAAACTGGTAAATATACTCCAACGATGAAGGCGAAAAGGAAACTTAAAGCTTATTTTGATAAATATAAAATAAAGGTGGAAGAATAAGATGCTACATTTTAACGAAGACACAAGAGTTAAATTTCCTGCTACTATTCAATTTTTGAAGTTAGGTTATAATTACCAATCTTTAAAAGGCGCTAAGATTGATTTTGAAACTAAAATATTCATCGACTTATTTAAATCATCATTAGAAAAGATTAACAAAAGAAAAATTGATGATAGCGAAATAAATACTCTTTTAGCCGAGATTAACTTAATGCTGAAAAACAATGATTTAGGCAAAGAGTTTTATAATAGATTAATTTCTGTCGAGCACGATATTAAATTACTGGATTTAGATGATTATCAAAATAATACTTTTACCGTTGTTGATGAACTTCCTTTTAGTGTTAAAGAAGGAACAGAAGAAGGTTCTTTTAGACCAGATATCAATATTTTAATTAACGGCATTCCGTTAGCGTTCTTAGAAGTAAAGCATCCCAATAATTCCGGAGGAATCCAAGTTGAATTCGAAAGAATGATTAACAAGCGTTTAGTAAATGCGGATTATAAGAAATATTTTAATTTACTTCAGGTTGTATCTTTCTCCAACAACATGGAATATGAAGACGCCGATGATGATATTGCTGAAACTGTTCGAGCTGGTTCGTTTTATACAACGCCAAATGGCAAGAGTACATCGTTCTCATTCTTTAGAGAAGACGTTCCTAATTATCACGCGAGTTATAAATTAAAAGATATAAGTATTCAGACTATTAAAAATGTCGTTAAAGATGGAGGATATGATCCAGCTGAAACTGATACTGAAGAATTTCAAACAAATTTATCGGATTTAACTCCATGCAATAGATTTATTACATCATTTTTTGATAAAGAACGCTTTATGTACATGCTCCAATATGGGCTCATGTTCTTGAAAGAAACTAAAAAGGTTCATAATGAAACCACTAATAAAGATGAAGAATATTATATTTTCCAAAAACACATAATGCGTTATCCACAATTCTTCGCGACTAGAGCAATATTAAAACGATTCGAACAGCCGGAGAAAAATGGCATTATTTGGCATACTCAAGGATCGGGTAAAACTGCATTAGCAGCATTCTCTAATCGAGTTATCAAAGATTATTTCAGCCACAAAAAAGTTAATACAAGATTCTTCTTTGTTGTTGATAGACTAGATTTGTTACGACAAGCAAAAACTGAATTTGAAAACAGAGGATTCTCGGTTATTACAGTTGATAATAAAATTGATTTTGCTAAAGAGCTTAAAAAGCCATTAGATGAGAAAAACGAAGGCATTGGAACCATCTGCGTTGTCAACGTTCAAAAATTGATGGAAGAATCCAAAATGCCTCATGTTGAGAACGATTATAACGTCAAAGTTCAAAGAATATTCTTTATCGATGAAGCCCATAGAAGCTATAGTCTCCATGGCGAGTTTTTTAAGAATTTAATGACGTGTGATAAAAATGGGATTTATATTGCCATGACAGGAACACCATTATTATCTAAAAAAGAACGCTCTAATCTAAAGTTTGGTGACTATATCCATAAATACTTTTACGATAAATCTATCGCTGATGGCTACACTCTAAGAATTAAAAAAGAACAAATTGATACTGTCGCACGAGCTGAAATTAAAGCTAACATCGAGATGGAAAATAAAAATCTTGAATCTGCTGATGTCTATGAATCTGATGATTATGTCAACAGCGTTAGTAAATACATTGAATCTGATTTTAAGAATTTTAGATATCTAAACACTGATAATTCGATTGGAGGCATGATTGTTTGTCGATCCAATGTCCAAGCTAAGAAAATTAACGAGTGGTTTGATAAAAACAGCAAACTGACATCTGGGCTTGTGCTCACTGATGTTGAAAATCCTACACAAGCCGACATCAACAAACAAAATCAAATCAATTTTAGAGAAAACGGTATACCTGATTTTTTAGTTGTCCACTTCATGCTAACGACTGGCTACGATGTTAAAAGATTAAAGAAGATGTATTTATTAAGAGGCCCTAAAGCTCAAAATTTACTTCAAACTATTTCTCGAGTTAATAGACCATATAAATCACCAAATGGCAAAGTCTATCAATATGGTTATATTGTTGATTTTATCGATATAGAAGAAGAATATAACAACACCCTTGATGCTTACATCAAAGAACTTGAAGATGATGTTAACACTGACGGTGATGATCCAGTATCTTTGTCTGGCTTAATCGTTGATAAAGAAAATATAAAGGCAAAATTTGATAAATACTGTCAAGAGTTGAAACAGTTCATTCCTGTGGATAATTTAGAGCAATTTACCAATATGATGAACTTTTACAATAAAGATGCATTGCTCAAGATTAGAAAACTCTTAATCGGCGTCAAAGAATGTTCGATTGAATTTAAATTATCTAGAGCCGATGAATATTCAAAACTAATTGATGATGACAAAGTTAATAAATATTTGAAGACTGTTAATGATAGAATTTCGTTCATTAATCTTTCGACAAATGTTATCGATACATTAGACATTATGAATAACGATGAAGTTATCAATGTCATCTATGAATTCATTAAAACTAAAGTAACGGTTATTGATTTAAGTAAATTTATTATCGGCGCGGAAGATTACAAGAAAGTTGCTGATGTTATTACTAATTTACAAAACGAAGTTAAAAAGAATAAAAACAAGAAGGATATTAAAATCCAGAAGTTAGAAGATTTAGTTAAAGATATCTTTAGACGTTTGGAAATGAATGAAATCACTTCTATTGATGAATTATCTGAAGAATTACGAAAAGCTTATGAAGAAGCTAAAGCAATAAATGAAGAAAATGAAAGACTATCCGAAACTTATGGCGGCTCATTTGCTTTCGTTAAAACATTATCTGAGACTGTCATCGAAACAAATATTGACCGTTCTGATATCGAGAAATTCTTAATTGTTATTTATAACGCGATTAAAGATACCGTATTTGATGATGCTTTAAAAGCCCAAGGTAAACAAGGATTTGTTTCAACAACAAAAACAAAAGTCACTGTTGAACTTGTTAAGAGTGGCTTATATAAGAAGATTAAATTCGATTACGATAATATTTTAGAAATGCTATATGTGAACTTATTGTTATACAAGGAGAGTATTTAGACAATGCAAAACTACACCGAATTAGAAACCAACATTAAATCGATTATCGACCAGCTTAAAGGCCTTTGTTCCACGAACGGATTATCTAACACAGCTGGTGAAGAAATAGTTGTTACATCCGTTTTCCTTTATAAGTTCTTAAACGATAAATTCATTCATAATCTACATAAATTCTCAAAGGAAATAGGTGTATCTTACGATGAACTAATAGCTAATAAAGACGATTATATGGACGCATTTTATGACACTTACCCTCAAGATGTAGCATTTGCTTATGAAGATACAATTGATTGCTTGGTTCAATCCGTAGGCAACAATGACTTCTATAAAATGTTTGATGAGACGTTAGTTAGAATATCTGGATATCCGCAAAACGATGCATTCAATATCGATACAGCTGAAGGCACTAAGAAGCCGTTATTCACACCTTTGTCAACGTATGTTGAGCCATCAAAAAGAAATGCATTTGCTCAGAATATATTCTCTTATATAACTAGAGATAGATTTGATTTTGGCATTGCTAACGAAGGCAATTTTGACTTTTTCTCAACTATCTTTGAATACTTAATTTCCGATTATAACGTTGCCAGTGGTAAATATGCTGAATATTTCACCCCTCAAGCTTTGTCGAGCGCAATTGGTAAAATTCTAGTTCATATGTCGCCAATCAAAGACACAATTTATGATATCTATGACCCAAGCGCTGGTTCTGGTTCGTTGGTTCTACATTTAGCTAACGAACTAGGCGATGGTAAGTTTGGTAATAAAGCTCGTGTTTATACTCAGGATATTTCTCAAAAGTCATCACGTTTCTTAAGAATCAATATGCTCTTAAATGGATTAAAAGAATCATTAGAGAATATCATTGAAGGAGATACATTAGTTGATCCAGCACACTTTGTTGTTAAAGGTGATGCGACTTCAGGACTTAAGAAGTTTGATTACATTACATCTAATCCGCCATTTAAAACTGATTTTTCTTCAACTAGAGATAAGATTGAAACGACATGGCAATCCACTGATAGATTTTTTGCCGGTGTTCCATCAATTCCGAATAAAAAGAAAGACTCGATGGCTATTTATTTGTTATTTATCCAACACATCCTTTATTCATTAAAAGAAAATGGAAAAGCCGCGATTGTTGTTCCTACTGGATTTATTACAGCTCAATCAGGAATTGAAAAAACTATTCGACAAAGAATTATAGACAAGAAGTGGCTTAGAGGCGTTATATCAATGCCATCTAACATTTTTGCTAATACCGGAACCAATGTATCTGTTTTGTTTATCGATAAATCAAATCAAAACGGTGAAGTCTTATTGATGGATGCATCTAAGATGGGAACTAAGGTTAAAGTAGGTAAAAATCAAAAGACAGTCCTTTCAAACAATGAATTAGATAAGATAGTCAACACATTTGTAAATAATGAAGTAGTGGAAGATTTCTCTATTTTAGTTACATATGACCAAATCAAAGAAAAGAATTATTCCTTTAGTGCTGGTCAATATTTCGATGTAAAGATTGAATATGTTGAGATTACTCAAGAAGAATACGAAAAGATGATTGATGATTTCAATGCTGATTTTGCTAAGTATGTTGAAGAAACTACTCAATTCCAAAAAGAGATAAGTGAAGTCTTGAAGGAATTGAAGATAAAATAGTTATGGTGAATGTCTATGAGCAAATTAATTGATAGTTGCGTCAATATTACTGATGGCGAACATAACACCGTGTCCAAAGATAATGGTACTGGCTATTTTTTGCTAGCAAATGAGAATCTTATGAATGGCGAAGTCGAATTCTCTTCCTCAGACAGAGAAATTAGCAAAGAAGATTTTGATAGAATCTATCGAAGATGCAAAATTGAAGACGGTGATATATTAATATCAACAGTAGGAGACCTTGGAAAATTAGCTATTGTTGAAAATTATAAAAACAATTACGTCTTTCAAAGAAGTGTTGGGTTGATAAAACCTAATAAATTAAAATTAAATTCTTATTATCTATATTATTTATTGAGCACATCTTACGCTCAAAAGAAGTTGAAATACTCATCTTACGGTTCAATGCAAAAAGGACTAACATTGGACACGCTGAAAAACTATGATTTATGCTTGCCTAGTTTAGATGAACAAGTAAACATTGCTAAGCCATTAAGACTGATTGATGAACAAATTAAGAGAAATAATGCACTGGTTCAAAAGTTACAGTGTTTTAAACCAGCTTTAAATTTCTCCAAAAGCGGAGGAATAG
>CAVKNZ010000040.1:0-9775 GCA_963657885.1 Bacteroidaceae bacterium
GCGAACAAAGTTCGCAAAGTTCGCAATTTGACAACTTCTTTAACATTGTTAAAATAATTTTTGAGTTCTTTATGAAGTTAGTTAAAACAGTTGATGCTATCGGACAGGTTCTCTGCCACGATATTACCCAAATTATTCCAGGCAAATTTAAAGGTCCAGTTTTCAAAAAAGGACATATTGTTACAAAAGAAGATATCCCCATTCTTTTAAGCGTTGGTAAGGACCAACTCTATGTTTTTGAATTTGATGAGTCAATGGTTCACGAAAACGATGCCGCTTATATGCTAAAGGAAATGTGTGGCAATGAAAATATGCTTGCTAGTGAACCTAGTGAAGGAAAGATTGAATTAACCGCAGCGATTGATGGCTTATTTTTAGTTGATGAAGAACGCTTAAATATTGTCAACTCATTCGGTGAGATGATGATCGCTACTCGTTCGAGCGGTTTTTTAGTTAAGAAGGGGGATAAATTAGCTGGAACGCGCATCATTCCTTTGGTTATTAAAAAAGAAAAAATGGAACAAGTAAAATCACTAGTTGGAAATGAACCAATTATGCGAGTTGTTCCTTTAAAGAAGAAAAGTTATGGCCTTATTACAACAGGCAACGAAGTTTTTTATGGCCGCATTCAAGATGCCTTCACTCCTATTTTGGAAGCTAAGTTAAAAGCACTTGGCGCTGAAATGAAAGAACATGTCATTTTAAATGATGATGATAAAAAGATAACATCTGCGATAAAAGATATGCTTTCTAAAGGCGTCGATATGATTTTATGCACCGGTGGGATGAGCGTTGATCCAGATGATAAGACTCCTTTAGCTATCAAAAATAGCGGCGTTAACATCATTAGTTATGGCTCTCCTGTGCTTCCGGGCGCGATGTTTTTACTCTCTTATACAAATGATGGAAGGCCAGTTTTAGGTTTGCCAGGTTGCATAATGTATGCCAAAAGAACGATATTCGATTTGGTGATGCCATTCATTCTTTCTGATATCAAGGTCGATGCGAAACAATTATCTTCTTTTGGAAATGGAGGACTTTGTCTAAATTGTCCAACATGCACTTTTCCAAATTGCTCTTTTGGAAAGCGAGGTCATTGAGATGAATAAATTTACTCACTTAGATGAAAAAGGAAACGCCAAGATGGTGGATGTTTCTTCTAAAAGTGAAACGTTAAGAGTCGCTGTTGCAGAAGGCACAATTTTAATGAATGAAGAATGCTTTTTAATGGTTAAAGAAGGAAGACATAAAAAAGGTGATGTTTTAACAGTCGCTCAAGTTGCTGCAATCATGGGAGCGAAAAAGACAAGTTCAATCATTCCTTTAACACACAACATCAATTTAAAAAGCGTTGATGTAGTCTTTGAAGAAATCGATAAAGGCTATAAAGCGATTGCAACTGTTAAATGTCACGATGTTACCGGCGTTGAGATGGAGGTTCTAACTTCTGTAAGCGTGGCTTTATTAACAATATATGACATGTGCAAAGCTGTTGACAAAAGGATGGTTATGAAAGATATCCACTTAGTCAGCAAAAGCGGTGGCAAGTCTGGAGATTTTAATTTCTAATGGGAAAAATTATTGCTCTATGTGTTTCTAAAAATAAAGGTGAACAGAAGCACCCTATTGATTCTGTTTCTTTAAAGAAAGATTTTGGTATTGTTGGTGACGCTCACGCGGGAAATTGGCATCGTCAAATATCATTTTTAGCAAAAGAAAGCATTGATGAATTCAATAAAAAAGGCGCGGATGTCACGCCTGGTGCTTTTGGGGAAAATATCATCGTTGAAGGTATCGATTTAAAAAATATCAAAGTTGGCGATTTGCTTAGAAGCGGTGACATCACCTTTGAAATTACTCAATTAGGTAAACAATGTCATGATCACTGTGCGATTTATTATAAAATGGGCGATTGCATCATGCCGCGATTAGGTGTGTTTGCTCGTGTCTTGAATGATGGAGAATTACATTTAGGCGACACGATTGAGCAAATAGAACGAACTGATGAATTACCTTTTTCAGCTGCGGTCATAACCTTATCTGATAAAGGCTTTAAAGGTGAAAGAGTTGATACTTCTGGACCGGCAATAGCAAACATTTTATACGAAAAAGGTTATAACGTTATTGAGAAAATCTTACTTCCAGATGGTGTTGAACTACTTTCTCAAGAACTCATTCGCCTTGCTGATCAAAGACAAGTCGATTTAATTATTACGACTGGAGGAACCGGCTTTTCTCCTCGTGATTTAACTCCCGAAGCTACTCTTTCGGTGATGGATAGAAACGCTCCTGGAATTGCTGAAGCTATTAGAAGCGAATCAGCAAAATATAGTAAACATGCAATGTTATCTAGAGGTGTCTCCGTTATTCGTAAGAAGACACTTATTATAAATCTTCCTGGCTCCACGAAGGCATGCCTTGAGAGCATGGATGTTTTCATTGAGGCTTTGCCTCACGCGATTAGGTTAATGCGAGGTAGTTCAAGAGACTGTGCTCGTATAGATAAAAAATGAAAGGAGAATTTTAATCTATGAAAAAATTTAAAACTCTTATTGCTTTAGGCCTTTTGGCTAGCACACTTGCATCATGTGGTTCAAATGACAAAGTTGATATCACCGTGTTTGCTGCTGCCTCGATGACTGAAACTATGAATCAAGTCAAAGAAAAATATGAAGCCGCGCACAGTAACGTTCGTTTACTTACTAATTATTTAGGCTCTGGTAAATTATCTGAACAAATTCAACAAGGTGCAGACTGCGATTTATTCATCTCAGCAGACCAAAAAACTATGAATGCAATCGATAAAGAAGGCGGAACACAAACTGAGAAAGACTATGTCGATCATAGCACTCGTGTGAATTTCTTAGAAAACAAAGTCGCTTTAGCGGTTTCAAGCACAAACACCTTAAATATCAAAAGTTTTGCTGATATCAAAACCCATTTATTAGCGGGCACAGCTGGCTTTAAACTCTGCATTGGCGCAGCTGCTGTTCCTGTTAGAAACTACACCAACGAAATTTTCACTTATTTTGGATTTACTGATGAACAAATTGCTTCCTTTAAACAAAAAGATTTAATCACTGAAGGAAGCGATGTTAAAGGCGTTACTAAAAACGTCAGTGAAGGAACTGTTTCTGCTGGTATCATCTATCAAACAGATGCTTTCTCAGCTAACTTAACTGTTGTAGATAAAGCTACAACTGAAATGTGCAGTCAAGTTATCTATCCTGCTGCGATTATGAAAAATGCAGTCGTTAAGTCAGAAAGCGAAAGCAAATGGAGCACTAAACAAGAAGAAGCTAAAAAATTATTAGAATATCTCCGCGGTGAAGAAGCCACTAAGATATTTGAAGCTGTTGGTTTCTCTAAAGCTGCTTAATCTTTCACCTAATTTTTGGATTCAAAATTTATGAATCTTTTTCCTCTTTGGAATTCGCTACGCATCGCGGCTATTGCCTCAATCATTGTTTTCTTTACGGGCATATTTTTCGCCTACTATGTGAAGCGTCTTCCAAAGTGGGCCAAAGGTATTATTGATGTTTTCTTAACTTTGCCACTTGTTTTACCTCCGACGGTATGTGGCTATATTCTCATTCTTATCTTTGGACCCACTCACCCTGTTGGTAAATTTTTAAGTTTAATTGGCATTAAGTTTTTCTTCGATTGGAAGGGAGGCGTTATAGCTTCTGCTGTAGTCTCTTTCCCTTTGATGTATCGAACAGTCCGCGGAGCGTTTGAAGCATTTGATGAAAATTTAGCAAACGCTGGAAAAACATTAGGATTATCGAACACTTATATTTTCTGGAGAATCAGAATGCCTGCCTGCCGAAGCGGTATTCTTGCCGGCTTTGTTTTAGCCTTCGCTAGAGCGTTAGGCGAATATGGGGCTACAAGTATGTTTATTGGTTATAACGAATATACGACTGCGACAATTTCGACAACTGTCGCTTATGCCTGGAATAGCAATCAAGATCAACTTGCTTTAGTTTGGGCTTTAATTAACATTGCTATTTCTGCAATTGTTCTAATTTGCATCAACTTCTTTGAAGAGAAAAGTAAAGGAGCTAAAAAATGAGTTTAATTGTTCGAATTAAAAAAGATTTTGGCTCTTTTAAATTAGATGTTGATTTTACAACAAATGAAGGAACAACCGCTCTTTTAGGAGCGTCTGGCTCAGGTAAAACGATGACCCTTAAATGCATCGCTGGTTTAGTTAAACCTGATGAAGGATATATCGAACTTAATGGCCATGTTCTTTATGACTCTTCTAATCACATCAATCTTCCACCTCAGAAGCGAAAAGTTGGCTACATGTTTCAAAATTATGCTTTATTCCCAAATATGAGCGTTCGTCAAAACATCATGGTGGCGATGAAAAATATCCCTCATAGCTTTGATTTTGTGAAGGAAGATAAATTCAATGAAGTTATTAAAATGCTTGAACTTGAAGGCTTAGAAAACCGTAAACCTCATCAACTTTCTGGGGGTCAGCAGCAACGTGTTGCTTTAGCCCGAATTTTGGTAAATGATCCAGATATCATCCTTTTAGATGAACCATTTTCCGCATTAGACAATTTCTTACGCGTCAAAGTGGAAATGGATATGAAACGCATCCTTGCTTCATTAAAAAAAGAAGCGATTTTAGTTACTCATGACCGCGATGAAGCTTACATTCTTTCTAAAGATATGGTGCTTATGCAACATGGTAAAAATATCATCCATGAAAATAGCGAAGAATTATTTAAAAATCCAATATATTTAGAAGCCTCAATATTAACAGGCTGTAAGAATAACGTGGCTTGCTCTATTATCGATGAGCATACAATTTTTGTGCCAGATTGGAATATAACATTTAACTTTGATAGATGCGTTCCTTTAGACACAAAATATATCGGAATAAGAGCCCATTCTTTCTCATCAATTGAAAAAGAAAACAGACATTCAATCGTGCTCGATGAAATAGTAAGTGAGCCTTTTGAATATTTAGTTAGATTCCGCTTTTTAGAGCAAAATCCATCATCACCAGAAGTTTTATATCGCTTGTCTAAAAAAGATATGACAACCTTAGACATAAAAGCTCTTGGAGTTAAAAACGAAGATATTTTATTTTTAAAGGACTAAGGACAGACCTCAAATTAATGATGAAAAAGGTTTAGTCCTTTTAATTTTTGCTTTTAAACTGAACAATCTTAGATTGTTCGAAAACCTCCATAAGAAGATGTGACTTTCATGATTTTACTAAAAAATCTAATTTCTATTTAATTAAAAATTAAATAGCGGTCTTCCAAACTATGATTGATGCAAAAGTGTTTGAATAATAAGCGGATAAAAGATATAATCTTTCTCGGCACAATGAAAAATCAATAGTCCCGGTAAGATTATTGCTTGAGTAAGGAGGAAATATAATGCAACGTCAAACAACGATCGCAAAAAAAGAAACAGTTACTCGTAAATGGTATCTCATCGATGCAACAGATATTCCATTAGGACGATTAGCTTCCTTTGTTGCCGTTAAGCTTATGGGAAAGGATAAACCAACCTATACACCTAACGTCGACTGTGGTGATTACATCATCATCACTAACGCTGAGAAAGTCGCACTTTCTGGAGCGAATAAACTTAAAAACAAAAAATATTACAATGTCTCTGGCTACAATGGTGGTCTTCGCACAAGAACCGCTGGTGAAATGCTCGAGAAATATCCTGAAGAAATGGTCGAAAGATCAGTTTGGGGTATGTTACCAAAAGGCCGTTTAGGTCGACAAATTGCTAAGAAACTTTTTGTCTATCGTGGAGCGGAACATAAGCACGAAGCCCAAAAGCCTGAAGTGCTCGTTTACAAAAGATAGGAGAATCGATTATGGCAAGTAAAGAAACTGTTAAATATTACGGTACTGGTCGACGTAAATCGTCAGTTGCTCGAGTTTATGTAACTACTGGAAAAGGCAAAATTGTTGTCAACGGAAAAGATGTCAATGAATACATGCCTTATGCCACATTAGTCATGGACTTATCTCAACCATTGACTGTCAGTGGAACAGCAGATAAATTCGATGTCGAAGCTCATGTCTCCGGCGGTGGTTTCACCGGACAAGCAGGAGCAATCAGACTTGGTATCGCTCGCGCTTTATTGGAAGCTGGAGTTGATCGTAAGACTCTTAAAGTTGCTGGATTGTTAAGTCGTGATAGCCGTGCAAAAGAACGTAAAAAATACGGTCTTAAAGCTGCTCGTCGCGCGCCACAATTCTCTAAGAGATAATTGCATAAAACTATTAAAGGATCTCGAAAAATCGGGATCCTTTTATTTAATAAAATGATAGTTGCAAATGGCTTTGTTGTATTGTATATTATTTAAGCGCTTAGCGTAAAATGGATCTTTAGCTCAGCTGGTTAGAGCGCACCCCTGATAAGGGTGAGGTCGATAGTTCAAGTCTATTAAGATCCACCATCCTAGCTATAATTGCCCTCTGGGCTTTTATTGAAGAAGGGGCGATTAATTGCCCCTTCCAGAAGGGCACTTAGCTCAGTCGGGAGAGCGTTTCCTTCACACGGAAGAGGTCATAGGTTCGATCCCTATAGCGCCCACCATCATGTGCCTTCTTAGCTCAACTGGCAGAGCAACCGCCTTGTAAGCGGTAGGTTATTGGTTCAAGTCCGATAGAAGGCACCATTTCTATATTTGCAGCTATGGCGGAATTGGCAGACGCGCTAGACTTAGGATCTAGTGGGGCGACCCGTACAGGTTCAAGTCCTGCTAGCTGCACCAAAAACATTGATGAATTGGATTGATGAAATTACGTCAGTCCTTTTTTTATTCGATTATACTGACATTTTTTGGTGCCAGTTTGCTATGATGATACAAATAAAGATCTATAAAATAATTGGAAAAACGATAAAATATGGTAATTTATATGTAGGGAAATACCTACTTGTAGGGCGAAAGGAGAATAAAATGAAATCTTATATTGAACAAGCTAAAGTAATGTCTAAAGGTCAAATTACGCTTCCACAGGAAATAAGAAAATTATTGGGCTTAAATGTTGGAGATAGAGTTTCTTTTATTGTTAATGGCGACCAAGTTATATTAGCAAATTCCTCCATTTGCGCTCTTAAATTAATACAGAAAGATTTTGAAGGTGAAGCAGCTAAGGCTGGGCTTTATAACGAAGATGATGTAGAAAAATTAATAGAGGAAAACAAATGAGAGTTTTCCTTGATACTAATATTTTGTTTTCTACGATTTTGTTTCCAAATTCCACACCTGATAAAGCTTTAAATAAAGCATTATCATCTCACAATGCTGTTACATGCGATTATGTCTTAGATGAATTAAGAAGAAATGTTGCAAAAAAATTCCCTAATAAAATGAAAAGTCTTGATTCGTTTTTATTGGTATTAAGATTGTCAATTGAAGTTGTAAAAGTTTCATATGATATTAATGACGATAATATTGATTTAAGAGATCCTTACGGCAAACCAGTGCTAAGAGCTGCTTAAGATTCAAAATGTGTTGTTCTAATTTCGGGTGATAAAGACTTCTTAGAATCTAATATCAAAAATCCAAAATGTATTACTGCAAAGGAATTTTTAGAAAATTATTAATATGTTCTAATGTTAAGTGAATAAATTTGCCTGAATCTTGTAAGTGTGCCTACTTTCAGGTTAGCACTTCAATTTGCACTTCAAACTCCCTTGAAATTTGGTGCAACTTTACTCAAAACTCGCTTTAAATTTGGTGCAAAATATAGTGAAACTCCCTTGAATTTTGGTGTAAACTAGAATTGTGAGGATTATTTATGAGCGATTATTTAAGAAGAAAAGTCGATTTAGAATTATTGAATTGGTTGAAAACTAAGGGGCACGCTCCTGCTTTAGTATCTGGCATTAGACAATGTGGTAAGACAAGAAGCATTAAGGAGTTTGCTTATAATCATTTTAAACATGTAAACAAAATTAATTTTTGGGATAGTCCAGATGCAAAGATAGCTTTTGAAGGCTCGTTATCTGTTAATGACATCATTAAAAGATTGTCACTTCAATTCCCTGATTTTGTTTTTATTCCTAATGAAACAGTGCTTATTCTTGATGAAATACAAGATTGTCCTCGTGCTAGATTAGCTTTAAAAAGTTTCAAGGATGATGGAAGATTCGATGTCATCGCCAGTGGTTCATATATTGGCTTAAATATTGAACAAAAAGGTTCTTCTACAGTTCCAATGCCAAATGGCGCTGAAGATATTATTTATATGAAGACTATGGACTTTGAAGAATTTTTATGGGCGCACGGCTATTCAGATAAGCAAATTGATGATTTATTATCATATTTTAAAAACAAAACACCGGTTCCTGAAAATGTTCATAATAAGTTAAAATTGTTATTCAAGGAATATATGTGCATAGGCGGTTATCCTGAAGTTGTAAAAAAATATCTAGAAACGAATAATTTTTCGATTGCTTTTAAGAAAAATGCTAGTTTGATTTTTGATATTAAAGGCGATCCAGTTAAAAGAGTAAAAGATAATGGCAAAAATGTTTTTACTGCAACAGAGATTTCTCGAATTCAAAAGGCTTTTGATTTAGTTTTATCTTTCAGTTTAGCTGATAGTAGACGATTTGTTCTTTCCAAAATTAGTGGTAACAGCAACCAACGTAACGACGCAATTGATTATTTACTAAATTCCAACATCGTATTTAAAGTTAATAATGTCGAGAATCCTTCTCTTCCCTTAGCAATTAAAAAAATAGAGTCAGATTATAAGCTCTATTATTCTGATATTGGGATGGTGACAACTCAATGTGGCTATGACACGATTAAGGCAATTATGGAAGATAGTTTAGGTATGAATAAAGGTGCTGTTTATGAAGCTGCGATTGCTGATTCGTTATATAAAAGCAATATACCTTTATATTATTTTGCTAAAAACAGTGGCTTAGAAATTGATTTTGTTATTTCTCATCTTGGCCATTCTACATTAGTTGAAGTTAAATCAAAGACAGGCAATACAAAATCTAGTAAAACAGTTATGTCTCATCCTGAACATTATGGCAAAACTAATTTAATAAAATTTGGAGATTACAATATTGGTTTTGAAAATGATATTTTGACTTTGCCTTATTATCTTGCTTTTGCTTTAACTATTGACTAGTTAATCGTTTAAATTCGATTTTTTGAGTTCCCCGTTTTTTCGATATTTTGAATAAAGATTTTCTATAACTTATCAATCATTTCTTATCTTACTTTTTCGGCCAACTAATTACGGATAAAATCTTAGATTTTAATCTGACTGTTGATTAATGAATTTTATCTGTTTCACTTTTTAGCGTTTCTAGCCCCTTTTTTATTCATACCAAGAGTGCTCACTTGTTTTTAAAATGCTTGTTATATATTTGGTATTATTATACCTTTACGGGTAATTATATTATCAAGGAGATTTATCGCTTATGAATCCAATCGCTGAATTTGTTAAAAAGAGTCGAAAAGAAGCCGGGTTAACTCAAAAAGAATTTGCTTTACGTTCTGGACTTGGACTTCGCTTTGTTCGTGAATTAGAGCAAGGAAAAACTACGGTGAGAATGGATAAAGTTAATATTGCATTAGCGATGTTTGGCATGGAAGCTGGACCTATTGAGAAACCTAGAGAAGAATGATAATGAATAATTTGCATTATTGATTAATAGTAAAGATCTATTTCTAAGAAAACGAATTATTAATTAAGGTAAGAGTCTTATCTTCCTTTTGATTTTTTAAAAACATTTATAAAACTAACTAATTAGA
>CAVKNZ010000041.1:0-9716 GCA_963657885.1 Bacteroidaceae bacterium
CTAATTTTAGACATTATTCATTTAAAAGCCTTTTTATATCACTAACTTTATCAAGTCTTTCCCATGGAAGATTTAGATCTGGTCGCCCGAAATGACCATAGCAAGCTGTATCGATATACTTAAATGGAGGGTTACTAAGCTCTAATTCTTTAATAATTTCCAAAGGTCTAAGATCAAACAATTTGTGAATAATACTTAAAATCTTATCATCGCTATAATGAGCAGTGCCAAAAGTAAAGACGCCTAAAGAGACTGGGTCCTCTTTCCCAATGGCGTAAGCAACTTGAATTTCTAAGCGATCAGCAACGCCAGCCGCCACTAGATTTTTAGCGATGTATCTAGTCATATAGGCAGCGCTTCTATCAACTTTTGATGGATCTTTGCCAGAAAAAGCGCCTCCACCATGTCGAGATGCTCCCCCATAAGTATCAACAATAATTTTCCTTCCAGTAACACCTGTATCTCCTGCTGGTCCACCAAGTTCAAAAGACGTTGTTGGATTAATTAAGGCTTCGAAATCATCATTCAAATTAAATGATTTAACAACTGGCTTCATGATTTCATTCTCGATATATTTATGAAAGGCTTCATCATTTTTACCAGCATCATGTTGAATTGACATTAAAACGGTGACAACACGTGGATGTTTTGGGTCTTCATAATCGATAGTAACCTGCGATTTCATATCAGGTCGAGCGTATTTAAACTCACCACTTTTTCTTTTATTCGAGGCCACACGCACTAATTTCTGAGCGATAGAAATTGCTAAAGGCATATAACCTTCTGTTTCATTTGTGGCATAGCCAAAAATAATGCCTTGGTCGCCGGCTCCACCATTATCAACGCCAATTTTAATATCCGGCGATTGCTTTTTGACTTTCACATCGATTTGAACTTCATCAACAGAGAAGCCATATTCTTTCTTTGTATAGCCAATTCTTCTTAAGACATCTTTTGCTATTTTTTCATAATTAGGTTGAGCAAGTGAGGTAATTTCGCCTCCAATTAGAATATAATTTGTTGAAACAAATACTTCACACGCCACTCGCGAATTAGGATCAATAGAAATGCAATAATCTAAAATCGCATCAGCAATTTGATCACAAACTTTGTCAGGGTGTCCTTCGGAAACAGCTTCGCTTGTAAAAAGATTTTGTTCGTTCATAAATTTTCCTTTTTAAATAAAAACGGCTCCCCACCAGGGACAGCCGTGAATGACAACCCATTATCTTATCGCTCAGAGGGTGGGCCTCTGCTAAGGAAGAGCACTTACTTTTATAAAAGAGTTGCTACCGTGATATTTCATCCTTATTTCACGGTTCTTGATAAGAACATTAGTATTTTATACTAGTCGACAATTGTTTTCAATGCTTTCGCAATCTGATCAGGACAAGAAGTATTACCATCTCGAGAACCTCGGCATTTTATATTTTCTAATCTAGCTATGACATCTTCTACTTTCATGCCTTCAACTAGATGCATGATGCCTTGAAGATTTCCGTTACAACCTCCAAGAACTTCCATAGAAGTGATAACGCCATCATCGACGGTAATCTTTAATTTTCTTGAACAGACATTACTTGGCGTATATTCAATCACTTTGCGCATTTAACTAATTCTCCATAAACAAGACCAGAACCTGCGCAGGCATTGCTTTCATCAGTATCAATATGCATTGCTAAAGCAAATTTATCGCTAACGCGAATAACTGTGTCATCAAAAATGGTCTTGCGTCCTTTGCCGCTATCAACGACAACTTTTACGATGTCGCCATTTTTAACACCAAATTCGTTAGCATCTTCTGGAGTCATGTGAATGTGACGTTTAGCAATGATGACGCCTTCTTTTAAATCGACTTCACCACAAGGTCCTTTAATTGTACATTTTCCACTTCCAGCAATATCGCCACTTTCTCTAATCGGAGCGGTTAAACCTAGCGAACGAGCATCAGTGAAAGAAACTTCAACTTGATTGTGGTTTCTTGTTGGTCCAAGAATCGATAATTTTGCACTTGGGCGAACACCATTAGGATCTTTTAAGTTATAGCCAATGACTTCAACCTTATCAGTGGAGGCGAATTGTCCTGGTTGAGAAAGCATCTTCTTGACTTCTAATTTGTGTCCTTTGCCAAATAACACCTCAAGAGTTTCATCGGTTACGTGAACATGTCTTGCACTTGTTTCTACTAATATTTGTTTCATATTTATAAACCTTCTTTTCAGTGTATTTTAGCACACTTAATATAATGAAATGTCTTTTTTCTTTTTTTCTTGCCTTTATTTATATAAAGAGATTAAACTTTTTGAGAAGGTTTTAGAAAATGGAAAATCAAGTAATCAATAAAGAAGAATTGGAAACCTTAATTGACGAAAAGAAGATTAAAGATATTCGTCATATTTTTGAAGTTGTCCCAACAATCGATATTGCAGAAGTTGCCAGTCAAATTGAAGACAAAAGCAAACTTGTTTTTATTTTCAAAACTGTTAAGAGTGAGTACACCGCTGATTTCTTTACTGAATTAACACCTGAAACAAAAGAAGAACTAATTCACCTAATGAGCGATGCTGAACTTGCTGATGTTTTAGATCGACAATTCACTGATGACTTAGTCGACGATCTAGAAGACTTGCCGGCTAATTTAGTGACAAGGGTTCTTAGAAACGTGTCTAAAGAGCGACGAGCAGTTATTAATAAATTATTAAATTATAAGGAAAATACTGCTGGTTCAATCATGACCACAGAATTCTTAGTTTTAAAAGAAGATATGAATTCTGATGAAGCCATTCAAAAAATACGAAAGATTGGTAAAGAGAAAGAAACAATTTATACCTTATTTATTATTGATAGTCATCGTAACCTCGTCGGTATCCTCGATTTAGATGATTTAATTTTTGCTAAAGAAGATGTCCAACTTAAAGACATCATGAATAAAGATTTTGTCACCACAAACGTCAACGCCGACCAAGAAGAAGTCGCTAATTTAATCAAACGTTATGACTTAAATGCTATCGCAGTCTTAAATAATGAAGATCGTTTAGTTGGTTTAATTACAGTCGATGACATCATCGACGTCATCGAACAAGAAGCCACCGAAGATATGACTCGTATGGCTGCTGTTAGCCCACTTGAAAATTCATATCTCAACACCGGTGTCTTTAAAATGGCGATCAAATGCACTCCATGGTTAATTGTTTTATTAATATTAGGAACCTTTTCTTCAATGGTTCTTAATAAATTTGAAAATGTGTTGAGCATGCTTCCGGTGTTAGTTCCTTTTGTCACTGTTTTAATGGATACAGGTGGAAATGCTGGAGGACAAACGACAACATTAATGGTTCGTGGTTTAGCTGTTCAAGAATTTAAACCTCGAGATTTCTGGCGAATTCTTTGGAAAGAAATGCGCGTTGCTATTATTACCGGCGTGTTAGTGGCGATTGTTGCCTGCATTTGGTTCATGCTTGAAATGTATGTTGGCATCATCTCTTTTGGAGGAGAAGAATTAAATGCTGGTGAAGCATTAGTTGGAGGAGATCTTTTCTTCGCTCGATTAAAAATTGCTTCATTAGTATCGGTTACCTTATTCTTTGGTGTCATGGTTGCAAAATTTGTCGGTGTAGCTCTACCAATGCTAGTTGCTGGACTTAAAAAAGATCCAGCTCTTATTTCTTCGCCATTTGTCACAACCGTAGTGGATGTTTGCTCGCTTCTTATTTATATGGGATTTGCCTTGATGGTGTTTCCATCCTTAAGCGTGTAGAAAAAATCCTTCTTGAGAAGATATTAACAAAAGTGTATTCTAAATAACGTTCACGTGCAGCGATGGCGGAACTGGTAGACGCGTACGTTTGAGGGGCGTATGGGGCAACCCGTGTGAGTTCGATTCTCATTCGCTGCACCAAAATAATAATGTGATGGGAAATCACATTTTTTTATTATCACGTGAATAAATCGGCACATTTTAAAAATACTATTACTAATATGTATCATTACAATGTTATAAATTTAGTAGAAAAGAGAAATGTATGTCACTCCTCATAATGAGACACGGAAGCGATCAAATAATAAAAAGCCAAATTTAAGAATTGGAAATAAAATCAATGACTATGGGCAAGGTTTTTACTGCGCAGAATCTTTAGAGATGGCTAAAGAATGTCCAGAGAAAATAAAATAAATACGCTAATTTTTAAAGCCGAGTTATGAAAATAGCATTATTATATCTTCTATGGCGTGGATTACTCTTGCTTTAATTGCAGCTTTATCAACTTCATTAACGACCATCTTCTCAAAAATTGGCCTTAAAGGTGTAAATAGTAACTTTGCAACTTTCTTTCGCACATTAATAGTCATCATATTTTCTTTGATACTTTGTTTAATTGATGGTTCGCTATTTACAATCGTAAATTTCACGGTCGAAAATTATCTATTTCTTTTAGCCAGTGGTCTATCAACTGGTTTAAGTTGGCTATGCTATTTTAAAGCACTTAAAATGGCGAGCATCAACCAAGTTGCCCCAATCGATAAATGCTCATTTATTCTTACAAGCATTCTCTTTTTAATATTCTTTTTCGATAGCACAACTAAAAATGGTGACATTGTCACAATTATTGCGTTAATAAGTTCAATGATATTGATGTTAAGCGGAACCTTGTTAATGGTAATAAATAAAGAAAAAGGAGAATCTAATAATAAGCTTTGGATAGTCTTTGCAACTCTCTCCGCTGTCTTTGCTTCCTTAGTTGCTTTATTTGCTAAAATTGGTCTAAAAGATATTTCATCAAATGTTGGCACTTTATTTAGAACAATTATTGTTTGCTTGTTCTCATTAGCTATTGTTTTATTTAAGAAAGATTATCGAGGAATTAAAGAAATTTCCCTCAAAAGCTGGATATTTTTAATTCTTTCAGGAATTGCAACCGGCCTAGCTTGGCTAAGTGAATATGCAGCCTATAACGTTAAAGATAGCAATGCCGTAGCTATCAATTCTATAATCAAACTATCGATTTTGCTTACCATGCTTTTCTCTTTTATTTTCCTAAAAGAAAAATTCACCTGGAGGTCAATATTAGGATTAACACTACTAACAGGTGGAATCGTTTTAATAATTATTTTTAGTCTTTAAGTCAAACAATTAAGTCTTTGTTTTTCTTTCCAAAAAGACGAAGAAAAACTTTGATGATAGGTACGTTAACCCAATAGTTATAACCAATGATATCAGCATTATATTGTGCGCTTTTTTGTCGATACGTTTCTTCGATGTCATTAAATTCAACAAGGATATCGCTATAACGTTCATCATTAACTAATTTTGGAGAATGTTCACACAAAGAGATAATGTTGTGAGAAGAATGCACAAAAGAAAGCACACGTTGATCACGATCAGGCTTTGATAAAGTCTGAAAATCAGCAACTCTTTCTAAGTAAGAAATTGCAACCTTCTCCTCTGCTGGAATTTTGACTTTTTTCTTCTCAGCTAGCTTAATAAAACTCATCATCACTTCATAACGTTGGGCTAACAATAAATTAATTGTTGTCGAATTGTTTTTAATTTTTCTTGTGAAAATAGCTACGAAAAAAATCGTCGTGATAAAGGCGACGATAAATAAGCCAATTAGACCAAAGCCAATGTAAATAAGAATATTTGCCCACTTAGGGAGAGTATTAAATAACATCACTAAATCCTAAACTTTTACCATAATAATGCAAGAAATAGACTTTTTCAAGTAAGCGTTAGTATTAATACTAAATCCATATTTTTTTAGACATTGAACAAAGTTTGCCTTCTTAGTACATTTGTACTAAATTGACTTATATTCTTCTAAATGTTAATCTTTACAAGAGGTAAGAATAATGAAGAAACCAATAATGGCTATAATGTACGACTTTGACAAGACGTTAAGCACCACTGACATGCAAAATTATGGATTCATTCCAGCTTTAGGCATGACACCTGAAGAGTTCTGGGCGGCCACCGGCGATTTTTCTAAAAAAACCGGCACCGAAAGAATTCTCTCTTACATGTGGATGATGATTAAATTAAGTAAAGAAAAGAACATACCATGTACCGAAAAATGGTTAAATTCACTAGGTAAACAAGTTGAATATTATCCCGGTGTTGAGACTTGGTTTAAACGCATCAACAAGTATGGAAAAGATAAAGGTGTAAAAATTGAGCACTACTTATTAAGCTCCGGCACAAAAGAAATCGTTGAAGGAACATCAATTGCTAAAGAATTCAAGAAAATATATGGCTGCGAATTCTATTATGATCCTGAGACAAAATTGCCAGTTTGGCCTAAATTTGCCATCAATTATACGCAGAAAACCCAATATTTCTTCCGCATCTCAAAAGGCATCATCGATGTCCACGATGATTCGGTCAACGATAAAACAGTTTCTAAGAGAATACCTTACGAAAACATGGTCTATCTTGGAGATGGGATGACTGATGTACCTTGCATGGTCTTAGTCAAACAAAACGGAGGTTCCGCGATTGCTATTTATAACAAAAAAGAACAAGAAAACGTTTCCGCTCTTCTTCGCGGAGGTCGTGTAAACTTTGCCTGTTTAGGTGATTACACCGACGGAGGAGATTTAGATCAGACAATAAAATTGATTATTGATCGTATTTCGCTTGGCGCTCAAATTAAAAAGAAAGAAGAAATTCTTCTCCGCAAAGAAATGCGACGCGAAAAGAAGAATAAATAAATGAAAAATATCGCTATCATTTTGCTCGCCGGGAGCTCAACCCGCTTTAAACATACAACGCAAAAGCAGTTCTATGAAATAGAAGGTAAGCCTCTTTGCTATTATTCAATAAAACCATTTTTAGAATCAAGAATTGTTGATAGAATCGCTATAGTTTCTAATCCAAAATATTTTGATTATTTCAAAGAAATCACAAAAAATAATCAAAAAGAAATCTATTTAATTGAAGGTGGAGAAACCCGTTACGAATCCGTTGATAACGCCCTTAACTTTTTAAAAAATAAAATCGATTCTCAAGATAATGTTTTAATCCATGACGGAGCAAGACTATTTTTAGAAGAAGAACAAATTCAAAATCTAATAGATGCTTTAAAAGAATATAAAGCTGCAACCCTAGCAATTAGTTTGGAAGATACAATTGCCCTTATCTCAAACAATGAATTAATTTCGGTTCCTGATCGCAATAAATATATGCGAATCCAAACTCCGCAAGCATTCAAATTTAGCACAATATTAGAAGCTCATAAAAATGCTGATCCATTAGTAAGTGATGATTCACAACTCGTTTTAAACGCGAAAGAAAAAGTAGCTATCGTAAAAGGAAATAAAAAACTTAACAAAGTTACCACGATTGATGATATAGTTATCGTCAAAGAAATCATTAAAAACAATGGAAGAATATAAACTCGGTCAAATTATCGAAGGAACAGTAATTGCTATTAAACCATTTGGAGCAATTCTTATTTTTGAAGATGGCCGTAAAGGACTATTACATATTTCAGAAATTGCTAATACGTATATCAAAAACATCTTCAGATATCTAATCATTGGCAAGACCTATCAAGTAAAAATAATTTCAATTGAAGAAGATGGATTTTTAAAAGTTTCGATGAGCAAAATCAGCAAAGATGAAAAATTAGCTGCTAAAACAACAACCGGAAAAAGAACACCAGTCGATGAAAAATATATCGACTTCGAATCTTTAAAAGAACATTTACCAATTTGGGTTGAGGAGGCAAATAAAAATGCTTAAATTAAATGTAGAAAATGTCTTGGAAAATATCGATTTTTATGCCTATCAAGATAAGGTAAGCAAAATCAATAAGATGATTGAAGATAGAAGTGGACCTGGAAATGACTATCTAGGTTGGCTCAATTATCCTGAAAATTACGATAAAGAAGAAGTAGAAACAATCTTAAAATGCGCTAAATACGTTAAAGACAATTTCGATGTGCTTCTCGTCTGTGGAATCGGTGGTTCATATCTAGGAGCGCGAGCAGCAATCGAAGCAATCAATGGTCTTCATTCAACAAAAAAACCAGAAATCATTTTCTTAGGTCAAACTTTTTCAAGCGACTATATCTATGAAACTCTTGAATATGTTAAAGATAAGAAATTCGCCATTAACGTCATCTCCAAAAGCGGAACCACAACTGAAACTGCCATCTCATTTAGATTAGCAAAGCAACTTCTCGAAGAAAAAGTTGGAAAAGAAGAAGCTAGAAAAGCTATCTTTGCAACAACCGATAAAGAAAAAGGTGCTCTAAGAGAATTATCCAACAAGGAAGGATATCAAACATTTAATCTACCAAGCGATATCGGAGGAAGATATTCAGTTTTCACTGCTGTTGGTTTATTCCCTCTTGCAGTTGCGGGAATTGATATCAAAGCACTATTAGACGGCGCAAAAAAGGCAATGATAGAACTTAAAAACGACAACATCGAAGAAAATAACGCTTATAAATATGCCATAGTCCGTGACTATTTCTATAGACACGACAAAGATGTGGAAATGTTTGTCAGTTATGAACCGCGATTAACTCAATTAGGCGAATGGTTTAAACAACTCTTTGGCGAAAGCGAAGGAAAAGAAGGAAAAGGACTATTGCCTGATTCAGCAACATTTTCTACCGACTTACATTCTCTAGGCCAATTTATTCAAGAAGGTCATAAAGTTCTTTTTGAAACAATACTATTTATAAACAAAGCCAATAACGAAGTGATAGTCCCTCATGACGTTGATAACCTTGATGGATTAAATTATTTAGAAAATAAGAATCTAGATTTTGTAAATAAGCAAGCTTTCTTAGGCACATTAAAAGCCCACACCGAAAACGGAAAAGTACCAAACGTTATCTTAGAACTCGATAATTTAAATGAATTTTCGTTAGGATATTTGCTCTACTTTTTCATGAAGACATGTGCGATGAGCGCATATCTACTTGAAGTCAATCCTTTCAATCAACCAGGCGTTGAAATATATAAGAAAAATATGTTCCATTTGCTAGGCAAAAAAGGTTACTAATTGTAATTGACTTAGAAAAATCGTGATGATATATTTATTTAGCACGCTTTCTAGACGTGTAAGCGGATGTTTAGCTCAGTTGGGAGAGCATCGCCTTTACACGGCGGGGGTCAGGGGTTCGAGCCCCTTAACATCCACCATTCTAGCAAGGTGAAGCAATGGAGGAATAGCGAAGTGGCCAAACGCGGCTGACTGTAAATCAGTTCCTTTGGGTTCGGTGGTTCAAATCCACCTTCCTCCACCACTCTGGGGTGTAGCCAAGTGGTAAGGCAACAGACTTTGACTCTGTCATCCCGCTGGTTCGAGTCCAGCCACCCCAACCAAAGCGATATGATACTGAATTTGTTCAGTATTTTTTTATAGCTTTCCACCACTATTAGAAATACCGCCATCCTCAAGCAAAGAACTCTAGTTCATAGGATCTGATAGAGTTTCAAAAAGATGAAATAAAAAGTAGCAAAATCAAAAAGAGTGTTTATAATGAAGTTAACCATAAAGAGAGCAGCTAGGGACAAGCCCGATGAACTGCCAGCAACTTACTCAATAAGAGCAAAGTGCTAAAGCTTGTTTGATGGGAGAAATAAAAATTGAATTAATTGCTCCTATCAAGTCGATGGGAGCTTTTCTTCTTTATGGAATTAATCGATGAGGAGGAAAAGAAAAAATGGAAGAACAAAACAAAAAAATCATTGGACTAGTAATTGA
>CAVKNZ010000042.1:0-9136 GCA_963657885.1 Bacteroidaceae bacterium
CTGCTGAATTTTATTGCAACATAATAATTCATTTAACCTGCTCCTTCAATTTAGCTCAAATATTAAGTGGTCTAGAAGCAATCCTAGATTAACATTTAAATCAATTTTCTCAATCGAAGACATGATTAGATATAAGTCCTTATCGGGATCTTTTATCTTCTTCGATAGAGCCTCTATTATACTACTATAAGTTGTTAACTTAATGTTCTCTCCTAATTTAAAAGTGAGAATATCTTCAAAAATAAGAGAAAACATTTTTAAAAATAGACGGGCTAAGTCAGTAGTTTTTATTAAAGGAATGACGTGAGCTTGTAAGGTATATATAGCTTCACCTTTATTAATTAGTAAAGCATCAAGTTCATCATCTAATGCTGACTTAGCAATTTTATAATTGTCTGATTCTAAAACCTCTTTTATTGTTTTACCATCGCTATAGAAAAAGCTTAATAGTTCGGCATCTTCTTGTAAGACGCATTCATTTATTGCATCTTCAATTACATCACTTCGAGGTATTGATTTAAATCTAAGGACCTGACTTCGAGATACGATTGTTGGTAAAACTTTTGATTCATTTTCAGTTGTTAGGAAAGCATATACATTGCTTCCCGGTTCTTCTAAGAATTTTAAAAGTGAATTGATGGCGATTGGAGTCATCTTTTCTACTAGATGAATCACATATATCATGATTCCTTTTTCTTCTAAAGCGGTTTTATCAAAGCTTTGAGTTATGCGACTGACATCACTTTTTTTAATCTTGTTAGTTTCGCCGTCAACGACAATTACATCAGCGTAATTGCCTTCATCAATTCTTAAACATGTAATGCAGTTATTGCAGGCAAGCGGATTTCTATCATCGCATAAAAGCGATTTTGTTAAATACATTGCCGCATCTTTAAGTCTCATTCCGGGCGAGCCACTTAATAAATAGGCATGAGAAAGATGATTGCTTTCGATGGCGTTAACAAAAGTTTTATAGACAACAGGTTGATATTTTTTTAAATATGTTTCTATCTGCATTTATTCAATCTATCTTTAATGACTTTATAGGCATCTTGGACAACTTCATCAAAATCTTTTGAAGCATCAAGAATCACATAACGGTCGCTGAAGCGCTTTGCTAAATCTAGAAAAGTTTGTCTAACCATCTTATGGAACTCAATTTTTTCTAAATCTAATCGATTAACTTCGCGATTACTATTTTTAGCGATACGATTTAATCCTAATTCAGGATCAATATCAAATAGGAGTGTCAAATCAGGATAAAAGCCATCGGTCGCAAACATATTGAGCGATAAGATTTTATCAATGCCTAAACCTCTTGCTCCTCCTTGATAGGCAAGTGAAGAATCTAGAAAGCGATCAGAGATGACGATTTTACCTTCTTTTGATAAAGGCCAAACTTTTTGAACAAGATGCTGCCTTCTGCTTGCCGCGTATAAAAGTGCTTCAGTCATCGGATCCATGTCGGTGTTCTTTTTATCTAAGATGACATTTCTTATTTCTTCAGAAATAGGTGTTCCGCCAGGTTCACGAGTTAAAACTACGGTGTAGCCATCCTTTTCTAATAATTTAGTTAATTCTTTTGTAACGCTACTTTTGCCTGAACCTTCAGGTCCTTCAACTGTAATAAACATATTTTTTATCCCCTAAATTTTCTTTCTTCCTTCAAGTGCTTTTTCTAAGGTGAGTGAATCGGCATATTCTAGATAACCTCCGACAGGAAGACCAAATCCTAGACGTGTCACATTCATATTTTTGCCTTCAAGCAATTTGGCAATATATAAAGCAGTTGTCTCGCCATCAATTGTTGGATTGGTTGCTAAGATGACTTCGTTTATATTTTCATTTTCGATTCGCTTTATGAGTGAACTGATTGCTAAATCTTCAGCATCAACAAAATTAGATGCGGAAAGATTGCCTCCAAGGACATGATAAAGACCATTATAGCTTTTTAGCTTCTCAAAAACTTCGACATCTTTAGAAGAGCTAACCACCATCAATTGGCTTTGATTTCTATATTTATCTAGGCAAATCTCGCACAATTCATCTTCTGTAAAGTTGTTGCATCTAGGACATTTATGCACTTTTTCTTTGACTAGTTTTAAAGCATCAATGAGTTCATCGACATCTTCTTTGCTCATACTTAAAGTTGCGTAAGCCATTTTGCTTGCGGAGCGATGTCCAACGCTTGGATATTTTTCAAAAGCGTCAGTTAACTTAGTGATGCTTTTTAACTCTTTCATTATTTTTAGAATAATCCTCCGGCTCGACCGGTTATTTGTTCATTTATAGCTTCGCTTTCTTTTTCAATTTCGCTTATCGCTTCATTGATCGCTAAAGTTAAAGCATCTTGAACCATATCTTTGCTTTCTTCATTTAATGCATCTTTGTCGATATCTAAAGACACTAAAGTTCTATCGCCTTTCATAACGATTGTTACGATTCCAGCTTTAGAAACTTTAAATTCTTTCTCCTTTAAAGCATCTTGAGCTTTTTTAAGCTCTCTTTGCATTTTTTGAGCTTGCATTAACATTTGTTGCATGTTCATTTTCTTAAATCCTCCATGACTAAATTTATTTCATTTGCTCGAGGCAATTTAGAAATTTGCCTCAAGTTATTGTAGGCAGTTATTAACCTTGTTGATTCTGAATGGGAAATTGCATAGGCAAACACTTTTTTACCTAGCATTTTGCTTAAAATATCAGATGCGATATCGGCATTTGCTTTGATATTGAATTTGGTTGCTAATTTAGCAAAATCAAAAACGATAATCACTGCGATGTTAGAAACTAGATATGGTTTTCCATCTTTTAATAAGGCAACGATATCGCCTAATGTTGGATGGTTAATATATGAATTGAGTTCATTCCAACGCCCCATCAAAGCTTTTCTTTCGTTCTTATTGCCTAATACCATCAATTTAATGAAGGTATCATCATCTATTTCGTATGATTCACCTTCTGAACTAACAACTTTCTTTTCACTATCATCATCGAAAAGCCAATCAGGAGCAGCTTCTTCACTAGCCTCTATGGGAGACTTCTCTTCCTTTTTCTCTTCAACTCTCTCTGGCTCTGGTTTTATTTCTTCTTTTGTTTCTTCCCCTATTTGAGGATTATTGTCTTCTTTTTTCTCTTCTAAAGCAGGAGTTGCATCCAATTTAACAGTAACTTCTTTTTCTTGCTCTACTTGCTTTGGTTCAACTGGAAGTTCCTTTCCTTCTTCAATAGTTGGCTTGATTTCAACTTTTTCTATTTTGGCTTCATTATCTTTTTGTTCAACTTTTTCATATTGAATTTGAGCGGAAACATTAACAGGCTTTTTATCATCATCGTTTAATGTCGCTAATCTTAAAACAATTACTTCAAACATTGTTTTGATGTTATTGACATTTTTATAGTCGGTCTGCGCTTTTAGAAAAATCGCAATCATTTCATTCAATGTTTTAAAATCTAATATCTCAGCGAGTGATGTTGCTTTTTCTTCATCTAATAAAGATAATTCTGATTCATCGTTTGTCTTTTTTATGACCAAGACATCTTTTAATATTTCTAAAAGATCGTTAGTGAGGCGTTTTAAATCAACTCCACCTTGCGAGAAAGCATCAATTTTTGCTAAGCAATAGGATATATCGCCATTTTTGATAGCTTTGATAAATTGAATCTTTTCTTCAATTGAAGTTAAACCAAATAAATCATAGACATCTTTTTCTTTTAAAGATGAAGAACTATAAGCCAATATCTGATCAAGGATAGACAAAGCGTCACGAACGCCACCATCCGCAAGAGAAATGATTGCTTTAACTGCGCTTTCTTCAAATTCAACGTGTTCTTGATTAAGAATATCCACCATTCGTTCATATATATCGGCGTCGCTTACCTTAGTAAAATCGTATCTTTGGCAACGGGAAATAATTGTTGGAATGATGTTGTGTGGTTCAGTTGTGGCTAGAATAAAAATGACATGGCTTGGTGGTTCTTCAAGCGTTTTTAATAATGCATTAAACGCATTAGTGGTCATCATATGAACTTCATCGATGATATAAACTTTATATTTTCCTTTTAATGGAAGATAGTTGACTTTATCGATTAATTCTCGAACCTGTTCAACACCATTATTGCTGGCGGCGTCGATTTCGATAACGTCAGGATGAGAACCTTCATTTATTTCAACACAGTTAGAGCATTTATTGCATTGATGGCCAATGCCTTCTTCACAATTTAAAGCTTTTGCAAAAAGTTTGGCCATTGTTGTCTTTCCAGTTCCTCTAGGACCTGCGAAAAGATAGGCGTGAGCAATTTTGTTAGTTGCAAGAGCGTTTTTCAGTGTTTTTACAATGTGTTTTTGACCAGCTACTTCTTCAAAAGTTTTAGGTCTATATGTTCGATAAAGTGCTTTATAACTCATAAGATAATTTCCGTTTTGATTATACTATTTTCTCTATCTCTATCAAAGAAGAAAAAGAGACTTTAATAATAATTATTAACCAAGTTAGGATTTGTTCTTATTTTTCTATTATTTATCTTTATAAAGTAGGAGACTGACTTTTTAGAAAAGTAAAAATATGCTAGTATAACTACCGTTATGGACAGCTCGATGTTAAAAAGATTAGAAGTCACAAAAGCTAGACTTCAAGAAATTGATGAAGAATTAAGTAAAGATGATGTTGTTGCTGATATGCAACATTTCAAACAATTAAATAAAGAAAGAGCTAATCTCGAACCTATCGTCGATAGCTATGAAAAGTATTTAAAAATAGAACAAGACCTTAAAGATAGTCAAGCCATGATGCTTGATGAAGATGCTTCAATTGTTGAATTTGCTAACGAAGAGCATAAGCGTTTGCTTCTTGAAGAAGAAAAATTAATCGATGAAATAAAGATTTTGCTTCTACCTAAAGATCCTAATGATGGAAAGAATATCATCGTCGAAATTAGAGGAGCCGCCGGAGGAGATGAAGCAAATATTTTTGCAGGCGACCTTTTTAGAATGTATGTCAGATACGCCGAACATAAGGGTTGGAAAGTCCAAATGATTGAAGAGAACATCTCGGAAGCTGGTGGATTTTCTTTAGTGTCATTTATGATTAAAGGTGACGATGTCTATTCACGATTAAAATTTGAAAGCGGAGCTCACCGCGTTCAAAGAGTCCCGAAAACTGAAGCATCAGGAAGAATTCACACTTCAACCGCGACTGTTTTAGTGATGCCAGAGATGGAAGATATAGAAGTGGACTTAAAAATGGAAGATATTCAAGTTGATACTTATCGTTCGCAAGGTGCCGGAGGACAAAACGTAAACAAGACTGAATCAGCAGTTCGTATGACTCACAAACCTACAGGTGTCGTTGTTTCTTGTCAAACTGAGAAATCGCAAATTCAAAATCGTGAAATTTGTTTACAAATGCTTAGAGCTAAGATTTATTCGAAACTTCAAGAAGAGCAAGAAGCAAAATTTGGCAACGAAAGAAAACTAAAAGTCGGTACAGGCGAAAGAAGTGAAAAGATTCGCACTTACAACTATCCGCAAAATCGCGTCACTGATCATAGAATTGGTTTTACAATTCAAAAATTAGATAGAGTCATGGAAGGGGAGCTCGATGAAATTCTCGATGCTTTAATTCACTATGATCAAGAAATGAAAATGCTAGGTGAAAATAATAATGGCAACCCTCTTTGAGATATATAAACAAGCAGTAAATAAATTAGAAAATAAAAAGAAAGACGAAATTAATGTTCGCTTACTTTTATGTGCGAATAATCATCTTTCTTCAATGAGCGAATTTTATCTTCATCGAAATGATGATATCCAGGATTTGCCAAAATTTGAGTCTGAATTTAAGCGGTTTTTAGATGGTGAACCCATCGACTACATTCTTCAAGAAACTGAGTTTTTTGGCTCTAAATTCAACGTTGATAAACGTGTTTTAATACCTAGATGTGAAACAGAAGAAGTTGCCTCTTTCGTCTTAAGAAAAATCTTAAAACTATATGGAGATAAACCAATTGTGCTCGCTGATATTTGCTCAGGTTCCGGATGTTTAGGCATCTCTCTTGCTAAACATCTTAAACTTAAAGCTTTATATTTAAGCGACATCTCTAAAGAAGCAAATGAAGTTGCTTTATCTAATTTAGAAAAAAATCATGTTGATGGCTTTATTTTTACAGGTGATGCTTTAAAACCTTTGATTAAACATAATTTAAAAGTTGATGTCATTGTCTGCAATCCTCCTTACATCTTAAATAAAAATGAGGTTGATAAAAATGTGCTTCTTTATGAACCCCATCAAGCGCTTTTTACAACTGAAAATCTCGATGTTTATAGATCGATTCTTTTAGATGCTTGCAAAGTGATGAACGATGAACTTCTCATCATCTTTGAAATCGGCTATGACTTAAAAGATAAACTCATAGATTTACTTAAAGAGTTAAATTATGATTGTCAGTTTACTTTTAGCAAAGATATCAATGATAAATATCGTATCTTCTCCTTATTGATTAAGAGTAAAATTGAAGCATGAAATTGTTAGATAAATCGCAAATAAAAGAGGCCGTAAAAATTCTTCGTGATGGAGGAATCATCGCTTTTCCAACTGAGACTGTTTTTGGTCTTGCTGTTATCTTTGATAACAAAGATAGTTATAATCGACTTATAAGTGTAAAAAGAAGACCTCCTGAAAAGCCATTTACTTTAATGTGCTCCAGCGTGGATGAAGCTTGCAAGTATCTTGTAGAAAATGACATTTCTAAAAAACTTATGTCTAAATTCATGCCTGGTGAATTTACTTTAATCGCTAAAGCAAAGAAAAATCTACCGAGCTGGGTTGTCTCAAAAGAAGGAAATGTTGGACTTCGTGTGCCTAATGACAAATTTGTTCAAGAATTAATTAAAGAAGTCGGTAAACCTCTTTTAGTTCCAAGCGCAAACCGATCTGGAGAAGCACCTTTAGTTAATTCTAACGATGTCGAAAAGGAATTTTTTAATGACATAGATGCTATTATAAAAGGGGAATCAACTGGTGCAATTCCATCGACAATTGTTCTTGTTGATTCAACATATCACTTAATAAGATTAGGAAAAATTAGCGAAGAAGAAATAAAAATTGCGTTAGAGGAGGAAAAATCATGATTATCTCTATTGGATCAGACCATGCAGGTTATCTTTACAAAGAAGAAATAAAAAAATATTTAACTCAAAAAGGACATCCTGTTTTAGATGAAGGAACATGTTCAACTGAATCTTGTGACTATCCCATTTTTGGAAAAGCCGCCGCGATGGATGTAGCAAATGGAAAAGCCGATTTTGGTATTTTAGTTTGTTCAACTGGCGAAGGTATCATGATAAGTGCGAATAAAATCAAAGGCATAAGATGTGGTATCGGCTATGCCGATGATGTTGCTAGATTAATGCGTCAACATAACAACGCAAATATGATTGCATTCGGAGCAAATTTCATGAGTTTAGAAGATGTTCTTCGTCGAATTGATATCTTTTTAAATACTGAATTTGAAGGCGGTCGTCATCTTAGACGAGTAAACGAAATCGAATAAATTGTTGGGAAGTTTTCTTCCCTTTTTTATTAAACTGACAAAATTTTATAGTTTTATCACTACTTATAAGTGATGGAAGATTTCGTTTGTCCGCGATGTGGGAATAAAGATCCGAAATACATTGGCTATATTAAAGATAAACCATATTGTCGTTTTTGCATTTCGCTTAACGGAGAAAGTGCGAAAGAGTTTCACTACTCAGGCGGAGAAGCTATTTTAAAACTAGACTATGCTCTTTCTAATGAACAAAAAGAAATATCTGAAAGAGTAATTTTTAACTATAAAAGAGGTTATGACACACTTATCAACGCTGTCTGTGGGGCCGGCAAAACCGAATTAGTTTATGGAGTAATAGAATACGCTCTTAAAAGAATGCAGTCTGTCGCTTTTGCCATTCCTAGACGCGATGTTGCTAAAGAACTTTTTTATCGAATTAAAGACGCTTTTCCTAATAATAAAGTTGTCGCTGTTTACGGTGGACACACTTCGACTTTAGAAGGCGATATCATCGTTTTAACAACGCATCAATTATTTAGATACGATCATTATTTTGATTTAATAATTCTTGATGAAATCGATGCTTTTCCTTACAAAGGTAACGAGCTCCTTTCTTCGATGTTTGAAAAAGCAAGAAAAGGAAGTGTTGTTCAACTTTCTGCGACTCCATCAATAGATGTTGTTGAAAAATTTAAGCACGGAAAAAGAGAAATATTAGAACTCAACACGCGATTTCATCGTCACCCGTTGCCAGTTCCTAAAATTGTCATTCGTTATGGCGTAAGCAAATACTTATATTTATTCAGCGTTTTAAAAAGATTCATCAAAGAAAAGAAGCCTGTCTTTCTTTTTGCTCCAACAATCGAAATCGCTGAAGAAGTTTATAAGAATCTATCAAAAGTTTATAAGAGAATAAAAGTCGTTCATTCAAAGAAAGTTGATCGAGCGGAAATAATTGAAGATTTTCGGAAAGGCAAATTTTTAGTTCTTGTCACCACTGCAGTTTTAGAAAGAGGTGTCACTATTAAAAATCTTCAAGTCATCATCTATAAAGCCGATCACGAATTATATAACGAATACAATCTTGTCCAAATCGCTGGACGAGTAGGAAGGAAAAAAGATGCTCCAGAAGGTGAAGTTATTTTTCTCGCGGATAAGAAAAGCAAAGATATGGAAAAAGCCGTCCAAACAATTCGAAGCAAAAACGAATATTTGTAAGATATGCTTTTCCCCTATTGAAGATGATTCCTTTCATAATCTTTTATATTATTCTCCTACGATATGCAATCGTTGTTTTAGCAAGTTTTCGCCACGATTTTTAAAATTTCGCGTAGATAATTGCAAGGCTTTGTCAATCTTTGATTACGATGATTTAATTAAAGAAAAGCTATTTCAATTCAAAGGTTGTTCGGACTATGAACTTAAAAGTGTTTTCTTAGAATATTTTGCTAATTATCTAAAAATCAGATACCACGGTTTTGTTCTTGTTCCGGCTCCATCATACTCTACTAGCGATGAAAAAAGAGGGTTTAATCATGTGATAGAAATGTTTTCGTTACTTAATCTTGATATGTGTTGTTGCATCCATA
>CAVKNZ010000043.1:0-4056 GCA_963657885.1 Bacteroidaceae bacterium
GTTCCATCGTTAATATCGACATTTTTTTGATTCTTTTTAAATGATTTTCTTAAAGAAATATAGTTAGATAACGAGTAGTTATCATATAGTATTGCAGCTTGCCCACCTAAATATAATTCTTTAGCTTTATTCGCGACAAAATTAAATTGATCTTGCGAATAATATTTATTGCTGACAAATTCTTTGGATTTTTCTAATCCTGCGATGTATTTATCGCTAGTGAAAGCGTTAATTGCTTTGCCGTTTTCATCTTTTGTAAAGCAATGAGGAACATCTTTATAGAAATTAGTAATAGATGGGAAACCCCAGGATTCATCCACCATTACGCTAGCTTGTTTAGATTCAGAAACTGTTTCGATATTTACTAGCAAAGCGTTCGCTAATCTATTGAATTCATCCCAAGTATAAACATCTCCTTCTTTGTATAAAGGAGTGTAGCCAGCTTTACCTTCATTCATTTTATCAATTGCTTTAACCCAATCTCGTCGATAAACATAGGTAAAGTTAGAGAAATCTTTATCGGTGTTAACAATATCGTTCATGATAGGTATGCCATATAATTTTCCATCTATCTTTAAAGCATCGATATTGCTAACACTATCTAACATTTTTTTCAAATGTGGCCAATTTGACATATCATCTGGCAATGGTTTTAACATGAGATTTTGCACCCATTTTTCATAAGTTGAACCAAAGTTATAAGCTTTTAAATTAAAATGGATTGCATCAGTTAAATTATTGCCATTAATCGCGGTATTGACCATTTCATCCCAGGAAGAGTAATCATAATTGCTAGGAGTAATTTTCACACCAAATTTTTCATTGATGACTTCGGTATAAGTATCCACTCCATCCCAAGTATCAAAGTAAACATTTTTTAGATTTAAAATCAGTCTTCCTTTATCATCGTATTTATCTTCGGCGTTGTTATTATGACCGCAGCTAGATAACGAAAGAGTGCTAAGTAACATAGACATGCAACCTGCTAATAAGATTTTTTTAGATTTCATTTTTAGTAACCTCCCAGTTATTAACCTTTAATAGCCCCAACAACGATCCCTTTAACAAAGAATCTCTGCAAAAAAGGATAAAAGCACATCATTGGAACAATAGTGAAAAAGATAGATGCCATCGTTAAACCCTGTGAAAATGTTTCTCTGGCATCAGGATTTTCAATATTTGATGAAGTCTTGGTAATCATTGTTCTTAAAACCATTTGAAGTGGCCATATTTCATGATTATCAGGAATGAACAGCATGGCGTTATACCATGAATTCCAGTTGCCAACAGCAAAAAATAAACCAATCGTGGCTAGCATTGGTAAAGATATCGGCAAAAATATCTTAAGAAAAATAGTAAAGTCGTTTGCTCCATCAATCTTTGCACTTTCTTCTAGTTCAACCGGCAAAGAAGCAAAGTAATTTCGCATTAATAACATGTTAAATGTGTCAATGGCGCCAGGAATAATCATTACCCAAATGGTATTCATCATTCCTAAATCCTTAATTAAATAATAATAAGGAATCATTCCGCCTCCAAAAAACATGGTGACTAAAATCATGTTCATGACAAAGTTTTTGCCAAACCACTTATTTCTAGATAAGGCATAACCAGTGATGACTGTGAAAAATAGTTGGTAAAATGTTCCTACAACAAGAAGGATCATTGTTATACCAAAGCCTGACCACAATTCATTATTACTAAAAACTTTTTGATAAGAAGTTAAATCAATTTCAGTAGGCCATAATAACAAATTATTCTTTAAATATGATGATTCGCTAGATATCGATATAACAAAGGCGTTCCAAAATGGAAAGATAATCAAGATGGCATAGATAGCTAAAATGATAAAAATGATAATATCTAAAGCTTGAATTTTGCTGTCGCGAGATACACCTTTTGGACGAAGTGGTAGTTTTTCTAATTGCGTTTTTTTCATCTTAGATAATACCTCTTTCGCCACAGGCTTTGGCAATTCTATCAACAGTTATAACAAGTGCAAAACTAATGACTGATTTAAATAGACCAATTGCAGTTCCAACTCCGGCTGAGTCGCTTCCAACAATCGCGTGATAATAAATATAAGTATCGATGATGTTTACATCTTCTCTAATTAATGGGTTACCTAAGTTAAGTATTTGGTCAAAGCCTGCAGAAAGCACGCCTCCAACCGACATGATTAATAGTAAAATCGCGGTTGGTTTAATACCTGGTAAGGTTACGTGCCAAATCCTTTGCAAACGTGATGCCCCATCAATTTCAGCAGCTTCATATTGATCTTGAGGTATGCCCGCCATCGTAGCTAAATAAATAATTGAGCCCCATCCAGCTTCTTTCCAAATATCAGAAGCAAAGATAAGTCCAAAGAAGAAGCCTTTATCCGCGAGAAAGTTTGTTCTATTCCCACCCATCGCTTCAATCATCGCGTTAATCGCTCCGTTATAGGCAAATAAGGAAAAGACAAAGCCTGACACGACAACCCACGATAAAAAGTGAGGAAATGTGACAATGGTTTGGATAGTTTTTTTAGCTCTTCTCATTCTTAATTCATTGAGCAATAAAGCGATGATAACCGCTCCTAAGAAGGAAATGATGATTTTAACTGAGCCAATGATTAATGTATTTTTAAAGGCTAGCCAAAACTTAGGTTCTTCAAAGACGCGGATGAAATTATCAACTCCGTTCCAAGGAGAATTCCAAATTCCTAGTTTTGGTCTGAAATCTTTAAAGGCCATTAAGATGCCATACATCGGAATATAACTAAACACGAAATAGAAAATCACTGCCGGAATAATCATGAAAATAAGATATTTGCTCTTACTTACTTTCCTAGCAAGTTTTCGAAATGGATTATTACGTCGTGAAATAGTTAATTGTTCCATATTTTATCTTTCATATTTAAGGATGTAATCGATGACAGTGTCGATGTCGGTGAACAATAGTTCTGTAATTGTATCCGCACCCCCTGCATAAATGGCTATTTTTCCAGTTTTTGAATCAGTTAAGCAAGAAACCGGGAATAAAACATTAGGAACATAACCTGTTGTTTCATAACTCATTTCCGGAGCTAGTAAAAAGTTAGAACAACGATGTAAAACTTTGCTTGGGTCATCTCTATCTAATATCGCAGCTCCAATGGAATAAACTAATCCCGAACAAGTTAAATTGACGCCGTGAAAGAAAAGTAGCCATCCTAAATCACATTCAATTGGGTTAGGCCCTGCTCCAATTTTGGTACCGCACCACCATTCATAGCCTTTTTCTAATATATGTCTATGATGTCCCCAATATTCTAAATCTTTTGAATAAGAGAGAAAGATATCGCCAAAATGTGTATGTCCTGAATCGCTTGGGCGTGAAAGCATCGCATACTCCCCGTTTATCTTCTTTGGGAATAAAACTCCATTTCTATTAAATGGTAAGAAAGGATTATCCAAGAGTTCGAAATATTCAAAATCTTTGGTTTTACCAATTCCAATAGTGGGCCCATGAATAGATGTGCAGAAAATAATATAATAAACGCCATCGATTTCCACTAAGCGAGGGTCATAGGCATATTCAATTTTTATTTCTTGACCATTTTTATTGTGAAAGATAATTGGCTCCTTTTTAAATTCGAAATGGATGCCATCTTCAGAATGCCCAACAAATAAAAATGGGACGCCGCTTTTTGTGTCCGCGCGAAACACACCGATAAAAGCTCCTTTGTAAGCTATAACCGCGCTATTAAAGACGCGCGACGCATTTGGAAATGGATTCATCTTGATAATTGGATTATTTGAATATCTCCAAATGGGTGAATCTAATCCTTCTGGTCGGTTTTCGTATGGTATATTTTTTAATTCGTTTCCGTAAATTTTATGTTTCATATTTATTTCCTATTTATTTAATTTCTATATTTGATTCTCTTTCGACAAAATCGCATCTAATAACAATTTGCGAATACGGTATTTGATGGGATTTAATCGAATTGGCGACATATTTTGCTACTTCCTCTCCTATTTCTTGTCGCGGTATGTTAAAAGTTGATAATCTAGGGGAAAGGAAATCGCCAGT
>CAVKNZ010000043.1:4066-8328 GCA_963657885.1 Bacteroidaceae bacterium
TGTCAAAGCCGATGACCGAAATATCATTAGGAACTATTTTTCCTAATCGATTAATTGTCTTAATAGCGTTAATTGCAATTATGTCATTTGCACATACAATCGCAGTAATTGGATAATTATTTATCGCATTTGTAAGCATATCCTCATCGGCGTAATTCTTCTTACTGTTATCAAAAATAATCGAGATAGATTCACCAACTTCTTTTTTATGATTCTCCATGCAAGCAAGATAACCTTCATGTCGTTCTCTAAAAGATTGGCTATGTGAATCGCTACCATAAAAAGCGATATTCTTATGGCCTTGATTGATCAATCTTTCAACCGCTAAGTAGATGGAATCATAATTTGAAAACTTAAACTGAGTGGCTTCAGAATGAAATGATTTTGGATCAACTATAACAATCGGTTTTCCTTTACCAATTAAAGCATTCATGATTTCTTGAGGAGCAAGATGAATAATGATGAAGGCGTTGTACGATGATTCTTTAAGCTTTTTAGCAATATCTTCGTCGATGTTGTCTTCTTCAAAAGCGAAATATTTAACGATTAAATTGCATCTAGATAAAGTGGAGGAAATCGATGTGATAATTGGCTGCCAAAAGTCATCTTTGAACAAAATTCGATTAGAGCCAATTAAAAGAACGCACTTAGAAAAAGCTTTATAAACTTTCAATTTAGAAGTGTCATATCCTAATTCGGTTGCTTTTCGAATGATTTTCTCGCGCATCGCATCGGAAACATTGTTTTTTCCAGCTAGTGCACGTGAAACTAAGCCTTTAGTGACACCACACTCTAGAGCAATTTGTTCTAATGTTGGTTTTTTCATATCAATTCCTATACTTAATTTATTATATGCTTTGAGGAGGGGTTAACAAACCCCTCCAAATATGCGCTATGCCTGCATGATGCTAATTAGTAAATGATGTTCCTGTGCTAACTGATGAAGAAAACGCAGTGCTTGTTGCGGTAACTGTAAATGACGATTTCATTGTCGCGGGATTTACAACATAGTTACCGGTCATTGTGTTATCACCAATTGTAATGACCATAACATGGTTTGTTCCGTTATTGACCAAAGTGTAAGTTCCTTCAACGTTGTTATAACTTGCATTAGCACATGTAAGATAAACTTTGCCACTTTCTGCAAACTTAATGCTAGCTTCACCCGCGTTTGTTGTGCCAGTTAAAGTCAATTCATTTTTAGTGTAGTAATTTAAAGTAGGATCATTATCCACTGATGAGGAAACTGTTGAATAATAAGCCATATCAGCATAAACAAAACCACTTGTTTTCCAATCGCTAGTAAATAAGATTCCAAAGCCATAATAGGTTGTGCTTGAATCTAAGGATACTGTGTAGGCAGTCCAATCTGAATTAGCTGCTAAAACGACATCTTTCTCCGCTCTATAGGCCGCTCCTTGAGTGGAACTACTAACTGTCTTTGCTTTATAAACCATTAATTTAGTTTTAACAGCATTACTTGTAGGATTCTTCAAATAAATGGTGAATGATTTTAAACCGGTCTTGCCTTCATTTGTCCCTTTATATAATCCCCATTGAAGATATCTCATATTTCCAGAATTACCATATTTCAGTTTCAAGGAATGAGCTCCACTTAATTTAGTATCGCTATCTAAAGATAATTGATCACCGCTTCCGCCCATTAAGGACCAACCAGTTCCGCCTATTGGTGATGAGCCTGAGCCACCATTGTAATAATCACAGTAATATGCTCCGCGAGCTCCACTTATTTTGCTTTCATCAGTTTGGCTTTGATAATACATTGTTCCGCTTTCAGAATATGATTCAGCATCTTCTGTAACAAAGTATTGATTGAAGCTAACACCTTTTAAAGCAGCTGCAGTTGTATCACTGCCTTCAATTGATTTATAAGTTAAAGTGGCTTTATTATCGCTTAAAGTAGCAACATATTTTGTTGTTCCAAATGTAATAGTGATTTCACCATTATCGATAGAGTAAGTTCCGTTTGCAGTTTGATTAGTTGCTGGAACCGATAATGTCAAACTATCATCGCCAGTAATGGTAATATTAGCATTTAATAAACCATTAATTTTGCCATTATATGTAGAACCAGTCGTCAATGTTTCTGCTGGCGCTGGAGCAGTGTATTTAGCATATGGATTAGCGGTATAAACTTCCACATCATCAATGTATAAATATGAATCGGCTTTATTATTTTTCTCCATGAAAATAAGGAAGCCATAATATGCGCTATTAGGATTTAAATCTAATTCGAAATGAGTCCATTCGCTAATCGCTGCAGTCTGTGTAAATGTATATGATTTAACATAATTATCTTTTGTAGCGTTTCTAGGCTTAGTTTGCGAATACATCGAAACTTTGATGCTTGGAACTAAACCATTAGTTTTGGCCCAGAAGCTCAATTTAGAACCACGGAAGTTGTTTTGCTCTGATGTCCCATCAAATAAGCCCCATTGCATATATCTTAATGCGCTAGATTGACCATTCTTTAAACAAAGATAATTCTTACCAGAATGTCCTCCATCAGTTTTAAGTTTAAGTTGAGAGCCATCTCCGCCTAATAAAGTCCATCCATTGCCACCAAAGGTTTCGACATCGCTGTTACTTCCTGAATAATATTCAGAATAATATGCTCCACGAGCTCCACTTCGATTGTTGATATCTTTATTGCTTTGATAATATGCTTTTCCGTCTTCGGTGTATTGATCATAATTATCAACAACTTGGACAGCATTAAGTTTTATTTCATTAACTGCATCTTTAAATGTCCCAGTTGCGGAAGTAAAACTAACGCTTTGTCCTCCGTTGACCAATTTACCTTTATAAACTAATGAGGAACCATTATCTGCAGAAGTAAATGTCATGACTTTGTCACTATCAATCGCGTATGTTCCTGGAATAGATAAAGGAGTTTCCATATCTAAAACAGTTGCTGTCGCAGCATTGTTAGCGCCAAGTTCGACTTTTAATGTATAGCCATTATTTAATAAACCAGTGTATGTGCTATATGTACCCATTTGCTCATTTTGAGAAAGGGTTGGATTATCTAACGTTACGAATTGAATTGAATCTAAAAAGGCAAAATAAGGTAAGCCAGATTCACCATCATTTCCTGTCGCAAAGAATTCAATAGCAGTTAGATAATTAACTATATCGTCTTCATGAATGCCAGTGTAGGAAGCAACTGCTTTAATAGATTTGCCGGCTTCACCCCACATTGCCCAACCATCATCCGCTAATGGGATAACATATTCGACATATTCGTTCGATTGAACATTAACTGTATAAGAGAAATAAGGCGTTTGTTCTGTTCCATTAATTGTTGCTTTAGTGTGTAAGAGAACTTTAACAGTATTTATGCTAGGAATTTGCAATCTAAATTTAATTGCGTTTGCTGACTTAGTAAATGCATTTGCCGTTAAATCTTTTCTAAATTTATAAGCAACGCCATTTTCCCAAGCATCAAATCTCAATGCTTTATTAGCTTCAACGGATTTTGATCCTAAAGAAACACTCGCTTTTGTCTCTTCATCCCATTTATTTGTGGTGCTGTTGTAGTACAAAGCTTTCCAGCCAGCATCTATCATGTCGCTACTGCTAGAATACGATTCAAAATCATCAACGATTTGTTTTTCAGCATAAGCAGCAAATACAGCTGTAAATGTTGTATCTTCATTGATTGGAGCTGTTAAATCCTTGTCCCATCCTTTGAAACGATATTTAATAGCATCGGCATCTCCATCTTTAGTTGGTGTATCACCATTAAATGTTGCTGTTGACCCGGCTTCTACTTGACTGTTTTGGACTTCAACACCATTGACAACAAATTTAACTGTGTACTTTTTAGGTAACTTTTCAGTTTCGTTACCCTTATAGGAGTAGTCACATATTTTGCATTCATATAGTGTATAGCCTTTAGCTTCCTCGGTTGGAGCAACAACAGTTTCCTTATAATCGTGAGGAGCTTTTCCATCAACGACATCATGGCCACATGTTGAAGCGTGCCAGTGATTGGATTCGTCATAAGTCCATCCAGACGCGAAAGTATGCTCATGAGCAGAGGTCGATGTGCTGTCAGTATCGCCTGAAGAAGTATCTGTACCACTTGAATCGTCAATAGAAGAACTTGCGCTATTGCTATTACATGCGCCTAAAAGCACTCCCATGGCAAGAAAAAGTGGAACAAAAGAGAATTTTGTCTTTTTCTTCATAAGATTTTCCTTCCTTGCATTGTGCAATATGTTTAGAGCTTTCACTCG
>CAVKNZ010000044.1:0-8200 GCA_963657885.1 Bacteroidaceae bacterium
CTAAAAGTAGACACACTATTTAATGTCGTAAAAACATCATTATCATCGAAGCATTTTACTTTTAAAAGTGACAATCGTTTTGTCGTCTAACGATCTTTTTTGTTCTTACTAGCTTTATAATTGCTTTTAATGGCTTCATAAGCTTAATTTGAAAATGTTAAGGCTACAAATCGAACTTTTTTCTCAGGAAAGTGTGGAGAAGCCTCTTTTATATAAATATAATGTTAAGTATGAACTTTGAAATGGTACTTGAGAAATTTAATGTTGGAAGTTATATCTTCCTATCAGTCTTTTTTGCCGTTAGCCTTCTTCAGCTTGTTTTAGCTTTCTTAGAAAAGGAGCATTATCGAAGGCTTGAAAAACCTTTATGTTTATTTTCTTTAGCGATGTTTGCTTTAGTCACTCTTCCATATGAACCTTTGCTTTATGTTGGCGCTTTTCTAGGAATGATTGGCGATATCTTTGTGATTATTAAAGACCGTAAATTCTTTAACTTTGGGGTCTTTTCTTTTCTTCTTGGTCACGTTTGCTATGCCTTAGAAATTTGCTTAGTCATTTTTAAATTTGCTTTTAAATGGTACGAATATCTCATCATCGGCTTATGTTTTGTATTGTTTTACATCTTTTTATCTTTATTTGCCTCTAAGCACACAAAAAGCAAAGTGGAGATCTTTGGGGTCGGACTATATTATGGCTTCCTCTTCACTTTGTTGCCGTTAATCATCATAGTCTATGTTTCTATTGGCTCATTTATGTATTTAGCTTTGATTGGCATCATCTTTTTCATTATTAGCGATTTAATTATTCTTTACACCAAATACATCAAAACATTTAAACGTTATGATTTCTATATTATGACTACTTATTTGTTAGCCCAGTTTTTCTTAATTTTCTCAATGGTGTTAACATGTATTGAGCTTAGCTTATGAAAAAGATTTTATGTCCATCATGCAACCACATAATTGAGGTCGATAATCAAGTTGAGAAACTATATTGTCCTCATTGCTTTAAAAGCATTTCTTTTGAGCAAGCGGAAAAGCATTTATCTAGCTACATTTCCCGTAACTTTGAATTAGCTAGAAGAATGCTATATGAAGCTACAGAATATGCAAAAGCAAGAAATTATTATCAAAACATCTTAGATGTCTATCAAGATGATATTGAAGCCGCGGAAGGTTTAGTGGTTTCAACGATTCTACTTTCCACAGTTAGATGTAGCTACATCAAAGAAGCAACAGATGAATTGCTTCGTTATAAAAGCACATTGAAAGTCAATAAACTTACCATCGATAATTCGCAGAAATTCATTGAAGAAATTAATGGCTATGTCGATGAATATGTCTCTACTTTGTTAAAGCGCTTATCAAATAATTCGCACTTCTACGAAAAGGAAGGGAAAGAACTATATTTAAAAGCCTTGAAGGACGCGATTAGATTTAAAGAAACTATACTTACTATCTTCTTTAGCGAAAGAGCTTTTCCTCTTAAATGTAAAGTCAATAAAGTTAGCTTAAAGAAAGATATCGAAAAGCTTAAAAAACGATTGAATGTGAACTATATTGTTGAAAGTAATCCCTTAAATTTACTTCATACTGAAATTAATGAAGCCTACATTCCAGATATCATCTTTAAAGATTCGCGAAAACTATATAAAAACCGTAACCGTTTGATGATTTTAAATATCATCACTTTCTTTTTATGCGGTTTAGGAATCTTCTTAATATTTTATATGCGAAATAGACTTCTTATCGGCGTGCCTATCGCCTCTTTCTTTGGTCTAATTTCGATTGTTTTATTAATTATTCAAATTGTGGTGCAGAAGAAAGTTAATCGATAAGATTGTTTTCTTTTAGATAAGTTATTAGCTTTGATAACGCTTTTGCTCTATGAGAGTAGTGGTTTTTCACTTCTTCACTAGCTAGGCCAAAAGATAACTTAGCTTCATCGCAATAAAATATTGGATCATAGCCAAAACCTTCTTCGCCGTAGCTTCTATCTAAAATCTTACCTTTGCAGACCCCTTTAAATTGTAGAGGTTTATCTTCTAAATTTAGTAAAGTGATGACGCAGCTAAAGGAAGCGTTTTTATTCTCTTTATCTTTTAACATTTCAATTATTTTTGCGTTGGCGTTTTTATTACCTCCACATTCTTTTGCAAAGCGCGCAGAATAGATGCCCGGGAAGCCGTTAAGGGCGTCAACCGTTAAGCCGGAGTCATCGGCGATTACGGCTTTTTTAGTCAATTTAGCAAAAGCTTCCGCTTTTATAAGTGAATTTTCTTCAAAAGTAGTGCCATTTTCTATCGGATTAGCATCGATATTTAACTCCTTTGGCGAATATACTTTGATAGAGTAGGGCGTAAACATCTCAACATATTCTTTGATTTTATGAGGGTTATTGCTAGCAACAACGAGTTCAAATTGTTTTTTCTTTTCCATAAGTGACTTTAATTATACATTTTTTTAAAATACTTTTATGAACGTTATAAAAAAGAAGTGACGACGGAATCCACGAGGAGCTCCATCACTTCAAATTTTATAGAATCATTAACACTGACTATTGAATAGCAGTAAGATTTGTTGCCTCAGGAGCGGTAGCTTCTTTTTTCATGCACTTAGTTGTATCAGTGTCATTGAAGTTGTTGCCAGAAGAGGTGATCAATGGATTTACATTAAATTCTGTTGCATAATAGCCAATATAAAGCGCCTTGATGTCGTTATTATTGATTTCGTAGGTGACACTGCTATTAGTGGCATCTTTATGGAACCAGAAGGCGTTACCAGCATTAACATCGATTGTATTGTTATTTACGACAAATGATTTGCCATCTGTAAATTGGATAGCGGCGCGATCAACTTCACTTTGAGTGCTGATAATTTTGTTATTTGTGACAACAAATTCAGTTTCAGGACGTTGCATGTTGATACCACGTGTATATTCGTTAAATGTGTTGCCATCAAGTGTAATTATTCCGCTTGTGCCTTGCGCCGTAATTGCATATTGGGTTTTGCTTATTGCGTTAAACGTTGAATTTTTAATGGTAATATCAACTTTATAATTTTGATAAGAATATAAATTGCCATTAAATGTGCAGCCATCAAATTCGTAAACAGCGGCAATATTATTATTTTGATATGCACTTCCAGGCATTGATTTGATGCCATTAAATGTTACATTAGAGCATTTTATTGCTGTATTTGGAGTAGTGCCTCCCCACCAGTTATATGGAAGAGTGAATGTTCCCTCGACAGCACTTAAATCAAGCTCAGCATCATTTCCGACACCGACAATATTGATTTCAGTAATGTTGAGATTATCGCCAAATCTATTAGCGGCTCGTCCGAATGAGAACATCTTTTTATCAACAACTTTTTGATAGCCATGGATGTTCCAAGTGATTTTACCATTATCAGTGAAGAAAGCGTTGAAGTCATCATCGCTCATCATTTCTTGATTTAGACCACACTTTTCTTCTAGTTTTGCTTTAATTTCATTATAAGCTTCTTCAACTGTGTAATAATTTTTGCCTTCTGCATCAGCAACTCCTTCGATAGTGACGTAATCTTTAATAGCGTTGCCTTGGAGTGCTTCGACCGTAAAATTGAGACTACAAGATTTGCCTTGATAAGCAATTCCTTTATCGGTAGGAAGCAAGACTTCACAGTTAAGTTCAGTTGGATCACTATTAACTGCTAAATTAGCCCAAGATGTGATAGTTTCACCATCATAGTCGCCAATTTTAATATCTAGACCATCATATAATCCAGTATCTTTCACTAAAGTAATTCTAGTGCGATATTTGACAGCAACAGTGCTCTTATTAGTTACAGTAATTGTAAATGTCACCTTATCGCCTGGAGTAACTTTATCAAGAGTAAGAGTGTTGCCATCGATTGAAGCGGTTCCTCCATTGTTAAATTCACCTTGAGTCTCAGTTAAAACGATGTTTTCTGCATCAGCTTCAGGATCTCCAGTTAAGGTATCGGCTTTGCCTGAATAGGTTTTTAAATCGCTCATAGTTGCTGTAACATCGACTTTACCGCTTGTAACTGCGATGTTAGTTTTGCTTTCGCTAGTGAATAAAGCATAGGTTGCTCCGGCAACAATTGAACCCGCGACTGCAATAGTAGCAAGTGAAGCGAGTATGATACTTCCTTTTGTTTTTTTATTCATATATTTATTCATCCTTTATAAATAATTAAGATTGATAATAATCAAAGAAAAAAGATAGAACAGAGAAGTCTATCAATATATCAATTTAAAATAGTTAAAACTCAATTGTGTTTTCCCTTCTTTCACACCTTTTATTTTAAAAATAAAATTTAAAAAAACAAGTAGTATTTCGAACTCTAGACCAAAATATGAGCATCTATGTAATAGATAATGAAAAGCAAATATGCTGATATTATCGATGGATTTAAGAATGATATATATAGAAATCTACGCAAATAAAAACTTAAAATAATATTTGAATTTTGCTTTGATGCTTACTACTTTCTAATGAAATCAATCATGTAGATAGGAAGTTGATAGATAGTTTCACTTTCTTTAATAACATTGCTTTCGCCAAACACATACGCGATTTGATATTTATATATAGTTAGTAACTTATTAAGTGATGCGCGGTTATACAATTGGCTTTGTTTGTTTTTGCCAGATTTAACTTCAATTGGCAAAACTTCATTATTTAATGTAACTAGGAAATCGACTTCGCCATGGGCTTTTGAATTGTAATAAAATAACTCATCATCGAAGCCATGAGAAGTGAGTTCTTGAGCTACTGCATTCTCATATGGCGCGCCGTAATTGATATTTTTTTCATTTGTTAATAATTTTTCTCTAATTCCTGTATCAACAAGTTGCGAAGTAAGTAAACCGACATCGCTACTAAACATTTTGAAAGTTTTCCTTTCCTTTGATAGCGATAAAGGAATAACAGGTTCCCTTACATTAAATGTCGGAATGGCAACCCCTGCGACAGATAGCCAAAGAAATTCATCTTGGACATCTTTATGTTTAAGATATTTTTTATCGATAACTTGTGAGGAAATGTAACGTTTATTTTGTGAAGAAAGTTGCGATGGTATTGAAGTAAAAATATCTCTAATTCGAAGCTTTAATTCGTCATCATAAACATAGGTAGTGATGTCTTGTTTATAACGGTTGATGATTTGACTCTGCGCTTGATTGACTAAATATAAATTGTTTTCTTGGATATATGCGTTTACAGCTTCAGGCATACCTCCAATTAAAACGTATTGCCGAAAATAGGATAAAAATAAATTATTGATAGAATCATCGACCGGGATTTTCTTTTCAAAGCATTCTTTTATGCGATTAATAGCTAATTCTCCAACTCCTTTCGCCCACAAGAATTCTTCAAAATCGAGAGGATACATCTTATATTCATCAACATAACCAGTTGGATTTAAATTAACATCTTTTAATGTAACTCCTAAAAGGGAACCGCTTAAAATGAAACGATATTCACCTTTTTCGACTAGAGATTTCATCGCTGTTAAAATGTCTTGACTATCACCAGATAATTGACTATTTCGCTTTAATTCTTCTCTTTTTTGATAAACGAGTTGAATTTCATCTAAAAATATAACTGTTTTTTCTTTAACTAATTTATCCGCGGCGACAAGAGAAATTCTAAATATTAGATCATCAGAATTAACTAACTTAGCAAAAACTTCAATTAGTTCTGTTCGTTCAGAAAAATCAATCCTAATCACATTTTCAAAGTTGTTATTGATGAAATTAACAATAGAATGTGTCTTTCCGATTTGTTTAGCTCCATCAATTAGCAAAGCTTGTTTACGGTTATTAAGCCAAAAAGACAACTTTTCATCGATTTTTCTTCTTAACATATGCATCTCCTATGCCCAAATAATGGGAAAAACTGCAAGTTAATAATAGGCATTTTTGGGAAAAACTGCAAGTAAAAATAAGACTAATTTGGGAAAAACTGATATTAAAAAAGGGTCATTTTAGGGGAAAACTGCATAATGTTAAGATTACACTTGTACTGGTAACGAAGTGCTAACCTGAAAGTAGACACACTTGGATTCAATGCCGCAATCGTGTGACCGTTGCAGCATCTAATGCAACGATGACCCTATCGTCGCAAAACGATATGCAACGATATCCATATGCATATTGTCTTTTAATTATTCGTGTCTTTGAGACAGCGCACTGTATCATCGATAACCTTTGTTGGCATAGTTAATTGAAAGGCCTGTGCATAAAAGCATGCTTTTAAGTTACTAAAAAATTCTAGATAAAAAAATATCTAGAGGTTCTATAAAATGTATCGTGGAGTTTTTAGTAGCGTCTGCCACGTTATAAATCATAGATTAAGAGGAAACAAATTCCGACATAATCGTAACAAAATAGGTTATCTTGGGAAAAACTGCTTGTAAAAACTTGGTTTTTTCGGAAAAAACTGCATGAATCAAAAAAACTCTTTGTAGCGATTAACTAATAAATGATACAGTCTTAAGATAAACACGTTATCAATTTTTCTTATGGGCATTAAAAATGCTCCTTTATGGCGGAGCACACCTACTCATAAAGCTCCTGCATTTACGGCTGAGGGTCACCGGCTTATGCTTAAGCACTTATATTGTAACGTTTACCTCTAGTATTACAAACTTCTATGGAACATAAATTGAAAAAATAAGAAAGAATATCTACTCTTTTTTAGTGAGATCCCAGTGACCGCCTTTATCATCACCTATGCGTTGAATTAAACCAAGTTTTTTCATTTTCGAAATGTTTCTTGATATAGTCTCACGTTTAAGATTTAGTTGTTTGGCTACTTCTGTTGTAGTGATGTATGGATTGTTTTTAATAATTTCAAGAATAGAAACCATATTTTCTGTGACTTTACTGTGATCTTTCTGTGACTTTCTGTGACTTTTCTGTGATCTTTCTGTGACTCTAGAGTTTTATTATCGATTGAATCTTCAATAAATTTTGGCTTTAAAGTCACACAGAAACTATATTTGAACTCTTCGAATTCAGGCTCCTCTTGTCCTGCTTCTTTTAATCCGTTAACTATTTTATCTATTCCTCGTCCCCAAGTATCAATATAGCCCATTATATAGAAGGCATAGGCTACAAGGGGATTGATAGCTTTTGATTCATGAGGCTTAAGTAAATTATCGATGGTCCATCCATCTGGAAAAATGCAGTTATTAAACACCATCAATTTATCTGGAAATACTTTTATTTGAACCATATTACATCGACTGTAATTTCGATGGATTATTGCATTGCAAACAGCTTCTCTTATTACTTCCTCAGGATATTGGTAATGGCTTATCCTTCTAACGCCTACAAATTCCTCATAACTTCTGAAATATTTAGCGTATAAAATTTCAATTGTTTGAATAACCTGTTTAGCTAAAGGCCCATGAATATCATCCATGTATTTTAAGTCTGTTTCATCTTTAAAATATCCAATCTTCGTGTAGCATGCTGGTATATATCTTTCTGAATCTTGATAAAACATTAACATTCCAGCATATGTTATCTTTCCATTTTTGATAAGATGAAGTTTCTCCATCAGTTGCAATTTAGAAAGATTTCTTTCTTCTGAAGACATTCTGTTGTTACGAATAGCTTCTTCTTTAAACATTCTAAATGCATCACTATCAAAATCATCAATAGTTAAGTCGTTTATAATGATTGAATCAAACGACATATTGAATTTGTTCAAAACAAATGTAGTTAAAGACGTACCTTCTAATGTCTGTTTGAGGCGCCACTACGATAAAAGACTTTCCCACGGTAAGAAATAATTTAATTAAATGATGGGGTTTCAATTTGAATGTACCATTTGCCATTTTCTTCTAGCAAAAGGACATCTGCAACTATTCCTAAAGTTGATTTAATTTTATTTGGGATATCTTCCGATAATTTCTTAGGTTTATCTACTCCAATTACATTTCCTTTGTCATCTTTTCCAATGTAAAGAGTGCCACCAAAGGCATTAGCATAACCGCAAATCCATTCAAGGAGTTCATCGGACCAGCTTTGTTTATATTCAATAAGATGCGTTTCCATAAAAAAATATTATCAAAAATGAGCTAATTATCTATTCTTATATTGCATACAGAAGATATAAAACATTTTATAAAAAAAGGATTGAATACATCGAATCAATCCATATTTTGGAGCAGACGACGGGAAT
>CAVKNZ010000045.1:0-7600 GCA_963657885.1 Bacteroidaceae bacterium
CCCAAACTTCCTCAAAGTATATTTATAAAAAAGTAAAAGTGGCTCAAAAGATATTGATTGTACTTATTAGAGTACATAAAACATCCATTTTCTTTTGCCTATTATTGTGAGTTTAATAATCCCTAAATCATGTTTAGGTAAACATAATAGTAAGCAAAAAGAAATAGGAGTTCCTTGATGAACTGCCTTACGTCCTTTTTTCGGTACTTTTCAAGTTCAATTAGTGTGATTCATAGATTAAAAGCTGGTTTATTGCCGTTTGCTAATGACAAAATAAAATGGCCTTCAGGCGAGTGAAAGCCATCAATTTTCAATTTCGTTTTTATGATAAAAATATGTTTGATAGCTGGTGCTAGCAATTTATGTCCTAATTCAAATCCGGGGTACTAAATAATAAATCAGCTAATTCACGACAGCGATCGACAACATCCTGATATTTAGTAAATTCCCTATGATTTGGAAGAATATAAGTCTTGTTGCTTTTTTCTTCATTCTTTTGTGGATTCAGAAGTTGAATGTTGCCTATATGATGAAGGGTTCTAGTTTCAAATTCATCATATCGCATGCCATCTGAAACTAAATCTTGAGGGAAATCGTGCCCTTCCTTTAAAACCAAAACTGTAGGATCTTTTGTATCATCTTTATAATATTTGAATTTATCGTCATCCTTGTTAGGCGATTGTGGAAGCATGTGATCTATTTGGAATGTTTTATCCTTAATATGTGAGAGCATAGCCGAGGCTTGACTATATAAAAGTTTCTTGCTCGTTGTTCCGTTGTGAGTCGGTTTAACTTCAACAGATTCAAGTAAAGATAAAACGCAATAAGCAAGGTCGTGTTTCGAGTAAAAATCCATGTTAACAAAATTAGATTGAATCATGGTCTTATCCACGCCTTCTTTTCTTAATGCATCTGTGAAGATTGCACAAATGGATTCAGAGTCAAGTTTGTCCTGGCCATAGAACTTATTTCCTATTTTCTCAAAATACGTGATGGCATCTTTTGAGTCACCGCCCTTTATAGACTGAAATTTGAACATAAACAAGGTGGCTGATTTTACTATCTTTGTAAGTTCATCCTTTGTGATTAGTGGGTAGTCAGTTCCATCAGCTTTTTTATTAAAATATTCGCATAATGCACGGAAAAACAATGGTTTCGGATGAGAGTAACCATTTATCGAATAAAGTTTGTAAAAAGTGGTGAATGCAGGCTTGTTTATGAGTTTTGTCAATTTATTTGAGTCGTAAAGTAAAGCAAAATTATCAACTTTTATAAGCATCTCATCGATTAGCCTTTTCAAAGATTCGGCAGAAGACTGAACACCATATATATTAGGCAGGTGCCTTACTATTGTTTTAAATTCCTTCAAATTGATTTTTTGCCGATAGTAGGAGAGATAAGATTTGACATATACCTGAAGATATTCTTCGAGTTTGTCATCGGTTTTGATAATGAGTTGGCCCCATTTAGTCAAATAAGTAGAGTAATCGTTTTCATCAAGAACAGAGAATATGTATGTTTTAATTTTATCGATATCCTCTAGCGGCTTGCCTTTGCTGTTAATAGACTCAAACACTGAAAAAACATGAGACATATTAATAGAAGATTGAATTGCGATAAAAAGCGTTTTGTCACACACAAAGGAAAAGAAGCGGAGAATCTCGTCGTTAATCGAATCGTTAATAGGAATCTCCTTTTCGATTCGACTATATATTCTTTTAAACATACTACGGATGTTGTTTTCGGTATTGCATTTCGTCGTATAACCATCGATGAGAGATAATATACCAACCGGATTGTCGTAAGCCGAATTGAATAGAAATTCAAAGAATTCTTTATCGATGCTGGATAGAGTGATTAGCCTTTCATTTTTGTTGTAGTCATAACTGCTGTGAGAATACTTCCAAAGAAAAGATCGAAGATCACTTATGTTCTTATTCGCTTCATCAAGCCCTCTTTTCTTAGCAATTGAATAGATGGAAATCAAAATCATAGAGAAAGTAGCGAGACGTTGTTGACCATCTACGACTTCGTATTTGTCTTTTACTCCATCACTTCCTTTATCCTGCTTGCGCAAGAAAAGTTGTCCTGTGAAAAAACAACTCTGAGGCTGATTATCTCTAGAGCGATAAGCGCCAAACAAATCGTTTAGTAAAGTATCGACTTCTGAAGAAGACCACGTATAAGGTCTTTGGTAGATTGGTACTTCATAAAAATTATTTTCTACTACCTCCCTAAGCGACCAAGGATAAGGATCAAATTGTTTATTAGGCATTACTGTTTGCCCTCCGCTTTATATTACATTGATTATAACAAAACAATAGCAACAGAAATTAATCAATTTAGAAATTTTCTATATGTTTGCCTTCTTCATTATCTAAAGATTTTTTGACCATTTTTTGAAGATTCTGTTTGAATTTAATTCAATTTCCGAAAAGCTATATCTATTGCATTTTTGTGACTCAAAAACGTAATTATTTCAAAATATATGACTTTAATCATAACTATCTAATGATCTTTACTTTTTGGCTTAACGGTAATTAAGTCATAATCTCCAACTGCCTCAGCTAAATCATCTGCGGTTAGAGGTTTCAAATTTACATAAATAGCTTCTTGAAGCAGTTTAACAAGTTTTTTATTTGGAACGCTGGCGTACGCTAAAGTTGGTATATCAGTGTTAAACATTAGCCGGTACAGTTCTTTTAATTGTTTTAAATTAGTTAACTTTTTGTTTCCGCTAAAATTGTATTCAACTTCAAAGATCCATTTTGCCTTCTGCATTCTTCTTTTAATTTCAGATAGAATTACTTCTAATCTTTCAATATTCCATGCATATATGATAGATTCATCTTCACGCCCACAAGAAGATGATTCATTCAAACGTATTTTCTCTTTTTCTTTATCAAAAAGTTCATTGCATATTGCTTCTTTTTCTAAAATTAGTTCAGCATTAGACATATTTTTAACATTTTTATATGATGGTTGAATAATCATAAAATTATTATTCCTTTCATTTTGCTCTTACATAAATTAGTTCTTAGTTTTCTTAGTCCAGCCAAGGAGCATTGTTTAGTTCCTTGGCGTGATGTCACTAACATACTAACAATCGTGTGGGTGAGTTAAATCCATCCAATTTGAATAACGCACAGAAACCCTAGCATCGAAAATATCATTAATAACTTTTAAATATAATTTATGTCTTAAATACAAATGATTTCCCGCGCCTAAGCCGACATAGACCCATTCAGAACCATTCATTTCAAAGGATTCTAAATCGATAGAGAATGATTTTCGAAATGGATTTAAACCGTCAAATAATGATAGGACTTCACATTGATCTATATCGCATCCATCTAATCCAGGCATGTTGGAAAATCTTTTTCCATCAACTGTCGTAATTTCAACTAAGCCAGGAATGCCCATTGCGCCGCCTTCCGCATACATTATTGAATCAACCGTCGATAAATCTAACTGCTCTATATTTTTTCTCGACAAAGCAATATCAGAATAATGATAGCAATGTCGTTCAATGCATTCTGAAGAGGGCTCTAAGTGAGGGATCATCTCTTGGAGCATATATGCAGTATCAGCAAAGCCGTCACGACTTAAGTTAGATGTTCCTTTTATATCAATATGCTTTCCATCTTTAAAGCTGACTCTAAAGGTATATCCGCTAGAATCAGTTGAATGATTCATACATTCCTTTTTCTTATTTAATTCATTCAAACATACATATATCAAATTAGACCACTTACGGTCATAGATATAAGAAGTCGTTTTATAAGACCATTCAACTGAAGGGACTTCATTATTTCTATAAGTTCTCTTATAAGATATCCAGTTCGATGAGACTCTTAATAGATCTTTATATTCATTATTATTGTGACTAGATTTTGCTATGTTAGAAACTATAGATATTTCTCTAACGTTATCTTTAGATAATTCCATTGCTAGTATCTCCAAATCCTATTTATTTCTTTTTAGACCATGCATCTTATAAAACTCATCAGTCAAATTGTAGCCAAGCCACTGTACCATGATTTCATAGTCTTCTAAGCTGCATTTATGAGAAGCAAATGTCTCATAGAGCACTTTCATGATTTTATCGTTATCAAGTCCTTGTTCACGCAACTGCTTAATTAGCAAATCAAATTCCTTCTTATCCATTATTCTTATCATCTTTCTTATCTAATTCCGCGAACTTTTCTTTCATCGTCGCGTTGCCGCGAGTTAGCTTTCTAACTTCAAGATTAGGAAGTTGATTTTTCGCTTTCTCAATCCAACCAGTAGCCTTTTTAAATTCAGATCTAAAGTTCTCAACTTTCTTGACGATACCATCGCACATATTGTCAACTTCACTATATATTGCGGAGGCTTTATCGTAGTCAGTATTAATTTTGTCGGCGACTGCTCGGACGGCGGCTTCAAAGTTAGTGATATCAAGGTTCTCTCTTTGATAAGTGATAACTTGTTTCTTATAGGCATATGTATTTAAAGCCATATTTCTAATTAGACCAATGATAGTTAAGAAGAATTGAGGTCTTACCACGAACATCTTTGGGTAACGATGTGAAACATCAACGATTCCAGAATTATATAGTTTGCTATCTTCTTCTAAGGTAGAGACCAACACAGCGTATTCACAACCTTTCGCGGTTCTATCTTTATCAAGCTTCTTAAAGAAGTCTTCATTTTTATGCTTGTGTTCAGTGTCATCCTTTTGGTTTTTCATTTCAAACATGATGGAGACTGTCTCGATGTTGTCATCGCTATAATCTTTGAAGATAAAGTCACCTTTTGATCCGTCTGATGAATCGTTATCTTTTTCAAAATAGGCTCTTGGATAGGCAACCGCCCTTATTTCATCGAAAGCGTCATGGCAATATTGTTCAAGAGATTCACCTAAGTCTTTTGTGGAATCGCCCATTCTAAAGTCTTTATATCTTTGAATTTCTTCATCTTTTGCTTTGAGCATGAATTCATATTTTTCTTTAAGCTGTGATTCTGATAGTTCACTATCTTTCTTAGCTTCTTTCACATCGCTTTTAAGCTGATTAATTTCTTGCTCTTTCTTAATTAGTTCTTCTTTAATTGAACCGGTTGCTTTATTAACCGCTAACTGAGTTTCATTGTCAGTGTTTTTAAGTTTCTCTTCTAACACTGATATCGTGGATTTAAGCTCTGCGACTTCTTTCTCTTTGCTAGAGTTAGCTTTACTTTGTTCAAGAGCAAGTTGAGCTTTATAGTTTTTCTCCACAAGTACAACTTGTTCATTTACTCTTTTGCTAATTTCTTCTTTTTCGATTTCTCCTAATAGAGCGTCGTAGCTGCTCTTATCAAGTTTGATGATTTCTCCACAATTGGGGCATTTAATTTCTGGCATATTAATTTCCTTCCTTTCTAGCTAAATATTTTAATAATGCTTTTAATTTATCGGTTGTAAGTTTTAAATAGGCGAGAGTATCGTCTTCCGGGATGAACACAAGTCCATCATCATATACTGTATATGTATATTCTTCTGGTACAGCATCATAGATGTAGTCAACATAGTTATATACATCATTTAATAGGTCATCTTTTATCTTATTAAGTGATTCTTCGTCCATTCCCTTTAAAGAATCCTTAAATGACTCAACACTTTGATAGCCATTTTGGTTAGTATTATCAGAGCCATTTAATTGAACATCTAAATCAAGAAGATATTCAAAATAGGCTTTAACATCTTTTACTACTGATATTCTATCAAATATTTGCTTGTGATCCTTCTTTGATAATTTGATGACGATTTCATCATTATTAGTTTTAACTTCCATTTTTACTTCCTCGCTTTCTTTTCCGCTAGATCAATAACATCTAGCATTTCTTGAGTTAATTTACTTCTAACTTTTTTAATTAGTTCTTCATCTATTTCTTTATAGAAGGCTTCTGCGATCGCGCAGCTGATTGCTGCGGTTGTATCGCAATCACCTCCAATAGATATCGTTGTTCTAAGACAGTCTTCAAATGACGAAGATATCAAGAAGCAATATAACGCTTGAGGGACTGTTACTTGGCATATCTCCGGGCCATGAACATAACTTCTTCTTAGCTCTTCATAGTCAAATTCAGCAACTTCTGGATATTTAGAATAGATATATTCTTTTATCTCTTCCTTACTTGCTCCATGAATGGCTTTATAAATGCACATTGCTGTCACTAACGCTCCTTTAAGGCCTTCAGGGTGATTGTGAGTGATTTCTGTGACTGCGTTTGATAAGCGAATTACTTCTTCTTCACTTTTCGCAAACCAGCCGACTGCGCTTATTCGCATCGCTGAGCCATTCCCGCAACTATTGTATGGCCGAGGATTTTTCATATCCTTCCAATAGCTGAACTTCCCACCATATCCGGCGAAGGGATATTTCTGAGCCCATCGTTGCATTGTTTTAACGCAGTTTTCGTAAGAGGTGTCGCCACTATTTAGAATATCCATCACCGCAATTGTTAGAACTGTATCATCCGTGAATTCAGATTCATCGCTTATAAGTTCAAAATCTTTTGTTTTGATGTTATTGAATTCAAATCTTGAACCAACAACATCGCCGATAATCGCGCCTAGCATAATTCTTTTTTCCTTTCTCTATGGTTTTTGTCAACAAAGTTTAGATGAAGCTCTAATCCCATCAAAGAAGCATATTCTTCTAAGTCTTCTCTACTCATCTCTCCGAAAAAGAATTCTTCTAAGAAGGAATCAAATGTTGCGTGAACGATTTCTTCTGGACATGTTAAGCCATGCTCTTCTGCAAGTTCTTGCTTTCTAGTTTCAATTAATTTTGTCTTTTCTTCTGTTGTCATGATTTTTCTCTCCCTTTTTATTATTTATTGAATCTACCAATACTTTTAGCTCGGCTTATGAATTCTCTTGAAATTACTAAGCCAACAGATTCTTTAAAGTATCGATAGTCGAATCCTGTTATTTCGCCATTATTCCATTTAATATCTAATTCCAACGCTAGATCATTGAGATTGATTCCGTTCTTAATTTTGCCTTTACAGTATTCACGCGCTTCAATGAAGTTCATCGTTTTAACATCTTCTAGCGATAATCCTCGCCTGACGATTAAAGGAATATCGCTTGTTAGAATAAGTCTTTCTAGCACCCTATCATTGCAAGATGGGAATTTAGACATGCATTCATTAGGCGTAATTTCCCTATTCATTAGTTTTAATAACGTTTCTTTTTTTTGTTCCATTTTGTGTCCTCTGATTTATATTTATTTTTTTAATAAGCTTTTGAATGGTAGATGTGTGTAAGATAAAGGAGGTATTTCTGAGTTAATGAATTCCCATCTACCAGTGAAATTCTTAACTCCATATTTGCATTTACTTTTGTCTGGTTTTCTTTCCTGACATCCATATTTAAACAAATAAAAATAGGCTTGTGAACATTTGCAAGCCCTATGAGTTTCCAATTAGTTAGTTTTATTTCTTATATAATATATACTTTGTATAATTATATAAATTAGTTAAATTTCATAAAAAAAATAATGCCTCATTACTTTTAGAGTGCACGTCAATTAATTACCATAGGCAAGTAAAAATCTCGGTTTCATCGCCGAGA
>CAVKNZ010000046.1:0-7583 GCA_963657885.1 Bacteroidaceae bacterium
TCGGAATACTATATTTGTTTGAAAAATGTAATGCGATATCAAAAGTAAAAAAATCTTTTGATAAGCATAAAAAAATGTAGTTCGGTTTAAATTCATTAACATATTTTTCTAATTCTACTGTGTCCCAATATTTCTTTCTCCAAACAATTTTTCGAACAAAACGATAAATCGGTCCTTTATATTTTGGCTTTAAGTTTTGCTTCTTTATTGAATCAGAAGAAAGCTCAACAGTTAAATCATCGTATTTAAATAAAATACCAGGATTTATCTTCTTAGAAAGATGTCTCTGAATCAGTCGCTTATCTGTAATTTGATAAAGCAATGAACAGTGTCCTTTCACAGGTGTTCTCGAATCAGAAAAAATTTGCATCAAATTCTCTTTTCTGCAGTTTTTAAAGTAACTATCAAATGATCTTGATTGATTTGTCAATCTATAAGGTTGAGGTGCAATAATTAATATTTTTAATTCATTATTCATAAATTTTTTTGTTGCCTCCGTTTTATGTTTATCTGTAATTTTATAGTCAAGAAAAAGTAATGCTAAAGTAGTTGCAGTTGTTAATACAACTACTATAGATTTTGCTTTTATCATCTACGTAAAAAGTGGTTTGATAGAAAGCTTTTATTTTTTTCTCCATACCAGAACATATGATTTATATTTGCATGTCCATAATTGTTTTTACCGCACATGAGATATCCAACTGTGTTATCACCTAAATATTTGTTAATAATCGATGCAATACTACTTGAAGCGTATTTTGTACTTACATATTTACAACCGTGATGAGGGATAACAATATGGTCATATTTCTTATTATCAGATAACACTAATTCATTACCAAAATCGCCATACAATGCATCCGCTGGAATCAAGACATTAGTTTTATCTATTGATAACTTGCAAACAAAGCATTGTGAATTAATTAATGAGTGTTGATATAAATCGCCAATCTTATTGTCCGTGCGTTGGTATATTAGTATATTCGGTGAAATATAAGTGCACTTGTCATAAACATAAACCGAACATAAATTATTAGTAATAACATTAAGCAACATTTGAAATGGTATAAGCCCCTTAAATGCACAGAAATCACAATTTAGAAGTATCCAATATTTTGATGGCATATTAATACGCTTAACAATGTTATTAAAATAGTCAGAATGAAAATGAGAAATGAGCATTATAGTATTAGAATCAATTTTATTCAACATATCATCTAAATCATCGTTAATTCGCTTTGTTTGATATCCGAAATCAAAAACCATTAAGACTTTATAGTTGCTTTTAGCTCTATCTGTATGCTTAACAAGTGCTGAACAATTTGCTTGTCCAACATTATATATTTTTAATTCGTATAAGCTTTTATCAATTATTTCTTCAACCTTTTTAGGCAATAAGAGATAAGTAGATAAAGGTTGCTTCTTGGCATTAACTTTATTAATCAAATCATCAATAGTTTTTTTAGTGATATCTTTGTGCTTATGAATTGTTTTATCATCGAGTGAGTAATAATATTGAGAAAATAAGTCATTGATTATTTCGATATATTGCTCGATGTAGAATGGGGTGATATCCAAATTTTGATCATAATTCAATAATCGCTCAGCATATTTGCTTAAAGCATATGCAAACTCGTCTTCGCATTCATTTTTATTTTTCTTATCGAGAATTTTCTTTAATAACCTAGTAAACTCGGCGATATCGATGTCATTTATTGTGTCCTTAAAGTTTAATTGACTTAAGTCATTTAATTTTCCATTAAAAAATTTAATAAGTTCAGAACTAATATAAAACTGCCGATGAACTCTATTTTTATCATCATCTTCATACTCAAAATATAGAGAAAGCGCGTTTCTTCCATTTGAATATCTTCTGTTGCAAGAAAACAAGCTATACACTTTTATTTCACCCCATATACTCTAATAAGATTTCCGTCTAAAACAAGAAGGCGATAATAAATATAATGATGCAAATCGTTTATTAATTTAGAACGTCTATGTTCAAGCATCGCTTCAATTTCATATTCGTTTTTAAATTTGTTATTTGCATTAAATTGTGGTTCTTTTTCTATATTCAAAACAGTGCATTTTTCTTTGTCTGCTAAAAACGGCATATCTAAATACATATATGAGTATAAATAAAGCAACGCATCAAATTTAATGACAGTTTTCTCATATTTCGAACTAATTAACTGATAGCTAAGTAATAAAGACATAATACAAATTATAATTGCAGAGAGAAGAAGATTTGTCATAAATAATTGTAATTCGTCGTATACATCTAGGAATGTAAAAACTTCAATAAAGAAACCAAGTAGTATAGAAAAAATACTCTTTAATACATTAGGACTTGCATTAATCTTAGGAAGCAATCTATTGTATTCAAGAAAAATATTGCCTTTGAATGTAATCTTGTTGATTTCATTATTAACACATTTGAAATAACTATTTCCTTGAGGAAAACAGTATTCATTTTTAAAAGAAATATTGCTGTTTAAAAATAATTCGGTCAAGTCCTTCTTTGCAATATCCAAACTACATTTTTTCTTCTTATCAGTTTTTATAATCGATGCGTTTGCTATGCACCTCTGTGCCCATTCTTTCTTTACAAAATGTGATTCAAAACATTCAGAAAAACCAAAAAGCAAAACGGACATTATCGAGAATTGAAGAACCATGAATTTCCAAAACCCAGGTTCAGCAGGAAGAAAACTATCGCCAACTTTAAATAGCATTCCAAAAAGCGGTATTATTAACGCAAAAGCGATAATAAGCACGAAATTTTTAATAATTATTTTACTTTTTAACTTGTTCAAATTATTAACTTCGAGTAAACAAGAAGAGTTTTTTAAATTCGAAATTTTGCTTTCGATACCTTTATGCATAAGAGGAAAATCATCACTAAACAAGGGCGAAACAAAACAAGTATTTGGCTTTTCTGATAATAAATCCGTTTTAAGCATATCCTCTAACATTATTTCGTCAAGCGTATGTTAATGATTCAAGAATTTTAAAATTTATGAAAATCAATAGACATCTCGCTTACTTCCTCCATTGTTGTCTCATCATCCACTATATCAATGCCATATTCATTTAAATAAAAATTTAGTCTATCCACGAAGTCGCCTTCTAAGTCTTCTATACAAGGCTCATAATACTTTTCTGCTGTTACATAGTCCTCAAATTCTTCATCAGTAATTTTGTTAATTATATCGTTGTATATCTTCTCTATTGATTTATTTGATGGATATGGATTTTTATTCAACCTATCATCCAAATCATATTTAATTATCTCCGCATCGCTAACTTCACATTCGCATTCCATTGTCCCGGTGTAACTTCTGGTGAATCCGTTCGTGTATACCCAATTAGCATTTCCTTTCCATGAACATTTATGCTTTGTTCTTATAAATTCATCTAACCCACATCCAAAGGAATGTTTTCTCTTGTTGATCTCGTCTTTGCTATATAGATGAAGATATATCTTTGATAACTCGATACATTTGTTTCTATCGAGGAAAGTTAACTCGCTTATCCTAGATATAACACATTCTTTATCATCTAAATGACCTTTTATTTCTTTTTCGATATCAAAATCTAATGAATAAATGAACATCTTCACTAATGATGGATCAATGTTATCTAAAGATAACAATTTGTTCTTAACAATTGTTCTATTGTCAAAAAGATAATTAATACCTTCACTAAAGATAATCTCATCAATAGATTTAATTAGAAGTGATGTAGATGTATTGTCCATGTTATCTTATGTGCTCATCATCATTATAATCAATGCATAAAACGCATTTCTAAAAGTAACTTGTTAGAATAAACATCATGCAATGGTCTATCATCATATGAATATCTTCAACAATCTGCATATTGTTCACGTTAACATGAAGGCATATATCTGAAAGTTCTTTTACTTTACCTCCATCAAAGCCACATAGACCTATTATCTTATTATTTTTCTCTTTAGCCACTTCCATAGCCCTTACAATATTTTTAGAATTGCCTGAGCCCGAAATAACAATCAATAAATCCCCTTCTTTCATTCTACTTTTAAGTTGATAAGAGAAGATTTCATCATAAGATATGTCATTCGCAATCGCAGTCATCGTAGCAATATTATCGCTTAAGCACACAAAATTAGTGCTTTTATTTGAATTACCGCTGACACCTTTATTGAAGTCACAGCAAAAGTGACTTGCTGTCGCTGCGCTTCCACCGTTTCCACAGATAAAAATTGTGCTTCCTCTTTCTTGCGATGCTTTAATCTCATTCATGATTTGGTTGATTAAATCAACATCAAGTGATTTTATGACTTCAATTTCTTTTTTAAGATAGTCATTAATACTATTTCTATAGTCCATAATTTTATTTTCTTTCTATTATCGTAGTTATCTTAGATAAGTCATCGATTGTATAATCAGGTTTAACAGGAAACTTACCATCTTCCCCTTTGTTTCCTGTTTTAACAAGAATAGTTTTCATCCCGGCGTTGATGCCAGTTTGAATATCCATCGTGCTATCACCAACAAAATAACTTTGTGATAAATCAATATTATATTTTTCTTTTGCTTTTAGCAATAAACCAATCTTAGGCTTTCGACAGTCACATTCAATCTTTAATTCTCTTACTTCGCCTTCATAGCCAGCATCTGGATGATGTGGGCAATAAAATAAGTCATCAAAATATGCACCTTCACTGCCAAGAAGAGTTTCAATCTTATTGTGGAATAAATTTAATTCTTCTATCTTCACTTCTCCTCTAGCTATAACTGGCTGATTAGTGATAATTACCGTTAAATAATCACTTTTATTAATACTTTTTATTCCATCAACAACACCATCTTCTAATTCGATAGAGCTTATATCTCTGATGAATCCTTTATATTTGTTAATAGTGCCATCCCTATCAAGGAAAATACATTTCTGAGGATTCTTCAAATTTTTAGCTTTGAGGACGCCACGACTAACATCCTCCGAGACAGAATAAAATCTATCAGGCGTGCCAGCATCTTTTACATATTCAGTTGAATGATAGGAATAAACTGTTTTATTTATGAGTTCTTTACTGACAACATCTTTTTCAAAATCAACTTTAGCTAACTTTAAAAAATGATTGTCAAAGATGTGATGAGAAATTACATATACGCCGGCATTAACTAAATTGTGATAATAATAATTTCGAATGTTGTGCTTTGAATCGATTGAGGTAACTAAATCGTTTTCGTTGGTTACAATTAAGTCGCTATCAAAGGGGTGAGAGTTAGGATGTGACAACAAGGTAATCATCGCGTTGTGTTCTTTATGGAATTTAATCATTCTTTCAAAATCGATATCCAGCATTAAATCTCCAAAAAGAAAGACAAAATCATTTTTAATGATATCTTTTAAGTAAAATAGTGATCCCGCACTTCCAAGGGGTTCCTTCTCTTCGACATATTTAATCGAGACACCAAATTCTTTTCCGTCCCTAAAAAATTCTTTAATGACATGTCCTAAATGACCAACAAGGATATAAATATCTTTAATGTTGCTCTCCTTAAGACATTCAATCTGATATTGAAGAATAGGCTTATTTAGGATTCTAACTATCGGCTTAGGTATATCAGATGCAATTGAACTAAGCCGAGTTCCTTTACCTCCAGCAGTAATTACTCCAATCATATTATTTCAATCCGTGAATGACACTTACACCTTCATAATCGATTTTGAATTCGACTTCTAAATAATCTTTCAAAGCTTCTCTGACTCTTTCTTGGCGTTCAGGGTTAACATAAAAAAGCATAAAACCTCCACCGCCTGCGCCTAATAGCTTGCCACCTTCTGCTCCAGCTTTAATCGCAGAATTATAAATCTTATCAATTAGAGGATTAGTAATTCCAGAAGAAAGAGTCTTTTTAATTTTCCAACTCTTTCTAAGAACTTTTCCTAAATAATCAATGTCGCCGTCTTCCAAGTGCTTTTTTAAATCTCTGGCCATTCTGCAAAGACTTAATTGAGCTTTAATCTTTCTCTCATCTAAAGCCACATTTTTAGATTGTTCGGCTAATATAGCGTTCGCATCGTGCTTAAGACCAGTATAGAAAAGCATTAAATTATTCTGCAATCTTTCCTCTCCATCGCCAGGAATCATTAAAGGTTCAACGTTAACTTTCCCGTTTTTGTGAAAAGTAATAAAGTTAAGACCGCCAAAAGCGGATGCAAATTGATCTTGCTTGCCAATTGGAGAACCGGCTTTATTGATTTCAACATCGCAGGCTTCGTTGGCTAAAGAATATGTTGAAAAGCTTTTCTTTTGGTAGGCTTTTAAAGCTTTTAAAACTGCAACAGTAAAAGCTGACGAACTTCCTAGACCTGTTCCAGCAGGAATGTCCGCCATAGAGGTAATTTCTACACCTTTAACGCCATAGTCTTTAAGCATGACGCGAAAGTATTTATGCTCAATTTCTTCAAAATCGTTTACTTCTTCAGTTTTTGAATATTTTAAAGTTATAGTATGTTTATTGAACGATGGATGGATGGCAATGTAAATATATTTTCTGATAGCGCACGAAAGAACACATCCTCCGTATCGCTCATAAAAAGATGCTATATCACTTCCTCCACCACAAAAGCTAACTCTAAGCGGGGCTCTAGTAATTATCATAAGTAGTTTATCCTCTTCACTTTTGTTGATAATATATCTTTATGTGTAAAATTTCAATCATTTGTCCTGCATATAATGCCGGTCCATATATAGATAAATTTTTAAATTCATTAAAACATCAGACGTTTCAAAATTATGAACTGCTTTTTGTATATGACGAATCTAATGATAACACTCTTAAAAAAATTGAAGACTTTTCTAAACAAGTAGAATTTTTAAAGAGAACTAAAATTATTATAAATAATGAAAAAAAGGGAACTGGCTTTGCAAAAGACTTAGGATTTAAAAATTCCAATGCTTTCACTGATTACGTTCTCTTTTTAGATTGTGACGATTATTTTGATGATGATTATCTAGAAACGCTTGTTAGAAAAGCCGAAGAAACGAAAGCTGATATCACTTGCTGTGGCTTTTCTAGAATTAATGTTCAGGATAACTTCTTGATATGCAAAGAGATGGTTAATAACCCCATTCATATAGTTAATATAGAGGATCATTCGTTCCCTCTTTTTTTAATTAATACATCCGCCTGGAACAAATTATATCGTAGAGAAATAGCAAACAAATGCTCGTTTGGTCTTGCTGAATGTGCAGAAGACTTATACTACCTAATAGAAGCACTTGTTAATTCAAAAACTATTTCTTTTATCAATAAATCAAAATATTACTATCTTGTTCATTCAGATTCTTTAGTAAATTCAGTCTCATATGAAAAATATCAACAAACGTGTGAGAGTTTTTTAGTTTGTACCAAATATCGCAACAATAAATCATTATTCAATTTAATTTCTGCTTTTATATTTGTAAGAATTGGAATTGGCATAACTCTTAGAGTGTGCCAGGGTAAAGGAACGAATATACAATCAACAATCAAACCTGTTATGATGTGACCCGTTGTCAAGCACTAACTTACTGAAGTAACGATTTT
>CAVKNZ010000047.1:0-7561 GCA_963657885.1 Bacteroidaceae bacterium
CGTTGTAGTACGACAATGTACAACATTTACGCCTTCTCAACTATAAAACTTGGGATTTTAACAATGTTAAAGAAGTTGTCAAATTGCGAACTTTGCGAACTTTGTTCGCCGTGCGTGCGCGCACACGGCTATTAACCTTGAATAGCGCACACACACGAAAATTTTTTTAATTTATCCCCCGATTTGCGACATTCCACGTTTAGAGTCGCTATTTTTATCTTCATCTAAATGATGCTTTTGAGGTTTAGCTAGAATTGCTTCTCTAAGTTTTGAAATTAAGGCATCACCATGCAAATCTTTTAAATCGAACTCCAAAGATGAATGAAGGCAAGGCTTAATCTTTCCATCGCTAGTTAATCGTATTCTAGAACATGATGAACAAAAATTATGCGAGAGAGGAGATATTAAACCAATCTTAGCCGAACTATCTTTAAATCCATATTGTTTAGAAACGCCATCCTCACCTAGAAAAATAAGTCCAGGAACCAGATTTAAAATATAGTCGTTTGATAAAAATGAACAGCTATTAAATTTAGTGGCTTCTCCAATTCTCATAAGTTCAATGAAACGAAGTTCCAAATTATTGTTTTTCGCAAAATTTATAAGATCAATAATCTCATCATCGTTAAAGCCTTTAACTAAAACGCAGTTCAATTTAATCTTAGAAAAACCAGCAAGTTGAGCTTCTTTAATTCCGGAGATAACATCATCGATATTTCCACCTCTAGTTATGGCAAAATACCTGTCTTTTCTTAATGTATCAAGAGAAATATTAATTCTTTTTACACCTGCAATTTTAAGCTCTTTTGCATATTTTGTAAGCAAAATTCCATTCGTTGTAATAGATAAATCTTCAATTCCTTTAATAGATGCAATATCTTGACAGATCTTGACTATTCCTTTACGAACTAACGGTTCGCCTCCAGTGATGCGAACTTTCTTAATTCCAAGTTTAGTAGAGGCTTCAACAATTTCTTTAATTCTTTCAAAAGAAATAATTTCATCATGGCACTTTTTTACGACGCCCTCTTGAGGCATGCAATATGTGCATCTAAGATTGCATAAATCAGTAACTGAGACTCTTAAATAATCAATTTCTCTATTGAAGTTGTCTTTCATGTCATTATTATCCTACATGTGCATAATAACTACTAACCAAAAAGAAAAACAGCGTTAAAATAACAGATGCTAGAAGCAGCTGATCTCCTTATTATTCATTTAAAATCCAATCTTTTAGACAAGAAATAATGGATTCTTTGTCTTTTTCACTTATTTTTTATAACTTTTAGACAAGAAATAGTATATTATTTGTCTTTTTTTAATCTTTTTATCACATTTTAGACAAAAAATAATGGATTATCTGTCTAAATGTTGTTAATTTTTTTCATAAAGAATATAATAATTCATAGAAAAGGATACCAAATATGAATAAAGAAAAAGTTATTGGACGTGAATATGAAACTAAGATGCTTCTAAGAGCCTACGACTCTACCTCTAGTCAATTAGTCATAATTTCAGGAAGACGAAGAGTGGGAAAAACTTATTTGGTGAATAATCTTTTTAATGACAAATTTGTTTTTAAACTAACAGGGTCGTTTAGCGAAAATAAAGAGATTCAATTAAATAATTTTTCAATCGAGTTAGCTAAAAGAAGCAATAACGATATTAGAAAATATAAGTCTTGGGGCGAAGCTTTTCATGCTTTAGAAGATTATTTGAATTCAATAAATAGCAATGATAAACTCGTTGTTTTCTTTGACGAAATGCCATGGCTAGATAATCAAAAAAGTGGCTTTTTATCTGCATTTGAATATTTTTGGAATTCATATGGATACGCAAAAGATAACTTAATGTTTATTGTATGCGGTTCCTCTACTTCTTGGATAAGCGATAAAATTCTTAAAAATAAAGGCGGTTTATTTAATAGATATACCCTTCAATTATTTCTCAAACCATTCACGTTAAAAGAAACAAAAGAATTTCTACTTTCTAAAAACATATTTTGGTCAAATTATGATATCGCCCAAACATATATGATTATGGGCGGTATTCCTTTTTACTTAATGCAAATCGATGAATCTTTAACTTTGGGTGAGAATATCGATAACATGTTCTTTAAAAAGCAGGGTTTATTATGGAATGAATTCAATAATTTATATAGAACTCTTTTTAACAACAATAATAACTACATAAAAATTGTCGAAGCGTTAGCTAACAAAAAAAGTGGTCTTAGCCGACTTGAAATATGTAAGGCTACAAATTTAGCTCCTAACGGAATGATGACAAAAATGTTATCTGATTTAATAGATTCATATTTCATTACAGCGATGGACTCTTACAAAGATAGAAAAGAAAATATATACCGTTTAACTGATTTTTATACTTTATTCTATTTTAAATTTATAAAAAATTATTATTCACAGGATGAACATTTTTGGGCTAATTCGTTTGATGATCCATCAAGAAAAGTATGGCTAGGGCTTTCATTTGAATTACTATGCTTTCTACACCTAGACGAAATTAAAAAAGCCCTTGGCATTAGTGGCGTATCTACAAAAGTTTATAGTTATTATAAATTAGGCGATAAAAGCACAAAAGGCGTTCTAATTGATTTAATAATAGATAGAAAAGATAAAGTCCTCGAATTAGTGGAAATAAAATACTGTGCAGGCGAATTCGAAATTGACAAACAATACGATTTAAATTTAAGAAATAAAATAACTGCCTTGAACGCATTAACTAAAGGCAAAAAAAGTATACGTTTGGTTTTTATAACAACTTATGGAGTAAAGAAAAACGAATATTCTAACATCGTAAATAAAAGCATTCTCATCGATGATTTATTTAGGTAGTGTAGATTTTCTTGATATTCGTTAATAAGATATTGTCTTTTTCACTAGCAATATGGAAAAAATTTTCTTAATAATTCAATAAAAATTTATTCAAAGGGATGACCTTAACGCTTATTCCGCCGATTGATAATTCTTTTTCTTGCTCATAAGTCACAATCACGAATTCGCTTTTTTCTTTGCTAGTTTTTGCAAAATTAACAATGCTCTGTCTCTCTTTAGCAAATGAATCTTCATTTAAAGTATAAGCAACTTGAATTGCTAATTGTTTATCTTTAACAAAGAAATCTATATCGGAATTTTTGCCTTTTAAATAATAGAGATTGTCTCGATATTTTTGATACAAATGAATAGCAACGATATTTTCTAAAAGGATGCTTTTTTTATCAACTAAAAATAAATTCAAAATATCATTATCCATAAAATAGTATTTAGGTGTACTTTCTTTACCAACAAAAGAATAATAATAATTTTGAAGGCTAAAAATTAAAAAGGCATTTTTTTAAACACTGACAATAATTAATCACGACATCTTTAGATATTTTGTATCCGATTCCGGTAAGAGAGTTAAAAAGTTTAGTATATGAAACTTCATTTCTAACAGATTCAGCAATTTTACTAACTAAAAATCTAACGCCGTTTTCATTTCTTAATCCGTAATGAGTTATTACATCACCAAATAATGTTTTTTGATAAAGGCTAGATAAATAATCTCTTTTATTTATTAAATCAAAGCTTTCAGGAAAACCGCCGAAATAGAAGTAAGTATCTAATAGTTTGTTAACATATGAAACATCCTTTGTTGATGTAGCGTCAATATTCGCACCTTTATATAAAAGGTATTCTTTAAATGAAAAAGGAAAAATTTGTTTTACTATAAATCGTCCGCCTAATTTCGCGGCGATTTCACTCGAAAGCATAGTTGAATTAGAACCAGTTACATCAACTTTTTGCTTTTGATTAACTAAACGAAGGACAAATTTCTCCCAACCTTCGATATTTTGGATTTCATCAAAATAATAAAAGTGCTTATCAGAAGAGAGTTCTTCAGCTATTTCAACAATGTCATCAAAATCTTGCACTTTAAAATTAAGTAGCCGCTCGTCATCAAAATTGATGTAAATAATTTGCTCATATTTAACACCCGCTTTAATCAAATCTTTGACACGACTATAAAGCAAAGTGCTTTTGCCCGCGCGACGCATTCCGGTTAAAACATAATTCACATTCTGCTCTAAAAATATATCGCGAGGATATATGATCGCATCTTTAATAACTTGATGCTGATCAAGAATAATTCTTTTAATGATTTGATGGTCCATAATAAGGCTACTTGTCGAGTATAGTCTACAAAAGTTATGCATTTTGTCTAGTATAGTCGACAACATCAATATATAAATTTAACTATAAAGCTGGCTTCATAACTAAACGAATGATTTATTATTCGTTGAAAAAGAAGATAATAATCAATAGATGAAAAACAATAAAACCTATTCTTTTAAAACCATATTAAATAAAGGTCGTTTCAAAAATTACTATTCTTCTTTATCAAATGCTTTAAAGGAAGAAATAAAGTTAAACTGCAAAAAATACTCCGAAAAATATCAAGAGTATTGTTCAAAAAGAAATCGAGAATTTCTCGTAAATGTTTTCTTCGTTTTAGCTAGTTATGATGCATTAGTAAATAATGGCCATTCTAAAGAAGAAGCGGTAAATACATTATCAAAAGCAATGCATGATTATTTAAGAGGATATGCATCGATGTATTCTAAACTATTTGGCAACAGTTTCATCTATAAAATTCTTCAGAAAGCCATAATTAAAAAGATGCTTAGCTTCAATAATAATGGCTGGAAAATAGTTAAAGGCAGTAAAGGGAAGAAGGATATCTACTTTGAAGTCCATAAATGTCTAGTCTATGAAATACTGAAAAAAGAAAAGAAATTAGAATTAGGCAAGATGTTCTGCGATGCTGATTTAATTTTATATATGAATTTAAGAAGAACCGAATTCATCAGAAAAGGAACCATCATCAAAAATAGTCCAATCTGTGATATGCATTTTAAGCGATATCCAAAGAAGGCAACTATCGATCGTTATAAAAGCGTTTAAAAGAAAATAAAATCGATTAATTTCGTTTTATTAACTAAATTTTTACCATCTTAAAGAATTAGTTCTTAACAAAGTTAAAAGTAGTGCTATAATTCAAAACCGGAAAAGGAGAAAAAGAAAAATGGATTTAACTAAAAAACCTTTAAGCAAATGGCTAAAAGATGTCATCACCTTAGTTGTTGGTATCCTCTTAATCATTGCAGGAGCCACAGGTAAAGGCGGATACACTGACGCAATTTCACAAGTCATCGGTATCACCTTAATTGTCTTAGGCAGCATCTGTGTCCTCTTTGCTTTATTTGTTGGATGCAAACTTAGAAGCGGCTTTATTCTATTAGGTACCCCAGGAACGATAATGCTTTTATTAGGCATTAGCCTTCTTGTAAAACTCTGGGCTGGTGCAGTTATTAAAAACATTTTAATAATCATCCCATACCTAGTAATTGCTGTTGGTATTATCTTCTTAGTCGATGCTTTAATGTCAACAATCTTCACCTGCAAAAACGATAAGAAGGCATTCTTATACATGCTTCCTGAATACATTATCGGCGCTGCAGCGCTTGTCATTGGCATTCTTTGCTTGGTGGAAAAAGATGGATCACCTATCATCCATACCAACGTTCAATTAATTGTCTTAGGTGTCATCGTTTGCTTATATGCGGTTTATGATTTCTTATTAACTGTTGTTAAGCTTCCAAAAGCCATTGCCGTCATTAAATTAGGCAAATAAGAAACTTCAATTTATAAAAAATAGCTCGTGTGTTTGCGAGCTATTTTTTGTCAATGGTAATGAGTATCAAGCAAATGTTGGAAGTCCGTATTCTCTTTTCATAGCTTCTGTTGATACAACCCACTGCTTCCCAAATTTACAAGCATCAACTCCATCTACAAGTTTGCCATACTTAATGGCTTTTCTTAAAGTTGATTCGTTTAAATTCCAAAGTTTAGTGGCATCAGAAAAGGCAATTAAATCATCGAATGGTGTCTTAACAACTGTCCCATTGTTAAATAATTCATCACAAGCTATATCGATATCATCATTCCAAATAATACCATAGCCTCCTGGGGCAACATGTGCCTTATAGAACAAATTGTTAGTTTTAAGTCTATTAAAAATATCTATTTTTGCAAATAAAGGTTTGACATCGTATGTTTTAGTTACCCCTTCTACAAAAGACACGCTTAAAACATAATTCTTAAGTGCAACTACATTTTTGATTTTGTGAAACATTTTTTAGTCCTCCTCGTCTAATGGGGCAATTTTTTCAAATTTTTGACTCTCCCATATTTTTTGTAACTGTTCTCTGTGAAGATTAATCCATTGTTTAACAAGTTTCAATGCATTTTTAGGTAATGAACCATCTATAACTTTTCCATTTGAAATATTTATAGTGGCATTACAATCTCCATAATATGCATGAACATGCGATGGATTATGTTCGTTTGCTAGGAAGTACATATAGATTGTAATTCCGTAGAAAGATGAAATAGATGGCATAGTTAATTTTCTCCTTTTTCTGATTTTATTTTATCACTTTTCCGTGATATTGCAAATTTAAAAATTAAATCTTTCACAGAGTATAAAAAAAGTTTGATTCAATACAAATTTGATAAATCAAAATTAATAGTTAGAATCAAATTTCGTTATATTTTTTAGCTTTCCCTTTAACTTTATCAACCGGGTATTTCTTTTCGTTTTGTTCCATCTTCTTATTGATGATTTCATCAATATCGAGATTGAGTTTATCCACTAAATTGATTGAATTAACTAAAACATCAGCAAGCTCTTCTTTAACATGTTCAAGATTGAACTCTTCATCATTCCATTGAAAGCATTCTAACAATTCGCTAGCTTCAATGACGATGCTTTTAGCTAAATTTGCCGGAGTATGATACTTTTCCCAGTCGCGATCAGTGTTAAATCTTCTTATTCTTTCATGCGTTTCTTTTTTCATGTTTCTACTTGCTCTCTTCATCCTTTACATCTACATCTTCTTTAGCTGCTTCGTCACTTTTACTTCTTTCTTCCTCTTCTTCATTTAAAACTTCCAAAAGAGCTTTCGTAGGAAAAAACCAATGATAAACCGCTTCAAAGGAAAGCATTAAGAAGACATAGATAAATACAAAGCCTATGCCATAACGATACCAATGAGCAACATTGTTCCAAACAATTAAAGAAATAAGATTATAGACAATCAAAAATAAACCTAATGGCAAAGCAAGAACCTTATCTAAATATGTAACTTTTTCTCTTCTTTTCTTAGAAAATGTTGACCAGAAGAAATCAAAGACAGCCCATAATCCTCCAATGAGGGTAACAATATTGAATATATGTCCCCTAACATCGCTAGACTTATAAACATCAACAAGCTTTAAAACGCCGAGCACTAAAAAGACGATGGAAATAAGTAAATATTCCCCTTGTAGGATAAGTTTTGTTTTAATAACAGGATCTAATTTTTTCTTTTCTTTATTCATAACAAAATAATTATGAACTAGATTTATAAAATAAGATAGTTGCTTTTAAGCAAGATGTTGAAAATAACATATGTTTATTACTATGAAAAAAGAATCAAAAATAAATTTATATGATTTTATCG
>CAVKNZ010000048.1:0-2222 GCA_963657885.1 Bacteroidaceae bacterium
TTCAGGTTGGTTTAAATAAATTAGAACTTTCTGATATTAAAAAGCTTTTAGATAGTGGAAAAAGAAATCCAATTCCTTACAAGGCTCCCGCGAATGGGCTAATTTTATTTAATGTTAAATATTAATTGTTGTTAGAAAATGTGGCTTTTAATCGAATTTAATTGAAAAACTCTTTCTTTTTTAATTTTGAATAAGTATATTAATGTTGCAGAAGAAAAAACACAAAGATAACACTGCGCGTTCAAATAAGCTTTTGCTACAAGGCTTCGTTCACTCGAAGCGGCCATAAGGCCACACTCCTTCGGGAGTTTTTCTTTTACTCTTTTAATGTTCTCGATTTAAAACGCTTACATTTAAGGTATAATTGAAATAATTCAAACAAGGAGTAAAGCTATGGGGCGTGATGAATATTTTATTGGTTTAGACGTAGGTTCGAATTCAATTGGTTGGGCTGTAACAGATTCGAATTATAAGTTGTGTAGAATTAAAGGAAAGACAGCGTGGGGTGCTAGATTATTTTCTGAAGCTAATTCAGCAAAAGAAAGACGAACTTTTAGAGCAACTGGCCGTCGTTTAGCTCGTAGAAGAAATCGTGTTCTTTATCTTCAAGAAATTTTTTTAGAAGAAATTTCAAAAATTGATCCTTATTTTTTTCTTAGACTAAACGAATCTTATTTATGGGAAGATGATAAAAGTATTAACGCAAAGGCAGCAATGCCATTATTTAATGATATAGTTCTCGAAAAACAATTTCATGACGCATTTCCAACGATATTTCATTTACGTTATGCATTAGCTAATAAAGATGCTAAATATCATGATCTTGCTTTAAGCGATGTTAGATTCGTTTATCTAGCCCTTCATCACATCGTTAAATATAGAGGAAATTTTCTTTCTAACAATAATTTAACTTCAAACTCTGGACTTACAGATGAAACAATTAAGAATTTGAATATATCATTTAAAGACATAGTTACTCGTAGTTCGGAAGAATGTGATGATGATTTTGATAATTGTGAATTGATATCCTCTTCTAAAAAAGACGAACTACTCGATATTCTTGTAGACAAAGCCACTAATAAGAATGAGAAAAAGAAAAAAATATCCGCATTATTATCGCCTCATAAAAAAGAATTAGACTCTACTTATGTCGAACTGTTCAAAGTTCTTATCACAGGCGGAATCTTTTCCTTATCAAAAATTTATGACTCTGATGACACGAACTCTAAAATCAGTTTTAATTCAGATTTTGATAAAGTATGTGGTGAAATCCAATCTTTAATGGGAGAAGATTTTGATTTAGTTGTCAGTGCTAAAGAAATATTTGATATGGCTTATATTAAATCGTTGATTGGCGAGACTAAATCTGGAACGCCACTTTCAGAAGCGTTCATGAATAAATATGAAGAACATAAAAACGATTTAAAAAAATTGAAGAGAATTGTTAAGGAAGTCGACAAATTAGAAAACAAAGCTGGGAAATCCTCAAACTTCTTTGCAATTTTTAAAGATGAAAATAGTAAATGCAATTACCCTTGCTTAATCGGACATGGTTCTAACGAGAAAAAGACAAATTTAGAAGAATTTGGTAAATATATATCTAAATTTTTGGAAGAGAAGAAAGAATTGCTATCTAATTCAAATTGTGATGAATTTCAAGTTAGCAAAGATGATATCGATTATATTGCTAAGAAAGCTGCTGATAGAACTCTATTAGAAGCTATTTGTCATTTATCAACAAGTTCTATACCTCATCAATTGCATCAACTTGAGTTAGAACTAATTCTTCAAATTGCAGGTAAAAAATATGAATTTATTTCAACTAATTCAAATAAGATAAAATCAATTTTTACCTTTAAGATTCCTTATTATTGCGGACCTTTAAATTTAAAAAGTGATTACACTAGATTGGTCCGCAATTCAAATGATACTTTGACTCCTATTAGACCATGGAATTTTAATAAGCTTATTGACCAATCTAAAACAAGAAATAATTTTTTAATGAGCCTTACAAATAAATGTTCTTATTTATATGGAGAAGATGTATTGCCAAAGAATTCTATTTTTTATCAAGATTATATTGCTTTAGATCGACTTAATGGCATAAAAATAAACAATTCATTAAGTAATTATGAATGGAAATCCGTTGCTATTGAAACTCTTTCGAAGAGTAGCAAAACAACAATCAATCAATTCAAAAGGAGCTTAATAAAATATTACGA
>CAVKNZ010000048.1:2232-6753 GCA_963657885.1 Bacteroidaceae bacterium
TATCTGGATTAAACGATAATGATGATTTTATTTGTTCTAGCCGCGCTCTTTTCTCGCCAGTTTTTAGAATTGGAAAAATGATTGGTTCGATTCCTCAAAATTTTAATTGCAAAGAAGATACATCTGATTTTGATTTGGTAGAAGATATTATTAAAATTCTTGAAATCTTTAAAGATGATCGAAAAGATGCAATCGAATACATCAAAGAAAGATATAGCAATGTCACTTTTAATGAGCAGCAAATAAGAGCAATGAATCAATATAAAGCCTCTGGATGGGGCCGTTTATCAAAAACATTTTTGGTTGGGCTTCCTCCTATTGATGAAAACGGTGAGATTAATCGCGATAGATATTCTTCTATCTTCCAAATAATGTATGACGAAAACCTAACCTTAAATCAAGTTTTATTTAAACCGATTGTTAACGATTTAACTTATAACGACGTTATTAAATATCATAATCTTCATGGTGAAAGTGAAGTTTCGGCCAAAACACTTCTTGAAGAGCTTCCACCAATGATGAGACGATCTACTACTCAAGCTTATAGAATTGTTAAAGAAATCGTTAAGCTAAAAGGTTACGAGCCTCAATCAATTATTATTGAAGTGACTAGAGAAAATGATAAGGCAAAAAAAGGCAAGCAAACAGATTCAAGGTATAAAGAAATTAATGCGTTTTTAAAAACTTTGAAATCAGATTTAGGTGATTACAAAAGTCAAGTCGGGACTTTAAAAGATGAAGTTGAAACATTAAAAGAAAATAATGAACTTGCATTGAAAGGTAAGCATCTTTATTTATATTTCAAGCAATTAGGAATGGACATGTATACTGGCGAAAAGATTAATATCGAAGATGTCTTAGATAAAAATAACAAATACGATATTGATCACATTTATCCGCAATCTTTAATTAAAGATGATTCATTGGATAACATGGTGCTTGTTAGCAGAGAGAAAAATCAAAAAGTGAAGAAGAATTTATATCCTATTCCAGAAGAAATTAGATGTAATCCAGATGTTGTAAAACTATGGAAATTCCTTTTAAAGAAAAAATGCATAACAGACGAAAAATATAATAGATTAGTTCGCGCACGTGAACTTAGCGATGATGAACTAAATGATTTTGTGAGTCGACAAATAAATGTTGTAAACACATCTAACATCGCTCTTAAAAAGTTGTTTGAAAAAGAATTTAAATCAAAACTCATTTTTTCAAAAGCCGCTGCACCTTCCTTTGTTCGAAAAGAATACGATGTACCTAAACTGCGCGATTTAAATGATACGCACCACGCTGTTGATGCTTATCTGAATATTGTTTGTGGAAAAAATTTGAATTCTTATTTTGAAAAGCAAAGACATATTGTTCCCGAAAAAACATTAGCTAATAACAAATATAACTATGAAGCAATTATTAAAAATCTTATTAATCACAATAGTGATTTAAAAGCAAAAATCAAAGAGTTGTCAAATAGACATGATTTTCTGTTAACTTATCGATTGTCTTACAACGATTCGGCTTTCTATAATCAAAATTTATCTAAACATAAAGACAATTTAATACCTTCGCACGATAGCAATTTGGCATTAAACAAAACTGATAAATATGGTGGCTACGATAATTTGTCGAACTCCTATTTTCTAATAGGAAAAGTTATTGATAAAAAAGGAAACGAATCTCGACAGTTGATACCCGTCACTATTCTAGATTGGAAAAAATATAAAAAATTTGAAGAACTCAAGGTTAAACTTGAGAAGCAATTTTCGGTAAAGGGTAAGAATGTTTCAATAGATTCAGGCAAAAAATTATTCAATGGTCAAAAATTGTTGATGAATGGTTGCGAATTCCTATTCACATTGTTTAATGCAAAAACTGTCTGCCTTTATCCAATCTCCCCAATTTTCCTAAAAAAAGAAGATAGTCTTTATCTAAAAAATGCACTAGCTTATTTGCCTAGTATTGAAGCTCAATTAAAAGAGAATATAGATGTAGATATAGTAACATTAAAAACTGGTAAATCTGTTAATAAAAACGGGGAAATTGTTTATGAGACTATTAGCTTCTCTAAAAAAAGAAATACTGACATTTTTGATTATTTAATCTCCTTATCTCAAATGAAAAGATACGAAAATTTACCTCTTATTAACAATTTAAAATTGCTTCAATGTTCTAATATTGATTTAAATGGTTCAATTGATGTTCCTGAGTTTTCAAAGCAAAATATTCTTGAGCAAATAAAGATATTAAAATTTATGATTCTTCAATTCAGTAATAAACATGGTACAACTGCTATTTATAAAGGAATACCAGGCTACTACTCAAAAGCATTTTCATCTTTCTTTGACTTTCCGTGCAAAAAAGTTGAAGAATCTATCACTGGCTTAAATAGAAAGGCAACGGATTTATAACAATGGGATTTCGAACCATTGTTATAAGCTCACACGCCAAATTGGAATATTCTCTGAATTATTTGGTTTTCAAAACACCAGAAAATATAAAGAAAATATTATTAGATGAAATCGATACATTAATAGTTGAATCAACAACTGTTGCTTTGACAACTAGTTTAATTTCAGAATTGGTTAAACATAAAATTAATGTCATTTTTTGTGATGAAAAGCATAATCCATCTTCCCAATTAATGCCTTTAAATGCTTCGTATAATCCATTTAAAAAAATAGTTGATCAAGTAGCGTGGCCTAAACAAAATTGTAATTTAGTTTGGCAAGCAATTATTAAGCGCAAAATCGAGAATCAAGCCAACACTTTAAATTTAATAAAGCTCAACGATATCTCATCTCAATTATTAGAATTCGCTTCTCAAGTTGAACCAGGAGACATAACTAATAGAGAAGGTCACGCTGCTAAAGTTTATTTTAATAATGTTTTTGGTAAAAATTTTACGCGAGGTGAAGATAGCGAGATCAATGCTTATCTAAATTATGGATACACTGTTCTTCTTTCCTTAATTAATCGAACAATTGTCTCTTTTGGATATTTAACTCAAATTGGAATACATCACATAGGAGAAACAAACCCATATAATTTTTCATGTGATATTTTAGAATCTTTTCGATTCCTTACTGATGAGGAGGCTATAAATCTTTTAAGTGCAGAAAACCTCAATTTTAAAGACTCTATGAGTAGATTAGGCACGAAAGAAGTATTGATTGATAATAAAACTCAATCAGTAAGTAACGCAATTTCAATACACTTATTATCGGTATTTAATGCCTTAAAAAATGGCGAAATAGATAAAATTAAATTTATAAGTCCAAAAAGAGAAGAGAATGAATAATAGATTTATGAGGATTCTTTTGTTTTTCGATTTACCTGCTGTTACTAAAACAGATCATCGCGAATATTCAAAATTTATGAAAAACATCGAAAAGAAAGGTTTCTTTATGCTACAAGAAAGTGTTTATACAAAATTAGCTTTAAATCAAAGCGTTGTGGATTCGACTATGAGAGAAGTTAAAGCCAAACTTCCAAAGGATGGCTTAATTTCCGTTTTGACTATTACCGAACAACAGTTTTCCTCCATTGAACATATTTTAGGCGAAGTCGAAACAGACCAAATAATATCGCAGGATAAATACATTAAGTTATGAAAAGATTATTTATAACTAATTTTGAAAAGCCAATCGTTATAGATGATATTACTGCTCTAGCAATCATTATTGAAAATAAGAAAATATTTTTTGATTACTGTTCTTATTGTTATAACGATTTTCGCAAATCTAATATTTCTTTTAACTTTGAAAATGATGGTAAAGATGTGGATTGCGAAAATGCCATTCATTTCTTAGCCCACCCTTTTTCTTTAAACTTAAATACAAAGAAGAATATTAACGCATTATACAAGCTACTGCGAAAAAAATATTATTCAGAATTATCAACTGATATTGAAGCATTAAAATCAAAAGTTATTGAGATTGTTTCGGCGATTGCTTTGGACTTTGATGTAGAGCTTTCTGTTGATAACGAAATAGCTGAAGACGATTTGTTTAAAATAATGAATCTTCAATTTAAAGATGACGAAGGTTTTCCTTTACATGTTAAATTGATTAAATATATGCAAGTTATATATGAGTTACAGGGAATAAATGTTTTTGTTATGCCCTTTGTTTCATCGTATTTTTCACTAAACGAGATTGAGCAGATCAAAAAAGAACTCTCATACATCGGCGGATGCTTCATTTCATTGGAAAATAACTCTATTTTTGATAAAAGTTGTTTTGACAAAACACTTATTTTAGATTTTGACTTGTGCTCTATTGAATAATAATTAATAATTATTAACGAAGAAACGCCCCCTTAAAGCCTACTTATATTTGAGGTTTGAGAGCAGTGTTATCTTCGATTACTCTCTTACATTCACAACTGATTAAAGTTATTAAACTACGTTTGAGAGCAGTGTTATCTTCGATTACTCTCTTACTTTGCTGTTGAGGTCGATTTCGACTCTATCGTTTGAGAGCAGTGTTATCTTCGATTACTCTCTTACTGTATCTGTTAAAAATA
>CAVKNZ010000049.1:0-6457 GCA_963657885.1 Bacteroidaceae bacterium
GAAACGTGGCAAGAATTGTAATTAATGCCGACATGAACATACCTGAAATAAAACTATATAAATAAAAACGTGTTTTTTTATAACCATTATAAGCATCATTAACAATCAAAAAATAAACCGAACAAGGAAATATAATGAAATAGACAATTTGTCGAACATTCCAAACTTTATTAATAAAAGCAAACAAATTATAAAATACGCCAAATGCTAATAAAAAGAAAAAAGTAATATTCGGTTTTTTGAAACCAGCAAACATTTGAAATAATAGTAAAAACATTGACGAAGCTAATATTAAATAACCTTGCAAAGAAAAAATATTAGCCATTCCCAGAAAAACTAGTAAAGAGGCGATAATAAATATTGCATTAGATAAATATCTTCTAGTAATAACGTTCATACTTTTTTAAGAATAACTAATCCATCACTAAAAAAAGGCGAATATACTTTAGTTACCATTTTGTTTTCTTCTGGAAAATAAGAATATTGAAACATCGATCCGCCGTTTGCATTTTCAAATGAAAACTGAAAATTTGAAAAAGGGATTCGCTCATCGTGGTCTTCAGGAGCAACTTTTGCATATCTAATTGACCAATAATAATCTTTAATAATAGGCTCATCTAAAACTATGCCATTATCGATGTATAGGATTAAAGTGCATTTATTATCTAGTCCTACAGTAAGTTTGGTATAAATTTTGTTTTCATTACTAACATCAGTATAATAACACTCGTAGACGCCAGATGTGCCAATTCCAATACCATATTTAGCAAACAGCAAAATAGAAGAAAAAATGATAAGAATTAATCCACTGAAAATAGGAAATAGTATTTTAATAAATTTTAAAAATTTAGCCTTTAAATTCTTCCTAATAATATAATTATCAATTTTTTCAAACAATAAATTAATTTTCTTCATTTGCCGTAATAATATCACAATTTATTAGATAATAAATCGTTGTAATATTTCAAAGTATTCTTCGAAAATGGTTCAAATTTATATTCAAAAAAGGAGGAGGGTATAGTTTTGTAAGCATTGCTTAGCAAAAAATCTATTTTATATATAAATTGACAAAATTCATAATTTTCAACAATTCCATTAGTCCATTCATCAGTCAAAATTTCATAAGCTCCACCAACACGAGCGACAACAACAGGTATACCACAAGCCATAGCTTCCATATTAACTGTTGGGAAATTATCTTGTTTTGTAGGATTAACAAACACATCAAATAAACGATATAAATCCGCTAATTCATGACGATTGTTGGTTTTGGCGATACCGATTGCTCCTTTTGGCAGGCGATCATCATCTTGCGCCAGCCCAATAAATATAATTTTATATCCTTTTTTCAAATAGTGCTCTGCTATTTGCTGAGCCATCGATAAACCTTTTGATTCATTCCAAACATATGAACAAAAGCCAATGGTTTTTTGATGATTGCCATTTTTCTTTAAAATGGGGTAAAAGATTTTATCATCATAAGGATTTCCTACGACCTTAATATCCGTCTTGATTCCTGCATTTTTAATTTCATTAGCAAGCCAATGCGATGGAGAAAAATACATTCTAATAGTTGAAATAGATTTTCTTTTTAATTTATAAAAATATTTGCTTCTATCAAAAAAATATAATTTAGGATAATTCAAACGATGAGAGCAATGTCCACACCCATTTAAATAACGATTACAGCCTATGAACGTGTAGTATGCACATCGGCCAGTTTCAATCCAGCAATCATGAACTGTCATAACAACCGGAATGTTGTTTTTATTTGCAAATTTAATTATTAAAGAAAAACTAATCCATTCACCATGCATGTTGTGTAGATGAATGATGTCTGGTTTAAATATTTCTAATTGTTTAATTAATTTTTTTGTATTGAAAGAATTAACAAAACCATCTCTACCATCAAATCTTGCTTCGAGTTTATTAAGATATTTGCGAAATTTATTTTTAACAGTAAAAAAGCAATTTATATCTTCCCAATCCTGTGTTTTTTTACCAAACGCGCATAAAACATTGTGACCATTATTATTGAAATAATTCGCTAAGACTTTAACGATAGAACCTGTCGAGCCATTTTGAGTGGCATTTAATAAACAAATATTCACTTTAAACCTCTATATTTTAGAACAGATATCTTTTTCGAATATTATGCCTTTATCATAATCTATTAGCCTCTTTGCAGCAACTTCTGCATTCCAACTATTTTTTATGGTTAGATAGGCATTCTTTTGTAATTTTCTTCTTAATATTTGATTTTTAATTAGCATTAGAAGAAGATTATTCGTTTTTTCTTGATCGTAGCAAGATGTTAGCAAACCATTTTCCCCATCTTTAATTAAAAAATTACTGCTTCCAGCTTCTTTAGACGCAATACAAGCACAGCATGAATCCATTGCTTCATTTAAAACAGCACCCCAGCCTTCGCTATAATCGCTAATAAATAAAAATATATCAGATGCAAGCATCTCGTCTCTGACTTTTTTGTTATTAATATTTCCTTTAAAGATAACACTTTTATTTAAATTAAATTTATCAACAAGTGAATTTAATTCATTTTTCATATCACCATCTCCTATAAATGTAAGCCTAACATTTTCGCGTATTTCTTTTGGCAACGAATTTAAAGCAAATAGTGCTGCATCAGGGTGTTTCCATTTAATTAATCTTCCAACAAAAATAATGCGAATTATAGAATCCTTTAATGAAGGTTTAACGATTTCTTGTTGAATGTGTTCTGGAAAATATCCCCACTTCAAGACAATATTCTTACATTTATAAAACATATTAATGTCATGCTTTAAATAAGATGATGCCGCTAGATAAATAACATCTTTATTTCTATAAGGTAATATATGTTTTAAAGAAGATAAAAAGAAATATAATTTAGAGTATTTAAATCCCTTATTGCCAAATGTTTTAAAAAAACGTTCAGAGAATTTATAAACACTTTTGCCTTCTTTAAGGCGAATATCAAGATATTTATCGAAATGACCTGAAATAAATATATCCGCTTTTTTTATAATGCTTATCGCTTTTTCATAATTATATTTTGATTCATAGGCTTTAATTACAAAATCATACTTATCATTCATCTCATCATAGCCCATATCAATACGACTCTGAGGAGTTTTAGAAAATGCCAAAAAATAGTATTGAACATTTTTCATATCATTAAAAGCGTTAGCAAGTGGCAATTGGTGATGATTTAAAAAATTAGATGCAAAGGCGATAATCATATTAGGCATGTTCCTTTTTCCTTTTAATTAAATGCAGCAATTGTTTTTTTTCTTCTTTAGTTAAAACAATTAGATAGTAAACCAAAGCGAACAGTATTGCCACAATAACACCGCAAATTAGAAATCTTAATTTTTCGTCGATATCAAGAAATAATGCTAAAGGAAGGGAAGCGCCAATAGCAACAACAAATGCCGGTATTGCTCTTAAAAAAACATTTCTAAAGAATAATCCAATATTAATTTTTAAGCAATTATTGTATGCAATATTAGTATACAAGAGTTCAAATACACGACTAATGGCAACAGATATTGCAGCGCCAAATGCGCCATAATAAAATCCTAACAGAAATGCTAATCCACAATTTAAAGCGGCTTTTATAAGCGAACCAATGGCCAATTGTTTAACATGATTTGATATAAACATTTCGTTATAAAAAACAATTTGTGGAACATATATTAGTTGATAGGCAATAATCATAATTGTGCCTAAATAAATAGCATTTGTTGATGGATCGTGTTTTAGCCATATGTTAATAAAATCAGTACCGCAACAAACGAAACCAGCAAATATTAATCCAATAAGAAAAAGCTGTATCTTGGCTACCTTGACCGATAAGTTATCTATCTTTTCTCGACTATTTTCTTCTTTTAATCTGGCAATCTTAGGAAGAAAAAATCCGCCCATAACATTGCCAAACATATAAATGTATCCTTCTAGTTGCGATATAAACCCAAAAGTAGCAATATTATCCGAATCAGAAACAATACCTAATATTGAAGGCATAACATTGAATACTAATCTAGACGCAATAGAATTAACTGCGGCCCAGCCTGAATAAAATAAGACAGTTTTTACAAAAGCTTTATCTGCTTTAAAATGGAAATTAGCTTTTATTTTTAATTTCCATCTAATGTAAATATACCTAAATATGTAACATAATAATGCTGAGCCGAAATTAGCAATTACTAATCCAATTAAATTCCACCCTAAAAGTATTGCTGTTGCAGAAGAACCGATAAAAATTAAGCGGTGCGCAATATCTATCAATTTTAAAGGGACAAATTTTTCATATGCTTGTATCACACCAGAAAAAACGGTGCATGGGAAAGATAAAACACTAAAACTAACGGCAATAAGAAATATAATTTTAAAAGACTCTCGCTCTTCTGGAGTTAATCCAACGTATAAATAATCAATGCAAAAATAAACAATGGTGAAAGATATGAGAATGACTATATCAACAACAATAAATATACGATACATGACAGCAAGAAAATTTGATATTCCTTCTTCATCATCTTTCGCCTTATATTTAGCTAAAAATGTATTTGCGGTTGCCGATAAACCAAAGTCAATCAAAAACAAATTGATTAATGATGACGACAAAGTATATAACCCATAGTTAGATTTGCCAATTGCGTCTTTAATCCACGGAGTATAAATTAATCCAGAAATAATGCTTAAAGTCAATGCAACATAGCCTAATATCGTTCCCAAACTAATACTTTTCGTAGATTGTTTTTCAACTGAACTAGAAGCCATATTTTGATTTTATAAATATTTATTGATATTATAATCAAATAACTGAATAATCTTAAACGAATAATTATGAATTATAAACTAAAAAGAGCATTTCGTTCGATAAACAGTTTATTAGAGAGAACAAAGAAATTTGAGAGAAGAAGAAAATTGTTTTTGAAAGTTGTCGACAAAATCGGCAAAAACACAAAAATAGTTGGACCGATTTTAATTACAACACAATATTTAATAAATGGCGATAATTATTAGATGAGTTTAAATACTAAGCTTTAGGGAATAACATTGTTACAATAGGCAACAATCATGGCACATCGCTGAGTGTACGCCTCTACACAGGCGTCCATACAATAGTCAACGCGTCTAGAAGAGTGGGATGTGGTTTAACAAATAGTGTAATAATCGACAATCGGTGTTGACTCCGCGCTAAAGCAACTATAGTCAATAATGTTTCAATTGGAGATGGTGTTATAATCTTACTGGGGTTGTTGCTATAAAAGATGTCGATGACAACATTATGGCTAGCGGAATTCCTGTTAAAATTAAAGATTCAGATTCAACTCATATGAGTTATTCAAGTTTAATGTCAATTTATGAAAAATATAGCAAACACGATTTAAGTATGAAAGAAAAACTACCACTTGTATCAATAATCATTCCTGTTTTTAATTCTGAAAAATGGCTAAATCAATGCGTTTCATCCGTAATTAATCAAACTTACAAAAATCTTGAAATCATTCTTGTTGATGATATTAGTGAAGATAATAGCCGATTTCTTTGTGATAAATTATCGCAAACAGACAAAAGAATAAAGGTCATCCACAAAAATAATGAAGGTGTATCTGCTGCAAGAAATACAGGTATAGAAATTATGACGGGCGAATATGTTCTTTTTGTTGATAGCGATGATACAATTGAAAATAAAATGGTTGAAACTATGCTAATTGCCCTTATCAAATCAAATTCAGATGCTGCAGTATGCTTAGAAGAGCATGATAATGATGCGCATTTTAAAAATAATTTATATATCAATTTATTAAGAGACAATATTGGTTCTCAAGTCTGGCGATGGCTATTTAATGCTAATCTATTAAGAGATGATAGAAAAATAAGATTTCCAACATACCAATATGCTGAAGACATGTTTTTTATGCAAGAGATTATTTATCGCAAAAAAATATGTTTGGTTAATCAAAGATTATATAATTATAACCAAAGCAACCCATTTAATACATCAAATAATCCAAGACTTATATTAAAAAACATAAATGGAAGAGCAATTGCTTTTATTTACAGATACATATGGATAAATGATAAAGACAATATTGACAACGAAACAAAAAATATAATTTTATCGAAAGCGACAGATTTATCCTTGTCCACACTAGCTAGATGGAATAAACAAAAAAATAATATTGATAATTACGAACTAATTTATAATTTTTTAAGCCAAAATAAGAAAATAATTCAACAAAGTATTTTACTACCAAAAAAATTAAGAATAAAAATAAGACTTTATTATTTAAATCCTAAACTATTCAAAAAACTTGGGTTTTTATTAGTTAAAAAATAAGTAATAATTAATTAAAGAACTCCTAATTTGAGGCACTATACAATTACGATTTTTTCATCAGAATTGGCTTTCATAATGCTTTTTTAGTTCATATTTATAATTTTC
>CAVKNZ010000050.1:0-6240 GCA_963657885.1 Bacteroidaceae bacterium
GCTTAGAAATCATAATTGAAACTAAATCTGATTATAGTGGAATTAATGTGTTTTATCTCGATGAGAGATTTTTGCCTGCATTTATTAAATTGGTAAAAAAGAATATTTTATATTCTACCATTAATTTTTCTTATAAAGTTGTCATTGAAAAAATGCCAGAAAATGTTTTTGTTCGTTTTTTAGATGAATATATAAGTAAGTATAAAGATTCTGTTGAGATGATGTATCCTGCTTCCAACGCTATAAGGGATCGAGGTGCTGATGGCAGACTATTGTTTCTTGAGAAATGTTTTGAATTAAAGGTTCCTGTTAGTGTTCTTAATAATATATCCATTATGAGCGGACCAAATGGTTGGTCTGGAAGTTTTTCTAAATATTTAAGCGATGATATTAATGTCCTTTCTACATTCATTAACAACAACGCTAGCAAATATGAAACTGATTATATTTCTTTTCTTAATAGCAAATTAACTCATCTAAAAGAATGGAAGGATTATACAGAAGGTGTTGAAATCAACAAGAAGCATTGGTGATAAACATGTTTTGGTTTTGTGATGATTTACTTAAAGATTTTTGCAGCAAAAACGTTAAAGATGAAAATTATTTGAAATGTATAAAAAGTGAAAACAACATTCTAAGTTATATTATGAATACCAGGTATAAAATCCACTCATTAAAGAATTAATTATTGATGAAATTAAAAGGAAAGGGAACCATGTTGTTCAATAAATTATGATCATCTCAATCGCCGGAACAGGATACGTTGGCTTAAGTAACGCCATTATATTGTCACAGCACAATAAAGTCTTTGCTGTGGACATCATTCAATCTAAAGTAGACTTAATCAATAAAAGAAAATCTCCTATCGTCGATAAGGAGATAGAAGAATATCTTTCAACGAAGAAACTTGATTTAGAGGCTACAACTGATGGAAACAATGCTTATAAGCAATCAGATATTGTTGTTATAGCTACACCTACAAACTATGATAGCAAGACAAATCAATTTGACACTTCCAGTGTTGAATCTGTCATAGAGCAGGTTATAAGAGTTAATCCTAATGCTTGGATAATTGTTAAGTCTACCGTAGGCGTGGGTTTCACTAAAAGTGTGATAGAGAAATATAACTATCATAAGATTCTTTTCTCTCCAGAGTTCCTGAGAGAAGGAAAAGCCTTATATGATAACTTATATCCTTCAAGGATAATTGTAGGGGTTCCTTTGAAGGAGGAACCGTACCTTTCAAAGGCAAATGAATTTATAAGCCTTCTAAACGAAGGAGCGTTGAAAGAGGATATACCTTCATATGTTCTTGGCTCCACGGAAGCGGAAGCAGTTAAGCTATTCGCTAATACATATCTTGCCTTAAGAGTGGCTTACTTCAATGAACTAGATACTTTTGCTCAAAGCAAGAACTTAGATACTTTAGATATCATCAAAGGCGTATGTGCGGATCCTCGTATAGGAGATTTCTATAACAATCCTTCTTTTGGCTATGGAGGATATTGTCTTCCTAAAGACACAAAGGAATTAAAAGCGAACTTTGAAAACGTACCTGAGAATCTTATAAGCGCAATCGTAGAATCAAATAAGACTAGGAAAGATTTCATCGCCGATAGAATTCTTGAACTTGCGGGTTACCGTAATGATGGCAAGGACGATATCACTATTGGGATATATAGATTGACTATGAAGTCTGGAAGTGATAACTTCAGACAATCATCTATCTTAGAAATAATAGAAAGGCTAAAAGATAAAGGATTAAATATCCTTATATATGAGCCATCTTTAAAGATGGATTCATATTTAGGCTATAAGGTTATAAATGATTTAGAGCTATTTAAAAGAAGCGTTGATGTAGTTGTCGCTAATAGATATGATTCATCATTAGATGATGTTAAAGAGAAAGTATATACAAGAGACCTTCTAGGAAGAGATTAGCAAACTTTTATAATCTTTTTCTTTCTTCCGCGCTAAATCATCTTTGTGTTTTGCTATAATTTTAAGAAAGGGATGTAAGTGAACATCTCTTCATCTTAATGAAATTTTTTATGAAGAGTAAGCAATCAAAAGTTAGAAATTATTTAGGACATCTTCAAGCTTTAAACAAGCTTTTTAGGTTAAATATATCCATTCTTATTCCTGGGATAGCAACACTTATTTCTCTTATTGCTACAGTAGTGACTGCGATTATGGGACAAAATGATTTTTTCCCTTTACTAATTACAATTATCACATCATGCATTACTATAATCTCGTTGTTATTTAATTTGCTTAGCAGCGTCTCTCGTCAAAAGAAAATGATTGTTTACTCTTATTCTAATGAAGATATTAATTTATTTTTTGATGAACCTGTTTCTAAATCCAATTATCTGCTTTTAAAAAACAATAAATCGCGTTTGATGTACAAAGAAGAAGAAAATGACTTTGTTCGTTTAAATATAATGCATTTACCTTTTTCGTTTAATCGAGGCAGTTATTCAATACCGAGTGATGTTTCAAGAAATGCTTATCGAATTTTTTCTGATTATTTAAAGGGCAAAAAGTATTTCTTTGATAGCAAAAAGATTCGGATGGATTTAGGCGTAGACGAATTAATGCTTTTAGCTAGTGACAAAAGAATTGTCCAATTATCTAAAACTACATATTTCAATTCAATTTGCAGCAATGAAATAACTTGTAAGGAGTTGAGATATAGAGATGATTCATCATATTGCTTTGACGGCTATACTTTAGTGAAAACAAAAGGCGACAAGAACAAAAATAGCAGAATATTTTCTTTAAGTGATTCGCCTTGTTCAAATCATATAGGTGTTTCTACCTTGGCGATATCAAATGATAATCAAGTTGTCTTTTTGCAACAGGGATCTAAAAATCTAGTTGGGACTAATAAATATATAGTTTCCGCCTCTGGTTCAGTCGAATATTCTGATAGACGTAATTGTACTTTCTTTGGCGACATTATTGTAAAAGCTATGGAAAGAGAATTAAGAGAAGAATGCAATCTAGAGGCAAAAGATATAATTGAAACCAATGTGATTGGCTTTGGGAGACTTTTGGATAGAGGTGGGAAACCTGAATTTTTTGGCATAAGCAAGGTAAATTTAACTGTGAATGAAATAATATCTAGAATATATTGTGGAAAAGAAAAGAAAAAAGAATATGTTGGTGAATGCTTGTGTGTTCCTTGTTCTTACTATGAAATAGCAAAGGAAATTGACGAGCTTGCCAACAAGAAGTTAATTACAGTTCAACTTTTGTATTATTCAATTCTTCTAAAAGATTTTGATTTTCATTGTTAAGGAATAGCGCTTGTTAATAAAATAGCCTAAATAAAACCTGAAGCTGGCGCTGAAGATGAAAAAGATGAGCTTTAAAGAATTTACTCATACAACATCAAACTCCCTCTTTAATGTTTTTATAGATTGAAAAAGTCATTATATTAATGGTTCATTTTTTATTGGCGTCCATAGATAGAAGAGAGTTAAAGGTATATACTTTTATCTACGGGAAAGATTAATAGTGATAAAGGGCAAGAAGAAAAGAATTAGAACCGCATCCATTCTTCTAGGAGCGTTCTTTTCTTTATCGTTATCAGTTTCTTCTAGCTACGCTTCTAATAGAGTGTTGACCGCTGAAGCGACTAAATCTAATTATTGGTCATCCTTTATTGCTAATAACACTTCAAATCTTACTAAGGGAGGAGAAGCGCTTCTAGAAGCGTTGAGCACGAAAATTAGCACTAATGTAAAGACTCTTAGCTATGATGGCCTATGGACTGCTTATAAAAGCACCGATATCATTCCGGGAACATCATCTTCCATATGGGATATGTATGGAGGCTTTGCTTTCGCTTATGGCTCTAAACAGTGTGGGAACTATAAAAGCGAAGGAGCTTGCTATAACAGAGAGCATTCCATCCCTAAGTCATGGTTTAGTGAAAAATCACCAATGTATTCTGACATCGTTCACCTTGTTCCAACAGATGGAAAAGTAAACGGCATGAGAAGTAACTATCCTTTTGGAGAAGTTGCAAATGCAACCTATTCTTATTCCTTCCCTGAAAGAAGCGCTGGAGGAGTAGTTTATCAAACTGCTGGAGTATCTAAGCTAGGAAGTGGCAAAGCCATTAACGGAGTAAGCGCCCCAAGCATAGTCTTTGAACCAGATGATCAATATAAAGGTGACTTTGCCAGAATATATATGTATTTTGTCACCCGTTATAAAGGCGTAGCCACTGTAACAGAACACGGTCAATCTACTTTTAAAAGCACTTATCCATATCTTACTAGCTATGGACTTGCCCTACTAAAGAAGTGGCATGAAGAAGATCCAGTATCAGAGAAAGAAATCGCGAGAAACGATGGCATAGAATCAGTTCAAGGAAATCGAAATCCATTCGTGGATTATCCTGAATGGGCTAATAAGATATTTGGGACTAGTTACGTTGATGAAAAGCTTGAAAAGCTGACGATGAACACCAATTCTGAATATCTTCCTTATGGAAGCACGCTTCAACTAAGTGTTACACCCACCCCAAGCGATGCATCTTCTCTTGTGAGCTGGACTAGTAGCAACAGTAATGTTGCCTCAGTTACTGATGACGGACTAGTCACTATTGGAAATGAAACGGGCTACGCTTTGATAACGGCAACATCACTTGAAGATAGCTCTATCAAAGCCTATTGCAATATAACTAGCTACGCTCCAAGCGATATTGATGTTACATCTATAACGGCAGTAAACATATCTTTGACAGTAGGGGAAACTAAACCAATAGAAGTTAGCTATTCGCCAAGTGATAGTTATCCTATTCCAACATATAGCTATGAATATGATGACACATATATAAATGTTGACTCTAATGGCAACATCAAAGCCTTAAAGGAAGGAAACGTTAGCCTCATCATTAACGCCTATCAAGGTGGCGTTAAAAGATGTTTAACGCAATGCGTTATAACTATTGCTGGTGAAAAGGAAGCTGTTTTAGGTGATTCAGTTACCATTGTCTTTAAAACCGCGGATAGTGATGGCTCAGCGGATGTGGGTAAAGATGATGTATTATCCACGCTTGTCTCAGAAGGTGCCTCTTACATATCTAACGTCACCGGGGCAACAAAATTATATCAAGGGAAAACAGGCATCAAGATGGGTTCATCTTCTGCTTCAGGACTATTATCCATTTCTTTGAGCGATGATATTAAAAATAAAGATGTCGCTGGAATTGGTTTAAATAGCTCAGCTTATTCAAAAGATACAGGAACATTAGATATTTATATCAATGGAAGTGAAACGAAGTCTAATTCCTTCACTCCAGGAGATGAAAAGAATAACACGTGGAAGTCTTCATCGGTGTTATCTTTATCATCATTAACAATAAAGACATCCAAAGATAGAGCCTATCTAACTTCTATCACCATCTTTTTCGCTGGTGATGGGGGAGAAGATACATCTTATGATGCGGATGATTTCGCGAATGAATTTTATAATGCAATAAACTGTGATGTCTTAGGAATAAATAAACCATCATTTAAAGATGGCTATTCTTGGTCTAGCTTAAAAGGCTTATATGAAAGCATCTCTTTATCTAGTGAAAAAGAAAAGCTAATAAATGCTAGCTACGATGTAGCTGGCTCAGGAAGCGGCACGATCATCACTCCGTTAGATGATACATCTATGATTGTAGCTATGGCGGTCTACCGTTACGACTACATCATCAATAAATATAATCGTGGAACAGTTACATATGAGCCATTTATTGAAGGAAGAGAATCTTCATTTAATGATAGCCATTATTTATTATCTTTTAATGACAATGCTTTGACATTGACTATCATTATCATCTCATTTCTTTCTTTGAATACACTTATATGTCTAACGACTATATTAAATCGTAAAAAACAAAAAGAGCGATAGACATATAGCCTCATAACTGTTAAGCCTTTCTTTTAAGGGACATGTTTAGCTATAAGGAAAGACTTATTTTATCGATTAAAAATATCATTTTTTTAAATAAAACTTGACAGTCAACTTTTTTTAAAATCTAATGTCTAAGCGAGAAAGCAGTTGTTAATTGATTTATCTAGTTGTGTTGGTGATGGACAAGTCAAAGTTTTAGTTGGCCTAAGAGGAAGCCTAGCTTCTACATTCTTTTTCAATGATTTGTTTAAGCTTTTAAAAGATAGCTATCCTAACGATACATTTATTGCTATAAAAGATAATTCAAAAGAAGAATTGATA
>CAVKNZ010000051.1:0-5985 GCA_963657885.1 Bacteroidaceae bacterium
CGATTAAGTGCTTATTTTGTTGTAGATTATGTTAGGCAACTATAAAACTTCCGCGATGAAAAAAGAGGGTTTAACCATGTGATAGAAATGTTTTCGTTACTTAATCTTGATATGTGTTGTTGCATCCATAAAACAAGCGATGTGAAGCAATCTGATTGTTCAGCTAAACAAAGGCAGGAAATAGGAAAACACTTAGCAATAGATGAAAATGTCCATCTAAAAAATAAGAAAGTTTTAATTGTTGATGATGTCTTTACAACTGGCTCGACTGTTCGAGCGATGATTAAGTTAATTCTTAGATGCAAACCAAAGAAAATAGAAGTCTTAGTTATGTCAAAGACAAAACCAGTGTAAAAGAGAGTTTCGCTAATTGTGTAAGCATTTATTAAATGCTACAATAAACGCGTTATAGCCTCAGAAGGAGTGATTATATGGCTAATTTTATTGAAAAATTGTTTAGAGTCGACGCGAGAGTATTGAAAAAATATACCAAAGAAGCTGAGAAGGTTATTGCTTATGAAGACAAGATGAGAGCCCTCAGCGATGATGAACTTCGCGCGAAGACCCCATACTTTAAAGAAATGTTAAAAAATGGTGCCACTTTAGAAGACATCAAATATGAAGCAATGGCAACTGCTAGAGAAGCAGCTTGGAGAACATTGCATCAATTCCCATTCAAAGTGCAAATTATCGGCGCGCTTGTCATGCATGATGGCGATGTCGCAGAAATGAAAACTGGTGAAGGTAAAACTTTAACCGCAACCATGGCGATTTATTTAAATGCATTAGCAGGCGAAGGCGCCTATGTTGTTACGGTCAACGAATATCTAGCCCAACGTGATGCTGATTGGATGGGACAAATTTATCGTTTTCTTGGTTTAACTGTTGGATGTAACTTACGTGAACTTACTCCTCAGCAAAAGAAAGCTGCGCACTTATGTGACATCTGTTACACCACTAATGCGGAACTTGGATTCGATTATCTAAGAGATAACATGGCTAAATCTATCAATGGCCGTGTTTTAAGAGGTTTAAATTACGCTGTTATCGACGAGGCTGACTCAATTTTAATCGATGAATCCAGAACTCCTTTGATTATTTCCGGCGGAGCGAAAGCGACTGCATCTCAATACACTGTCGCTGATCGCTTTGTCAAAACACTTAAAAAAGACAAAGACTATGATATCGATATCAAAGATAAAACTTGTTCACTTACTGAAGAAGGAAGTGCGAAAGCTGAAAGAATGTTTGGCATCCGCAATTTATATGATCCAGAACATCAAGATTTAGTTCATAGAATTTATCAAGCTTTGAAAGCTAACTATATCATGGCTCGCGATGTTGAATACATGGTCGATCAAGATCATCAAATTCAATTAATTGACCAATTCACAGGTCGTATTTTAAAAGGAAGAGAATATTCCGATGGTCTTCAACAAGCCATTCAAGCTAAAGAAAACGTTGAAATTAAACAAGAGACAATTACTTTAGCCACAATTACATATCAAAACTTCTTCCGTCTTTTCAAAAAGATGTCCGGCATGACTGGTACTGCTAAAACAGAAGAAGAAGAATTCCAAAAAATTTACAATATGCGAGTTGTTACTATTCCAACGAATAGACCAATTCAAAGAATTGATGCTTTAGACTACATATATGCTCATAAAGAAGAAAAACTTCAAGCTTTAGTAAAAGAAGTAAAAGAGAGGCACGAAAAAGGTCAACCAATTTTGATTGGTACAGTCTCCGTTGAATCTTCTGAAGAAGTTTCTAATCTTTTGAAAAGTGAAGGTCTTCCACATGAAGTTTTGAATGCGAAAAACCATGCTCGTGAAGCGGAAATTATTAGTCACGCCGGTGAAAAAGGCGCAATTACAATTGCAACAAACATGGCTGGTCGTGGTACTGATATTAAAATTGATGATGAAGTCAAATCGCTTGGTGGTTTATGCGTATTTGGAACAGAGCGACATGAATCTCGCCGTATCGATAACCAACTTCGTGGTCGAAGCGGTCGTCAAGGTGACCCCGGTTTTTCTCGATTCTATATTTCATTCGATGATGAACTATTAAAACGTTTTGCTGCTGAATCAGTTCAAAAACGTATTGAATCATTTGGTGAAGGACCTCTTGAATCTAAGCTCTTCTCTAGCGTTATCACAAACGCTCAAAAGCAAATCGAAGGTCAAAACTTTGATATTCGTAAAAATTTACTTGATTACGATGATGTTATTTCTCGTCAACGTAAAGCTATTTATGAGAAGAGAGACGCCATCATGTATGCCGATAGCATCGAAGATTTAATTCAAGAATTCTTCACAACTGCCGGTTTGGTTTTAGCCCATAGAGCGGTTCCGAAAGATAGCAAAGATGGACTCATCAACGGCGAGGAATTACGTAAAATTTTGGAACCAAAATTCATGCCTGAAGGTTCGTTTAAAGTTTCAGCTTACGATGAATCTCCTGCCGATGAAGCTGGTCAAGATTTAGGCGATACTCTTTATGACATTTATCAAATTCGTCGTAAACAATGGCCTAGTGATATCGCTAACCAAGTTGAAAGAGAAATCTCATTACAAACTATTGATCAAAACTGGACAAAACAAATTGACACAATGGCAAGATTAAGAGAAGGTATTCACCTCCGTTCTTATGGCAATGTCAATCCACTTCAAGACTACGTCAATGAAGGACAACAACTATTTAGAGAATGCTTAGAAAATATTTCTGTCGATGCAGCTTTTAAATTCTTAAATGTTGTCGTTCAAATTAGAAAACCAGTAGAAACTACTGAAAAGAAAGCTGATGATGTAGTCGATGTTTCTAGCAAGGATAAGGAATAATGAAAGAGCTACAAGAACTTAGAAACGATTTAGCTGACGTCTCTGAGCAAGTCTATAGACTCGGTGATTCTCTTTGACCTCGATTATTTAAACAAACGTGTTGAAGAACTAGAAAAAGAACAAAACCGTGAAGATTTTTGGAATGACCAAAAGTCGGCTTTAAAAATAATTGATGATTATAACGACGTTAAAGAAGAACGCGATACATATTTAAAAATTGAGAAAAATCATAACGATATAAAAGAACTACTTTTAGCTTGCAGTGAACAAGATTCTGATACTAAAAATTTTATTGAAGAAATGATTGCTGATTTAGCTAAAAGTGTCAAAACTTTTAGACAAAAACTCTTATTCAAAGGTGAATTCGATAAACTCAATGTCACATTAGAAGTTCATAGCGGAGCCGGTGGCACCGAAGCTCAAGATTGGGCGGATATGCTCTCAAGAATGTATGTTCGATATTGTGAACGTCATCACTTTAAATTTGATGTTGTCGACTTCCAACCAGGTGAAGAAGCTGGCATAAAATCGATGGTTTTATCTATAAAAGGTAAAAATGCCTATGGTTTACTTAAAAGTGAAAAAGGCGTTCATCGATTAGTGAGAATTTCTCCTTTCGATGCAAATAAAAGACGTCATACATCTTTTGCTTCAATAAATATTGTTCCTCAATTCGAGGATGTTCCAGACATCAAAATCGAAGACAAAGATATTCGCGTTGATACGTATCGAAGCGGTGGCGCTGGAGGGCAAAATGTCAACAAGGTTGAAACAGCCGTTCGCATCACTCATCTTAAAAGCGGAATTGTGGTCTCTTGCCAAGTTGAACGAAGTCAACTTTTAAATAAAGAAATGGCTATGAACATGCTTAAAAGCAAACTCTATCAAATTGAAATAGAGAAAAAACAGCAGGCCTTACAAAATATCATCGGCGAGCAAAAAGATATTGAATGGGGAAGTCAAATACGTTCATATGTTTTTTGCCCTTACACCATGGTTAAAGATAATAGAACCAATTATTCAGAAAGTGATGTTGATGCAGTCATGGATGGAAATCTTGATGGTTTCATCTATGCCTATTTAGACATGCTCGCTAGAAAAGGCTTAATTAAATAATGGATGATAAGAAATTTAAAATCGTCTCTTCTTTTAAGCCTACCGGTGATCAGCCAAAAGCAATTGATGATTTAGTCAAAGGAATCAATGAAGGAAAGAAAGTTCAAGTCCTTCTCGGTGCGACTGGAACGGGTAAAACTTTCACAGTTTCTAATGTTATTGAAAGAGTTCAAAAACCAACATTAGTTATCGTTCACAATAAGACTCTTGCTGGTCAATTATATGAGGAATTTAAAGAAATTTTCCCACAAAACCGGGTTGAATACTTTGTTTCGAACTTTGATTTCTATCAGCCTGAAGCTTATCTTCCTAGCTCTGATACCTACATCGATAAATCAGCGTTGATGAATGAAGAAATTGAGATGATGCGTACCAGCGCGATTAACTCAATTTTAGAAAGAAAAGACACCATCATAGTGAGTTCTGTTGCCTCTATTTATGGTTTAACTGACCCAGATGAATATCGAAATTTAGTTTTTGATTTGCGAGAAGGCGATACGATTGATCGAAAAGAACTATTTAAAAAGTTGGTTGACGCTCAATATGTAAGAAATAATCTCGATATAAAGCCCGGAACATTCCGCGTTCGTGGTGACATCATTGAAATTGCACCTCCCCACACCAAAGAATACATCATTAGAATCGATACCTTTGGAGATGAAATTGAACAAATCGCCCAAGTTGATGCCTTAACAGGCGAAGTCAAACATACGTTTAAGTCTTATCCTTTTTTTCCAGCTTATGATCACGCATCAACTAAGGAAAGAATTGAACGGGCGGTGAAGGGAATTGAACAAGAATTAATACAACGTATTGACTTTTTTAAGCAAAATAACAAATTGCTTGAGGCTGAACGCATCGAAATGCGAACAAGACAAGACATTGATTCGCTCCTTGAATTTGGCATGTGTCCTGGTATCGAAAACTATGCCAGACACATTGATGGAAGAGCTCCAGGCAGTCGACCATTTTCACTTATTGATTATTTTCCCAAAGATTTTCTTTTAATTGTGGATGAATCGCATGTTACCTTTCCTCAAATTCGGGGAATGTATAATGGTGATCGTTCTCGAAAAGAAACATTGGTGGAATATGGCTTTCGCCTTCCAAGCGCCCTCGATAATAGGCCTCTTCGATTTGATGAATTTGAAAAATTGATGCCATTAACAATTTGCACATCAGCTACGCCGGGTGATTACGAATTAGAAAAAGCTAATAATGAAGTAACTGAACAAATCATTCGCCCAACTGGATTGCTTGATCCGGAAATTGAAGTTCGAAAAACATTAGGTCAAATCGATGATTTGATATTTGAAATCAATAAAAGAATTGAAAACTCTGAACGAGTAATGATTGTCACCTTAACCATTAGAATGGCAGAGGATTTAACTTCATTTTTGAAGGATAAAGGTATCAAAGTTGCCTATCTTCATAATGAAACTAAAACATTAGAAAGAAGCGAAATAATTTATCAACTTCGTAAAGGAAAATACGATGTTTTAGTTGGCATCAATCTACTTCGTGAAGGCTTAGATATTCCTGAAGTTTCCTTAATTGCTATTTTAGATGCTGATAAGGAAGGATTTTTAAGATCTGCTCGTTCTCTAATTCAGGTTATTGGTCGGGCTGCGAGAAATAAAAACGGCAAAGTCATCATGTATGCAGATAGAATCACTGATTCGATGGAAATTGCTATAAATGAGACTAATCGAAGAAGAGCAATTCAAAAAGCTTACAACCAAGAAAATGGCATCGTTCCTCAGACGATTATTAAAGTAATTCATGAGCCTATTAAAAACATCAAATCAGATTTCGTTAAGAATAAAAAAGTTACGAAGACATCATCTAATTTTGAAATTGAGGCTGAGATAAAACGTCTTGAAAAAGAGATGAAAAAAGCTGCGAAAGAATTTGACTTTGAAAGAGCGGCTGAAATACGCGATGCTATTCTTGAATATCGCTTGATAATCAAAAAATAAAAAATAAAGCATTGCTTTAATGTTTATAATGTGTAAAGATAATTAGG
>CAVKNZ010000052.1:0-3019 GCA_963657885.1 Bacteroidaceae bacterium
TAAGGCATAACGATGTTGTCAAAGTGATAAAAGACTTAAACGAGACTGTGAAAATTGTTAATTGTTAGTACGTTAGTATAAAAGTTTAGGTCATTAATAAGTTAAATACATCAATTTCTTTTAAAACTGTTTCATAACGATCTTTGTATTCATAAATCGGTTCTAAAAGAGATTTTCTGTGCAATTCTTTCTGGAGGATTTCTTGTAATTCCCGATAATCATCCATTGAGCCCTTGATTGTTTTTAAATCAATTGCTAATTCTGGTAGCAAAAAATCTATTGCAAATCTATTGATATCATTAAGCGGTTCAAAAGACATTGCCTTAGTAAATAGGGTATCGTATTTTTCAGGAACGCCTAAAGCATCTCTCACTGCTTTTGCTCTAGAAGCGTTGCTAGATCTTGGCTGGCCAACACGAGCAATATTTAATCTTTGCGCTTGACCTTCCCTATACAAGCTATCGAAGCTTCTTACATTACCGCTTTCAGTAAAAAATAAGGAATCGTTCCATTTATCGCCTTTGATTTCATAAAAATCTACTGATGATAGTTGATTGCTTACTAGCTGAATGACGCAGCCCAATACATATGGTTTTCCAACTAAAGTATCCAAATATTCAATAACTATATGGCCAATAACATCGGATTGTTCTCTTAAAAACTCTTTATTCTCAACACCAATTCTAGCTTTTAAGTAGTTCTCAACAGTTCTACCATGGGATAGCGTATTTGCGGCCATGTTAAATTTACATGTGCCCCCACTTTGCAAATAATGTATAGCATCAAGAATGGTTGATTTGCCTGTACCGTTTTCACCGGTAATGACATTTATGTCAGAAAGATCAATTTCTTGGTCTTCAAAGAAATGCCAATTAATCAATCTCAGTTTCTTTATCTTCTTCATTTACCGGCTCTCCTTTATATTTATTTATTCGTTCTTCGATTTCATCAAGGCTTGCTGAATCCACAACTAAACTAATAGTTTTATAAATGACAATCGGTGTTGTTCCAATACTGATGTCACCATTAAAATCAATTAGTTTATATCTTCTCAATGATTTTAAAGCATTTCTGAATTCAACACTTCTTCCATCAAATGAATTATATATATCCGTTTTAATTATTTCTGATGCTATGTGATTCACAGTAGTTATTATTTGCGAATTAATAGATGTTTTCCTACTTTCATCATATGTAATAGATCTAAGAACTAAAGTTGTAACAGTCTCGAGCTTATTTAATCTTACTCTATTGCTATCTAATTCAGTTTTAATAAAGATAATGCCTTTTTCAGTATCGTGATTAAGCGCAAAATCCATAATTGCAAAATACGGCCTCAAGGAAGGTATCAAATCTTTTGCATTAGTATAATCTTTTCGTTCATTTTCTTTATCGCGAACAATAAATGTTTCGTCTAAAAGCTTTAAAGAAATCTTCGTAAAAATTTCTCTTTCTGAATCTTTTAATTTTCCATATTCTTCACTAAATTGTTTTAAAGCTTCACTTTTTGTCATTTTAGTCCTCTTTCCTTTTTATTATTTCATAATCATCAATAACATATTTTAAGCAATCAAACGTTTGCCCCTTTAGTTTAGCTACTCGATAGCGTGAACTACTATTTGTGCTATAAACAGGAATTAGCATCATTTTAATAAAATCTTCGATACAATCGATACATAATTCATTTGCTAATAATTTGTCTTTATCACCAAGTTGATTTAAAACAAATTTATTTACTGCCTGTATAGAATACATCTCTCTAAGCTTTAAAAGCTCCTCGGCTTTAGCGCGGGCTACTGGATTAATCGCGTGCCTAACAAATGTCGTATCTTTTGGAGCAATTTTGGATAAAGCTCTAGCAGTGAATAAAGATTTATTGTCAGTTTGATTAAAAGAGTAGAAGGCAAAATCGGTTTCAAATTTATCGTCTAAGCACGATAGTTTGATTAACTTTAAAAGATTATTTATATCACCTTTGATGTCTCTTTCGTTGTTAAGTCTAAAATTAATCCTATCGACAGAAGTTGACGTATAAGAATGATTCCTAGCCGCAATAGAGGAAAGCGATTCTTCAATAGTTTCTATTTGAAAAACAACATTTTCGTAAACTTGTTCAATGTATCGTTTTGCTTTATTTCTTTCAGATGCATCCTCAAAGTTTAGGTTCTTGGTTTTACAATAATCATCAATAACTTGATTCATTTTATCGTCATTATTTAGCTCATAAATACCATTTATTATCGTTGTTGAGTACTTATTTGGATTATTCTTGGTGTATAAATTATGGAACGATATATAAGCCGAGAGTTTTTGATAATCGATAGTTAACTTATTCAAAATCTGCCTCTCATCCAAAGAAGAATCAGACATAACTTTATCAACAAATCGTTTAATTTTAGAATTAATAGAGAGGATAGATTTTTCTAAGTCCTTGGATGCATTTTCAATGCTTTCTAATGATGTGGTCGCATTTTTGTAATCAAAGCCTTTTATGTTTCGATAAAGGGAAAGCAATGCTGTAGATTGCTCTTTAGCATCAGTTTCTTCTTGAATGAGTTTCATTAAGGAATCATAAATTTCCAAGAACGCATCAGTCCTTGAAACTATATCGATAAATTCTTGATTTCTATCCCTGTCAAGCCATCCTCTTTTTTCTAAGCATGTAATAAAAATATTTGATTTCTGATTATATAGACTGGCTAAATCGGGTAATTCATAACTCTCTTCTTCGCTAATATCATCGCCGACATCCTCGATGTGCATTATTTTAATTTGATCAGAAATATAATCGACCAGTTTCTTACGTTCAACAGTTATTTGAGAACCAAAGAAATGGGATACTTCTGTTATTAATAAAAAATTGGATACCCTATTTCTGCCAGATAACACTCCAAAGAAATTTGGATTAATAATATCAAATAAATTCAAATTCGTTGCCCTCAATAATATTCGTATACTTCAAAACGGTAAGATAATCGATTATGAAAACTTTGTAAATTTTCGAGTATAACTACGCTTC
>CAVKNZ010000052.1:3048-5794 GCA_963657885.1 Bacteroidaceae bacterium
TCAATTGTAATTGAAAAAATTATAATTTATTAGACTATTTTTTAGTTTCGTTAATTGAAAAATGGAATGTAACATATGCTTGATTAGCATTTATATTGTTTTACTTAGAAAAGATAGTATTTTTAAGCAAAGATTTTAAATAGTTATTTAAAGCTTCATCTTCGCAATATACATATGTTCCACGAATACCTCTAGTAAGCAGAACATAATAAGTGTTTTTGATCCATGTTTCTGCATCAGCATCATCCGCGGTTCTTATACCAGCTAAATCAGACTTTGGGTGAGCTTCTTTATGAAAAACAATTTTTCCATTTTCATAGGTTATATCTTTGCCGATAATAACGCCACAAAAGTCTAAATCGATGCCTTGGCAAGTGTGGATACAGCCAATTTCATCAATTGATAATGGGTCATCTGCCCAAGAATAAGCTTTTAAACCGCTGCCATATCTAAGATTCCATTTCTTAGCAAAATTATCTTTCGCGATTATTACATCATTAACTCCATCTCTAATATTTGGGTCAGACACCCATTCATAGCAATATCCTGCAACAACACGAGAATGACCATTGTATTTATCAATATCAAATTCAAATTTGCCATCCGCTAATGCTTGCTTCTTCCTAGATTCAGTATCTAGTTCTTTTATCTTATTAAACATTTCATTAGGATTATCAAAAACTTTAAATGCGTATGAATTATTGGTGTTAAATTTCGCTACTTTATTACTTATACCTAAAAATGATTTTATGAATTCAATATATTCGGCTCCACCTTGTACCCGATATTGCCCAGTTAATTCTAGTTCGGGACCCATAACAACCTGAGAATGACATTCTTTAGCTACCTGTTTAATAATATCAATAGTTGCGTAGTCGTCTTTTGTAACAGCCTGGTTATCATCAATAAAAAAGACAGACACCTTGGCAGCATTAATTAATTCCTTCAGCATATTAGTTCCTGCTATTAAGCCAACACCATTTCTCATCTTAAAAACACGGTGCGCTTCATCAATTAATAAACAAGGGATTTCGTTAGCTGGTTTATATGCAAATGCAGTCGGGTACTTAAATAAAGAGCCTAAGTCACTATTATTAAATGCTCGGTCTTTAATAAGTCCATTGTAAAGAACCTTTTTAGGCGCGGCATTAACAGTCACAAACATTGTTGTAATTCTATCGCTTTTCTTCTTTGGGCTGTTTAATTGACCTAGTGCGTTAATTGCAATAATTGATTTTCCTGTGCCAGCACCGCCTTTAACGATAATTGTTTTCTTTTGGTTATAGTAATCAGCTTCTCTAACAGCGGAAACAATAACACTTAAGGCATTGGCTTGACTCATATCTAGCGTATACATTTGGTTGCCACTTAAGGCATCTCTCATCAACTTTGCAAAATCATCAGAAGGTATTGTTCTGGCAGCGTTAATCTCATATAGAATATCGTGACATTTTTTCGATACATATTTTTCGACGAATTCTCTTAACCTCTGGGCATCATTTTCTAAAAAAGATGGGGATTCAGGAAGAAAGGGAAATAATGAAATATCTTCCATAACTGTTTTGTAACCATCATCCATATTGTGACAATATGAGCAAGATTCAATACCCATCTTCTCATTTTGAACATATTCATTAAACGACTTTAATTGTCCCGCGTAATTCAATGCTTGATATGACGGATGAAAATGATCTTCGAAATGGCCTTTGGCCACCATTGTGTGGACTTTATTAAACTCGCCTGATTTGCTAACTTGTGACCATTGTTTTAGTTCGACAATGACCATGTTTTTCTTATTGTTTTCATCTACTCCATAAATTAGAAAATCTAATCTTTCTAAACTATGTTTCAATCTATATTCAACCGCGACATCAACATCGCCATCAATGGAACTTCCTTGTAATGCTTTGGCAATTTCAGGGAGTGAATTTTCCCATGAAGTAACCCAATTATCCATAACATTTGGATAGCCAGCAAGATGCATTCCTTGCTTCACTTCATCCGCAATAGTTTTAGTGACTAAACACGAATTTATAAAAGTATTTAAATCTTTTTGATAAACAATTTGTTGCATAATACCATCCCTTATAACTCGTTATATTTATTAGCTTTCCCTTTAGACTTGCTAACAGGGTATTTAGCTTCGTTTTGATTGAGTTTGTTATTAATAATCTCGTCTTCATCAAGATTCAACTTATCCAATAAATTCCGGCAATAAATAAGAACATCAGCAAGTTCATCTTTCACATCGTTTAATTTAAAAGTGTCATCATTCCATTGAAAACACTCTAATAATTCACCAGCTTCAATAGAAATAGATTTAGCTAAATTTGCAGGAGAGTGAAATTGATCCCAGTCTCTATCAACTGAAAATTTCCTGATTCTATCAATGGTGTCATTCCTCATACATCAATTCCTCGTTTAACGAGATTATAACACTTTTATAACACTTAATTGGATTAAAATAGCATGAACAAAATCATCTTTAATTGAAAACTTAAATGCAACATCTGCTAGGGTGACTCACTTTTCAATCAGCGGTCCATCATAAACCCGGCTCACTTTCAAATCAGCGACCCCTCAACCAATAACATCTAATTTTTTAAGCATCCAATTGGAACAACAAATATTCCATCTTCTCTTTTATATGCATAATCACCCACGCCAATAAGGACCATCTTAAAGCTTGGCGAATTCATTTTATCGGTGTCGATTTTCTTTTCTAAGGCATTCAAGCTCTTCACCG
>CAVKNZ010000053.1:0-5550 GCA_963657885.1 Bacteroidaceae bacterium
AAAAAAGGATTGAATACATCGAATCAATCCATATTTTGGAGCAGACGACGGGAATCGAACCCGCATAACTACCTTGGCAAGGTAGTGTTCTACCACTGAACTACGTCTGCAACTCAGCGTTTATTATTATAAAAAATGTATTATAATGTTTCAAGACAATTTTTTATTACGATTATGACTACATATAAAGACTTAGCAAATTACATCTTCAGCGATATAAATGAGACCATCGCTGACTTAGAAAAAAGATATCCTCCTAGACAATTATTGCCTAACGCAGAAGTGACGCGTTTTGCACCTTCACCGACCGGCTTTTTGCATCTAGGATCGCTTTTTATGTCACTTGTAGCCTCTAAAGTTGCTCACGATAGCGATGGCATCTTCTACATTCGTCTAGAAGACACTGATACAAAACGAGAAATTGAGGGAAGCGGAGTTGAACTTATCAATCAGCTTGAATATTTCAACATCATTCCTGATGAAGGCTATTTAGGTGATAAAGAAGTTGGTAACTACGGACCATATAAACAATCTGATAGAGCTTATATTTATAAAGTTTGCATCAAATATTTGATGGAACAAGGTCGCGCTTATCCATGTTTTTGCAGCCATGAAGAAATCGAAGCTAACCGCAAGGTGCAAGAAGCGATGAAAGTCATACCTGGCTATTATGGCGAATATGCAATTTGCCGCAACATTGAACCAGAAGAAGCTTTGCGACACATTAAAAATGGCGAAAAATATGTCATTCGTTTTAGAAGTTTAGGTAACCACTTAAATAAAGTTATCTTCCACGATTTGATTCGTGGGGATATTTCCATTGCCGACAACGACTTAGATGTTGTCATCATGAAAAGCGATGGCCTTCCAACTTATCACTTTGCTCACGCGGTCGATGATCACTTCATGAGAACAACGGTTGTTCTTAGAGGCGAGGAATGGATTGCCAGCGCCCCAATCCACTTAGAACTATTTAAAGCGTTAGGCTTCGCTCTTCCCAACTACGCGCATGCGCCTGTCATTATGAAATTAGATAATGGCAACAAGCGCAAATTATCAAAAAGAAAAGATCCAGAAGCTAGTGTTTCTCATTTCATAGTTGAAGGCTATCCAAAAGAAGCCTTAAAAGCCTATTTGATGTCGATTGCGAATTCTAATTTTGAAGAATGGAGCATTGAAAATCATTGCTACGATATCGATAAATTTAAATTTAGCTTCGATAAGATGAGCCTTGATGGAGTGCTCTTTGATCAAGATAAACTAAATTATTTCTCTAAAGAAATCATCGCTACTTTCTCCGCGGAAGAGTTATATAATCGTCTACTTGTTTGGAGCGAAGAACACGACCAAGTTTTACACGAACATATTCTTAAAAATAAAGAATATACGATTAAGATTTTAAACATCGAACGTGGGGGAGAGAAAGCTAGAAAAGATTTTGTCTGTTATAAAGATGTCTATCCTTTAATTGGCTTCTTCTTCTCTGATCGTTATCTAGATATCGTTAAAGATGGCTATCCATTTAATGAAAATATTTCTAAAGAAGTCATCATAGATGTCTTAAAAGATTTTAAAGACAATAACGACTATTCATTAGATAATTCCATGTGGTTTGAAACTGTTAAAGAGCTCGGCGCTCGTCATAAATTTGCTATATCAAATAAGATTTATAAGGCGGATAAAGAATCTTATCTAGGCCATGTTGGCGATGTCGCGGAAATAATTCGCGTCTCTTTAACTGGCTCAAAGACATCGCCAAATCTCCATTCATTGATTCAAATATTAGGAAAAGATGAAGTTGATCGACGAATAGATTTAGCTATTGCTTATTTAAAATAAAATTGTTTAAATAAGTGCCATGGCCCTTTGGAGAAGCGGCTTAACTCATATCCCTCTCAAGGATACATTCAAGGGTTCGAATCCCTTAAGGGTCACCAAAAATCCGGATTGAATTAGAATATTCAGTCCTTTTCTTTTTGATGTTTTCATGGTGTTATTATCTCTTTTGTATATAGCCGATAATTACTTATATATTCATTTAATGCCGCAAACACCTTCGAAATATTTTTATTTATACTTTCTGTATTTAGGGTTAAGACGTCTTTTCTCGGCAAAGTCTTTTTGAGCCTCTTCTAAGCTCATTTCATTCGCTCCGCCACCTTCAAAATATCCATCATCTTCCCAGCCACACACTGGGCAAATATCGAATGATCGCTCATCTGCAAATTGATATTCGCCACATACCGGACACATATGTGGTGTTGGTGCTGGCTTGTGTTCTTCGAAATAATCATATTCAGGATTGTCTTTTATTCTTTTCTCAAAATCTTTTTTGTACTCATTTAGAGAAAGTTCATTGTAGCCATCATGAGAATCTGGATTGTTATATTGGTCTAAATCATAAATCCATCCGCAATGACGACAATAAACCTCACCATTAAGATATTCGCTTAATTCCTCGTTATAGGTATCACCTTTGCAAGGTTTTGAAAAATACATCCCACCACAGACAGGACACACCATTGGTTTGAATTTTTTCATTTTTTCTTTCCTCCTTTGCCACGTTTACTATATTTTGGTGTTTGTTTTTTATAATACATGAATCCACCAGTAGGTTTGTAATACGTAACAACATAACCATCTTTTGTTATGATTGCAAATTCATTTGTCTTCTTATTGTATTTGTATGTAGACCAGTTTTCATCAATGTTTTTAACTAGATCTCTTAAAAAGAACATGTTTTATTCTCCACAAAAAAGATTGTATTTAATAAAATCGCGCAGTTTAGGAGTAATGCATCTTAAAACGCTTTTTCTTTTTATGGCAAATTTGTTCAAAGAAGCAACCAGAAAAGAATCGATAGGAAGAGATAAAATATTTAATAATTAGTCTGTTATTTACCTTTAACTTGTAACTTACTAGTACATTTGCTCAGATGGCTATTTAAAAGAAAGCGGGGGAAAATGTGTAAAAGAAAGTGGGGGAAAATGTGTAAAAGAAAGTGGGGGATATTCTTGACAAGAGATGTTGAACAATACTATTATTTAATTGCTTAGAAAACTCATATGGAATATTTACCTAGATTAATTGAAAAAGAGATAGAAATTGGACTTAAAACTTCTGGCGTTGTGGTTGTGAGCGGGCCTAAATGGTGTGGCAAAACTGAAACATGCAAGAAGTATGCTAAAAGTAAATATGTTTTAGACACTAAAAATAAAATTGAATTAGCAGAAAGTGATCCTCTATCTATTTTACTTGGCGATAGCCCACGTTTAATTGATGAATGGCAAAATGTTCCTGACTTATGGAACGCTGTTAGAAGCGAAGTAGATAATCGTGATGATAAATTTGGCCAATTTATATTTACCGGTAGTTCTACCCCAGCTGACATGAATGATATTTATCACTCTGGCGCGGGTCGCATTGTAACTATTAAAATGAGACCGATGTCATTATATGAAAGCAAAGAATCTAAAGAGTTAGTTTCTTTGTCAGATTTATTTAATGGACAAGAAAAAGTTTTTAGCATAAACGAAAACTATAATTTGCAAGATACTGCCTTTTATATTTGTCGTGGTGGTTGGCCATTGTCATTGGTCAAAAACAGAGACATCGCCTTAAAAATTACTGAAAACTATATTTCTACATTATTTAATTTTGAAAACTCTAAAAATAATAAATTCCGCAATAAAAAACCCGAAACATTCAAAATGATATTAAGAAGTTTAGCGAGAAATATTTCAACAGAAGCGAGAAAGAAAACCATTTTAAATGATATCAACGAAAACGATGACCGCAATATGGATTCCGATACGCTTGATGAATATCTTCAAGCACTTAAAGATTTATATATCATCAACGATATCGATGCTTGGAATCCTAATTTTAGAAGCAAAACAGTAATTGTGACTACTCCAACACGACATTTTGTTGATACTTCTATCGCGGCCGGTTGTTTAAATTTGTCCCCAAATGATTTATTAAACGATCCCAAAACATTTGGCTTATTTTTTGAAGATTTCGTCGTTAAAGAACTTTCTATCTACGCTCAGTCTTTAAATGGTGAAATTAGACATTTTAGAGATGGCAATGGCTTAGAATGTGATGCTGTCATTCATTTAAAAAACGGTAAATATGGTTTAGTTGAAATTAAATTAGGTGGCAAAAAATTAATAAATGAAGGTATATCAACATTAAATAACTTAAAAAATAAAATTATACAAAATAACCAAAATCTTCCGTGTTTTACTATGATTATTACCGCGAGCGGTGATGCTTATACTACAAAAGAAGGTATTCACATAGTGCCTATTAACATGTTGAAAAATTGATCATTCGCGCTTTGGTTTTGCTTAAGCTCAAAATACAACGAGATGGTTTGAATTTTAATCTTTAGAATTATTATATTTACTACAAGTCAAAGGTTGATTTGCATAGTTAAAATGATTTTTTATGGGGAAAAGCCTAAATGAAAACTTAGCTATTTAATATTTTAGCGTTTGAACTTTTACAAAAATGTCGAAATTCAAATGATAACTTCAATTAATGTGAGCGAAAGTAGCGGTGAACGCATAAAAATAGCCATTCACCGCATAGATGCGCAATACTCAAGGGCAAAAAACTAAAACTAAATAGTTAAAAAGAATTGATTGGAAGAGATAAATTATTTCAAATTAAATTTGTCATTGTTAATGTCTTTACTTTTAGCACTCCCCACAGCAGTTTGATGGATAATAAAAAACTAGAGTCACAGAAAGATCACAGAAAAGTCACAGAAAGATCACAGAAAATATGATTTAAATCCTAAAAATCATTTATGTGATTTCTATTCGATCGGTGAATTGAATAAATTAGCATTCACAGATAGCAAGTATTATCTCTACAATGGTGAATATTATGCGAAGAATTCCACTGCTCCATATAATTCTGACCATACGTTTAATGATGGAAAAACTATTGAGCATGTGAAACATATTGGTCTAAAGTGAGTTAATCGAATGGAAGTTTTTAACTTCTAGCGGTGCTACTTAATCACTCGTTTCTGCCGTTTTGCTCGATGCTCATCAGTTTTCTGGCTTCAACAATTACACGGATCTTGAAATTAGAAATTGGTTAAATGGCGATTTCTTTAACCCCGCTTCTAGTTTGGATTCATTGTTCATTCAGACAACAACTGTTGTTAATTCAGCATCTACAACAGATTCATCGAGTAATGTTTGTGTATATGTAAACACTCAAGATAATGTTTATTTATTAAGTTTTTAAGATTATTTAAAAGCTGATTGTGGTTTTACCACACCCGTTTCTTCAATAATGACGATTAGATATAGTTAATCGCGCGTTTTAATTTATATAATGAAAACTACTGAACTTGATTGCTTATTTGGCCTATTCAAGCAACGTGGAGTTTATCGGTTGCGCTGATTATATAGACGATAACATCGCGGCTGTATTTGAATGCGGTGTTCGTTCAGCAATTACTCTCGAAATTAGCTAACATAGAAGAGCGCCTCCATATAACCCCAACTAAGAAATAATGTGCCACAAATT
>CAVKNZ010000054.1:0-5407 GCA_963657885.1 Bacteroidaceae bacterium
GTATTTTTGTTCATACTAACAATTTTACGTGAGCATGTTAGTAGAAAAGTTTAGGTAATGATAAAAGCCACCATCCAAATAGAAAAAGAGGCAATTATGACAAATAAGCGTGAAATAGAAAAGGCTGAAGCCATTCTAAAATCTAATGAAAAACTTATTGAAAAACATAATGATAATCAACTCAATTTTGAACTTGAAGCAAAACGATTAGAAGAAGATGAAGCATACAACGCTCTAAAAGAAGCCGAAAAGATTAAAAAGAATAATTCAGAAGAAATTGCTAAGATTCAAAATGAAATTAATACTTGGTTATCTTTGATTAATGAGGAATCAAATCTCGCAATTAAGCTTGGAACGTCCCTAGATTTATCTAATGCCATTAATAAGAAAAACTATAATGATTATCAAAATGTCTTATTGAAGTACAAAGAAAGGCTTGAAGATATTAGCAATAAAAATGAGGAAGAATGGGAAAAAGCGAGCATTGAGTCGAAAAAGCTTGATGAAATCTTATGCAAAATTGAAAAAGAAATAAAGAATCTCGAAGCGGGATCATATGATTACCCATTCTATGTTAACGAACTAATCGAAAGCATTAAGCACGAAATCCTTAATAAAAAAGGTATTTCAAATCCTCAAATAATTCCATTTTGTAGTTTGCTAGAAATTAAAGATCCTGAATGGAGATATGCTGTTGAAGGGTATTTAGATAGAAGTAGATTTGATTTATTTATTGGCAAAAAAGACTTCATTAATATTGCAAAAGAATGCTTTGATAGAAATCTAAAATTAAAGGAGTTTTTTGGTGTCGGCGTCATTACATCATTACCGACTCAGCAAGCATTGAATCCAAAATCTTTAGCAAGTAAAGTTCAAGCCTTTAGATTTGATAAATCAAAGAATACATATGTTGAACTTTCTGAACCAACAAATTATGTGAGATTCCTTTTAAATGACATAATCTGCGTTGATTCCGTTAACGACTTTACCGAAGGCCATAAGGCGATTACTAAGGAAGGTATTTATTTTGATGGTCATTCAATTAGACATGTTAATAGCAGTGCTGGACAGAAGTCATATATTGGACAAGAATCGATAAAATTACGTTTAGCTCAAGCTAATCAAGAAAAAATAACCACGTCTAATGCTAAATCATCATTTGATAAGAAGATTTCACAATGCAAATTATTGAAGCAGAAAATCAGTGAATCATCCTGTAAAAGACTATGTGGTTTTGCGAATTTGTGGGAACAGGAAGAATTTTTAGTTAAAAACCAAAGAGCAATTGAGGAAAGAATAAAAGAATTAGTTGATGGGAATGATGATCTTTTGCTTACGAGCGACACCATTAAAAGGTATAAGTTCATGGCTTTTAAAGAAAAAGGCGAAATTAATAAATTGACTGAAGAGAATAAAAAACTTGATAGAGATATTGGCGAGAGAAATAATGCGAATAAGACATCAACAGAAAAGATTAATGATCAAACAAGCAAATATAATAACCAACTTGATATTTGCCTTGAGAAGTATAGTGACATAAAAAATATGCTTGAATCATCCTCTAAAGATTTATATGGAAAGAAATTATATGAGATGGCTTTACAGCATTCTGGCACTGCATCTAATCAAAAAAAGAATTATGAAGAAACAATTTCAAGGGCTATGTCAGATTATTGTCATTTTTACCCCAATGAATTGAAACCAGAATTAGACAATTATTTATCTTTTGTTAAACGATATAACAAGATTGTTGATGATAATTTAGCTAAACTCGAACCAGACGTTGAAAAAGCTCGAGAAAGATCTGTTCAAGAACTTCGCGAGCACTTTATTTCAAAAATAAGAAACGCTATTACAAATGCAAAAATGGATATCAATGAGCTCAACAGTGTTTTAAAGAAACATCCGTTTGGCACCGATAGCGAAGTATTCGAATTCTCTGCACAAAGAAGCAAAGATACTCTCCTTTCTGGCGTGTATAGGATTGCAATGGAAACAAACCAAGATACAGTTGAGAATAACATTCTAACGGAAGAGTTAGATGAAGAAAGCCAAAGCACAATGAAGAAGGTTTTTGATGTACTTTCAACAAACGAAGATGACAATGACTACAAAAAACTTAGGAAAGAGCTTTTAGATTATCGCAACTATCTTAATTATGATATTAAAATTAATTTGAATAACAATACAGATACTTTGCTATATAGCAAAAACCAGGATTCAAAATCTGGCGGTGAAACGCAGACTCCTTTCTATGCTCTTATTGCTGCAGCATTCCAAAGTGTTGTAAGCCTTCCAGAAAGAAATAAATTATCGCCATGTTCTTTAGTTGTGTTTGATGAAGCATTTAACAATATGGATGGCGAAAGAATTAAACAAATGTTGGAATTTTATAAAGAATTAAATATTCAGTTAATTATTTCCGTTCCATCATCAAGATTTGGCTACATTTCCCCATATGCTGATAACATTATTTCTCTTGCGAAAGTTGATAATAGCGTTGCTGTTTTTGAAACAATATCCAAAGAGGGTGAATGATGGCTTTAGAAAATGATATTTTAACTGCTCTAATAAGTTCCTATGAAAGGAGCAAAGTATCTAAAGGGCAAAATAAAGTTCATAAAAATATTAAAATTGACATTGGCGACCGCATTTTTGACAAGCACAGAAATAACGATAATGGCGAATTAGATATTGCTATTCAAAGAATCGAGAGAGATGGGTATGCTAAAGCCTTGTATACAAGAAATGGACAACTCCAGTGCTTAGTATTAAATTTAGACAAAGATTCTATAGATGGCCTATATAGACATTTAAAGAGACCAAATCCAAGCATCTTAATTGATGATTATAAGAAAGCATTTAATTGCAAGCAAAACGATTGTCAAATTGTTCGTGAATTTTCAACGAAAATGATTGAATTATTGAACGATAAGAAATTATCAACTGTTCAGCAATACGCTTCCTCTCCTGAGGACGTTATTGATATTTGCAAAGCCATTAATGCTATGTCGTGTTTGGAAGAAGATATTCAAGAAAGAATTTTCTGTGCAAAACATTTTGCCGATTCAAAAAGATTTAATGAATTGAGAGGAAAAGTTTCTAAAGCGATAAGAGAGTTTTCTGATTTACCTTTTGATGATGAAGACGATGCTATTGCAAGTATGGGGGTAATTAAAAATACCGCTTATGCATTTATCAAAGGCAATATAACTATTAAATTAAATAATCAAGTCATAGACCTTGGAGATTATGGCCAGCCGTTAGCTTTGTCTGACTCTGCTATAAAAAGTATTGAAGTTCAAAATGTGTCGGCAAATAGCTTGTTTACAATCGAAAACTTGACATCTTTTGATGTTTTCAATAAAGACAACGCTATTGTTATTTATCTCGGCGGTTTTCATAATACTGTTAAAAGAGAATTGATAAAGAAAATTCATGATGTTGTTCCAAATATTGATTACTATCATTATGGAGATATTGATGCAGGTGGATTCTATATTCTCAATCATTTAAGGCGAAAGACGAATATTAATTTCAAACCGTTCAAGATGAGCATTGTCGAGTTAAAAGCTTTTAAAAATACCTGCAAAGCATTGACTTCCAATGATAGATTAAGATTAGAAAAAATGGAGTATGATCCTTCTTTTTTTGAGTTCAAGGAAACTATTTCGTATATGCTGCGAAACAATGTGAAGTTAGAGCAAGAAGCCGAGGATTGATTGTGAGGCAACTTTTTACTTTCTAATTTCTAAAAACATTTCTAAAATCATAAACATAATACAAATATAATATTCCTCTGCTTCGTCATCCAAGCTTACTTTTTCAATTAGGGGTAGATTTTCTATTAAATTGACAATGTTGTTTTCACCGGTCAGCATGATATTATTTAATAAACGTAGAAAAAGAGGGAAAATATGGGTCAGTTCCAATCTGCTATTACTATTAGCGAAGCAATGCAAAAAATTGAAAGAAATGATTATTTATTGCCAGCATTTCAAAGGGATTTTGTATGGAAAGCTAACCAAATTGAAATGCTTTTTGATTCATTAATGAGAGAATATCCAATTAGTTCCTTTCTTTTTTGGAAAGTATCTGGTGAGGCAAAAAGTACCAGCAAATTTTATGAATTTTTAAAAGATTATGTTGCTGGCGCAAGGGACATGGCAACCACAACTAGACTCCATGACACATCGAGGCAAAATGATTTTTTTGCTATTCTCGATGGGCAACAAAGACTGACCGCAATTAGAATCGGCCTCTATGGCACATATTCATTTCACGAGAAAGGCAAGTCATTGGATTATTCGGAAAGATCGTTTCCGACTCGCTCTTTATATTTGAATATTAGCCGAACTGGCCAAATCGATGACCCTTTTGTCTATGAGTTTAAATTTAAAAAAGACTGTGATACTAATAAAGTATCAATTTTTACTGACCATAATAACTATAAATGGTTAAATGTTAGCAAAATTGTTGATTTATACGAAAGTGAAGATGATGTAGAAGAGCATTTTGAAGATGCTAATTTAGCAAAAGATGAACGAAAAATTATTCGTAGATTAGAGAAGATAATTTTTAATAAGCCTCTTATAAATTATTATGAAGAAGATGAATCGACTGTTGATAAAGCTGTAAAGATTTTTACGCGTATTAATTCTGGCGGGACTCATTTATCTCTTTCTGATATTGTTTTTTCGCAAATTGTTTCAAATTGGGATTCAAAAAATGCTAAAAAAGAAATTCAAGATTTAATAGAAGAAATTCAAAGCAAGGGTTTTGAAATTGATCTTGACTACATTGTTAAATGTTTTCTCTTTTTATATAGCAAAAGCGTGAAAACAGAAATAAGCAGCTTCGATGTTACTTTTTGTAAATTAATAGAAGATAATTGGAATAACATTTCAGAATGTTTTAAAAATTTATTCGATTTATTGCGAAGTTTTGGCCTCAATTCGTTCAATTTGACATCTCGTAACGCAACGATTCCTATTATGTATTATCTCTATCACAAGAATATCTATAATGATTTTGCAAATAAAGTTCAATTTGAACAAGATAGAAAAGATATTAAAAAATGGCTTTTAACTGTATTGCTTAAAAAGACATTTGGTAGCTCTACAGATGGTGTTTTAACGCAAATCAGAAAAGCCTTTACCGCCGACATATCTTTATCATTTTTAGATTCGACTAAGAATTTTAAAGATTTTGATATTAATTCATTTATTTCGAATTACGGTGGTCTAGATGAGGAAGGTCTTGATAAATTATTATTCACTCAAAAAGACGATAAATATGCTTTTGCGGTTTTGTCTATTCTTTATCCTAATCTTGATTATAAAAACAACAACTTCCACAAAGACCATTTACACGCTGAAAACTTGTATAGAGAATTGTCACAAGATAT
>CAVKNZ010000055.1:0-5377 GCA_963657885.1 Bacteroidaceae bacterium
CGGTGAAGAGCTTGAATGCCTTAGAAAAGAAAATCGACACCGATAAAATGAATTCACCAAGCTTTAAGATGGTACTTATCGGCGTGGGTGATTATGCATATAAAAGGGAAGATGGAATATTTGTTGTTCCAATTGGATGCTTGAAGAATTAGATTTTGGTAGTCGTTGGGGGTCGCTGATTGAAAAGTGAGCCGAGTTGCGATGAACCGCTGATTGAAAAGTGAGCCACATGGACGAGAAGGCATTTATAAAAAAAGAAAATTTATAACTTTGTTATACTTAAATAAGGTTTTCGCAAAACCTAAATTTATCTTGTCAAGTTTTTGAAAAACCTGATATACTGATTGCGTTGGAGGAAACAATCATGGAAACAATAGAACAATCAATATCTAGTAAAACAACACATTTAAGAAAATATGTAGGAGAAGACTTTATTGCCGCATCGGCATATGTCACTTATTTAGTAAGAAAAAACAAAGGCGATGCTGAATTTTTCGATTTATGCAATTATTGGCATTCAGGAGATGTGTGCAATTCTGTAACAGCAATAGATAATCTATCTCTTAAATATAAAAATAATAAAGAACATAAAAATTTTCTTCTTTGCAATGCACTTATCGATATTAGTCAAATTCTTATATTCTTTGGAAATACTCCTGAATGCATGACAATGACTTTCAAAAAAGCATTTTTGGAGTTTATTAATAGTGTTACAGACGAGGAAATCGCTTATATAGTTGAAAAAGAAGTGCTTAAAGATAATAAGACTTCTTGTAATACGTCTAAAAGCGTAGTCGCTTTAGCAAAAGCATTATTAGATATAAAAGCAAGTGATACAGTTGCAGATCTCTGCTGCGGGCAAGGAAGCTTTCTAAGTCAAGTGAATGAAACAAGCAATTTATATGGATGTGATACTAATTTTGATTTTCTATTAAATGCATATAAAGTCTGCTCCGTTAAAGGCAAAGATGTTAAGTTTGAACAGCAAGATGTTTTAACTCGTAAAGGCTCATCATTTGATAAGATTTTCATGGAATACCCTTGGGGCCACATTTACCAATGGCCTTTAGAAACTTTGCGTAGCGATAAATGGTCTCCGCTTACTATTAGCAACTTAAAAAGATCAATGACATCATGGCTATTTGTTGCTAGAGCACTTTCCTTTTTAAATAAAAATGGTGTCGCCGTCATTCACGTAAATGATGGGGCATTATCATCTACATATGAGAATGATATCCGTAATAAAGCTATTGAAATGGGGCTCGTTAAAGCGGTCATCGCACTTCCTACTAAGATAAATACTTATTCAAATATTAGAAACTCATTGCTTGTTCTATCTTTTGGCAATGAAAAAGTTCATTTTATTGATGCTTCAGATATGGGCGAGATTGATAAACAAAGCAAAGATATCAATCTCACTAGCAACGACATAGAAACAATTATTAGCTTAGTTAATAGCGATAGTAAAACTGATATATCTATCTCTTTATCTAATTCCGAATTGCTTGAAAGAGGAAGCAATCTAGATGTCTATTTTGCAGTCAATCCAGAGCAAAATGTAGTTAAAATAGCGAATGGCAAGAAAGTTGATGATATTAAAGAAACTTTCATCAAAAGTGTTATTGCAAACTCTTATTTCTTTAATAAAAATAATGAAACGAATATTCGTGTTTTAGCATCTCCTAATATCGAAGATGGATATGTTGATGTCGAAAACTTGCCTTGTTTATCTTTAGATGGAATGCATCATTTAGCTGGAAAATGGGAAGAGAACGTTCTTAAAGATGGAGATGTTGTTATCACTAACAAGTCAACAACTATAAAATCAGCAGTTATTAAAACCAATGGTGAACAAATAGTATTATTTGGCTCATTGATTGGCATTAGACCTTTGATGGACATTATTAATCCTGATTATTTATCCGCTTTCATTAATAGCGGTGCTGGACAATCTTTAATTAAAAGCATTCAAACTGGTGCGACTATTCAGGTGATAACGCTAAACAATTTAAAAGAATTAAATATTCCTTGCCCATCGCTAGAGAAACAAAATGAATTTGTTAAGGATCTTAAAAATACTTTGGAAAAGATAAGGGAATATAAGAAAAGAGTTCTTCAGTTACAACGCGAATACGAAAGCTCATTCAATAACTTATTTAGCGAGGAATAAAGCGGTGGAACAACGAGTAAACGCTAAGCAACTAGCTGATATCCTGGATGAGTTCGGTCGCTTGATGCGTGATGCAAATGTTGAAGGAAGAATATTTGATTTCTTAGATGAACATCAAATTCCTTATGATTCTTACGATGAATGTAGTTACGATAAAAGAACTGTTCGTTTATTAATCGTTGGTCAAAGTGATATTGGGAAAGATGAAGTAATCAAATTACTTAAGCAGTATAATATCGATACTAAAAGAGTAGAAATGGTATTGGAATACGACAAATTGCAAAAATATAAATGGAATTCAATTCAATATTCTGATAAGTACTCTGATATCATTGTTGGACCAATGGGACATAAATCTATTGGAAGCGACGATTATAGTTCTGTTATAGCAAGAATGGAAAAAGAAGAAGGCTGGCCAAATGTCATCAGAGCGGAAGCGAATTCTAGGCTTAAGTTTTCTAAAAAGTCACTGGAAGATGCTCTACTAAAATCTGAATTTTATATAAAAGAATTATCAACATACTAGGGGAAAACAATCATGAACAAACAACAACTAGCAGCTAGAATTTGGGAATCCGCGAATAATATGCGTTCCAAGATTGAAGCAAACGAATATAAAGATTATATTCTTGGCTTTATCTTCTATAAGTTTTTATCCGACAAAGAAGAAAATGATCTAAAAAAAGACGGATGGGACGAAGAGACCATGAAGACTTATCTCGTCGAGGAAGACGCAGCTACTGTTAAGCAATGTCAGGATAGATATGGTTACTTTATATCTTATAAAAATCTATTTTCGACTTGGTTAAAAATGGGTTCTGATTTTGATGTCTCTAATGTTAGAGATGCTCTTTCTGCTTTTAATAGACTGATAAATGAAAATCATAAGAAAGTATTCGAAAAAATATTTGATACTCTTGATACTGGCTTAAGTAAACTTGGTGATAACTCGGGAGCCCAAACAAAAGCTATCAGTAAATTAATTGCATTGATTGATCCAATACCTATGGATGATAAACAAGGCTATGATGTTCTTGGCTTTATTTATGAATATTTAATTGGCATGTTCGCTGCAAACGCAGGGAAAAAGGCTGGTGAATTTTACACCCCACACGAAGTATCGTTAGTGATGTCTCAAATAGTTGCTGATCACTTAAAAGATAGAGAAAAAATAGAAATCTATGACCCAACAAGTGGATCTGGTTCCTTGCTTATTAACATCGGGCAAAGTGTTGCTAAATATTTAAACGATAAAAACAAAATTAAGTATTATGCGCAAGAGTTAAAAGAAAATACTTATTCACTTACGAGAATGAATCTTGTTATGCGAGGTATTAATCCTGAAAACATTGTCGCTAGAAACGGCGACACACTTGCGGATGATTGGCCATATTTCGAGGAAGGGGATAAAGAAAATACTTATGAAGCGTTATTTGTTGATGCTGTAGTTTCGAATCCACCATATTCTCAAAGATGGGAGCCAAAAGAAGATCCTAGATTTTCTAATTATGGCATTGCTCCTAAAGCCAAAGCGGATTACGCATTTTTATTGCACGATTTATATCATTTAAGACCGGATGGTATTATGACAATTGTTCTCCCTCATGGCGTTCTATTTAGAGGCGGGGAAGAAGGTAACATCAGAAAAAATTTGATTGAGAATGACAATATTGATGCGATTATTGGTCTACCAGCGAATATTTTCTTTGGTACTGGAATTCCAACAATTATTATGGTTCTTAAAAAGAAACGAGAAAAAAATGATGTTCTAATTGTCGATGCTTCTAAAGGTTTTGAAAAAGTAGGTAAAAACAATAAGCTTAGAGCTTCTGATATTAAAAAAATAGTCGATACAGTTCTTACTAGAACAACAATTTCTAAATATTCTAGATTGGTATCCAAGGAAGAAATTCGTAATAACGATTACAACTTAAATATTCCTAGATATGTTGATTCGAGCGAAAGCGCAGAAACGTTTGATATTTACGCTTCAATGTTTGGAGGAGTTCCTAATTCCGAAATTGACGAATACAAAAAGTATTGGGAAGCATTTCCAAGCTTGAGAAATGAATTATTCGAATCAGTTAATAGCGGTTTCTCTAAACCAAAAGTAGATGATATTAAAACTGCGATCAAGGAAAATAGTGGTGTTAAATCATTTTTGCAACGTTTCAAGGATACGTTTAGTGATTTCGATGCATATTTAGAAAATGAACTAATTTCAAATTATGAAACAGTTAACATTTCAAAAGAGGAATCAATAATTGCAGATAATATTTTCCAAAAGGTCAGTTCACTAAATTTAATGGATAAATATGTAGCATATCAATTATTGGATGACGAATGGGGAAAAATAGCTGTCGACCTTGAAATAATAAAAACTGAAGGATTTAGTTCAACTAAGCAAGTTGATCCAAACATGGTAACAAAGAAAAAAGACGGGAAAGACATCGAAATTCAAGAAGGATGGGCAGGTCACATAATTCCATTCTCTCTTGTTCAGGAAACTAGATTATCCGTTCAATCAGGTAAATTAAGTAAAAACATAAATAGACTAGAAGAAATAACATCATATTATTCTCAAGTCATCGAAGAATTATCCGAGGATGAAAAGGAAGAAATAAGTGAACTATTAAATGATGAAAAGGACTCATTTCAAAACGCTGAAGTTATAAAATACGCAAAATCGTTAAAGAAGCAGACTCTAGCACAAGATTCATTAGATTATAAAATTGTCAATGTTGCAAAGCTTATAGACGAAGAAAAACAATTAAAGAAAATTATTAAAGAGCAACAAAGTAATCTTGAAATTGCTAGCAAAGAAGCGATAGAGCATCTTAATGATGACGAAGTATTAGAATTATTAAAACTTAAATGGATTAACCCAATTATTCAGTCATTAAATAAGCTCCCTGAATTGTTAATAAATGAGTTAAGTGTAAAAATTCATAAATTATCAAAGAAATACGAAACGACTTATTTAGATTTAGAGGCTCAAATAAAGGAAACTGAAACTGCATTATCTAATATGATTGATGAATTAGACGCTGATGAATTTGATTCAAAAGGTCTTCAAGAATTCCAGAAATTGCTTAGAGGTGAATAAAATGGATGAAAAATCATTAAAACCTCGAATCAGATTTAAAGGATTTACTGACGCTTGGGAACAGCATAAGATTGGCGACATCTTTGAATTTGAACGCCCTG
>CAVKNZ010000056.1:0-5310 GCA_963657885.1 Bacteroidaceae bacterium
CTTATCACCCTTCATCAGCGTAAGTGTGATAAATTGATTGAGATTAAGAAGTCGCTACTTGAAAACATGTTTCCAACCGATGGCTCATTAAAACCTCGAATCAGATTCAAAGGATTCACTGGCGCTTGGGAACAGCGTAAGATCAAAGACATATTTGATATAACGCGCGGTTATGTTTTATCTGCAACATTAACAGCGGAAACCAAAGATGATGTAAATCGATTTCCTGTTTACTCATCTCAAACACTTAATAATGGATTAATGGGCTTTTATAATTCGTTTTTATACGAAGATGCTATAACATGGACAACTGATGGGGCAAATGCTGGAACTGTTAATTTTCGATCAGGAAAGTTCTATTGCACAAATGTTTGTGGCGTTTTATTGCCAAACGTAGAAACTCCTAATACATGTTTTGCTTATGCATTGAATAACGTTTCAAAAGGATATGTTTCTTATGTTGGCAATCCAAAACTAATGAATAATGTGATGGCTGATATTGACATCGTCTATCCAAAGTCGAGAAAAGAGCAACAATTAATTTCAACGCTATTTGATGACCTAGATTTCCTTATCACCCTTCATCAGCGTAAGCAAAAAATATATTTAACAAAGTCCCGACAAAGACCTCATCACTAAATCCACATCTTTATTTTCTAATTCACGGATGATATGCAAATAAGTTCTTTCGGTTGTATTTATGCTTGAATGTCCCAGTCTCTTAGCCACACTCGCAATAGAAACACCAGCAAAAAGTAACAATGATGCATGCGTGTGTCTTAATCCGTGAACAGAAATTACTGGTATATTAAGTTTTTTGCAATGCCGTTCAAGAATATTGTTGATTGTAGAATTAAATATAATCTCTTTAATAAATATTGGTTTATCTTGAGGCAAATCTTTTAATAGAGCAGAAAATTGCGAAACAATCATCCAATCTAATTGTATTTTTCTTATAGATGACTTGTTTTTCGTAGGTTGAAATCCACCGCCATCTTTATAGTTCCAAGTCTTATTTATTGACAGAACTTGATGAGCGAAATCAAAATCTGATGGCGTTAACGCAATTGCTTCAGAAAATCTTATACCAGTTTTTGCGATAAGCAAAATAAGCCAATCATAATTCAATTTGTCGTCAAGATTCAAATGAGTGAGCAAACTATGAAGCTCAAATTGATTTAGATATTTTCTTTTCTTATTTCTAGCATCCTTTCCTTTAATGATGACTTTTCTTGTCGGATCTTTTGCTAATAAGCCTTCATCAACAGCATCTAATAAAGACGCCTTTAAGTGATGATGAAAGTCCATCGTGGTCTGACGTTCATGATTCTTTGCATAATCATTCAATAATTGCTGATATGCCACTCTATCAATATCATGTAATTTTAATTTTGGAGCAATCTTTTTTACCCAACTTAATGATAATAAATATTTATCCATTGTAACTTTTCTAATCGCTCCATCTTTATAGATTTTTATCCATTCTTCAAAGTATGTTGAAAACAACATTTTTCGTTTTTTATTCATCTTTTTACCCTTTCTTTTCACTTACGCTGATGAAGGGTGATAAGGGAATCTAAACTATTTAAATAAGTTCCCAAAATTCTTTGTTCGTTTAATGATGTCGGTAGCTTAATTAATAAATTCTTTACCTTATCAGCATTTAAATTAGATTGAGTTCCAGTAGAAATTAAGGATGACCATGCATTATTTTCTTCCATCATTTTTAGATATTGAAAGCAGTAGTCACGAGTTTCAGTTTTATTAAACACCATGTTGAAAAAAGCTTGAGAAGTTGCAATGTTATCTTTCAAAATAGCGACTTTTCCAACTGAAGCATACATAGCTAGTGAAATAGATTCAGCAGGAACAATCCAAGCCGCCGAAGCGTCTAAAGCTTCTTCTGTTATGTGTTTATCAGTATCAAAAATAAAACCGTTTGAGTTGGTGATATCTGTGATGCTTAAAAAAGGTATATTTCCAGTATAAAAACTTAGATTACTAGTCGAAGGGGTTCCACCTGAGCCTCCTTTAATAATAAGATCGCTTAATTTACGCTGTTCCCAAGAGTGATTAAATGTCAAAACCACCATGTAGAATGAATTTTTTAACTAGGTTTTCGGCGTCTCTAATGACAATTGGCTTTGGAGTTTTCTTTCCGTTTTTCTTTTCAAAATATTCTGATGCAACACTTGGATTTAATGTATTGCGTAATTTATCAAATCTACCAAATTCATTTAAGTTTGCTTCATTTGGTCTAGCCATAACAAGTTCTCTTAATATTGTTTCATCATAACCTAATGATGTTGCAAAGTTATGTATCTGATCGTTTTTAATTCTGATTTGATATTCGTTTAGATAATCTCTAAAAGTTTTGCCGCTATCAACGAACAATTTTCCGCTTTGAATGTCATAGATAATCATTTCAGCAAACTTTTGTTCATCTTGGCTTAGCATAGCAAAACTCTTATGAACTTCTTCATAAAGTTTTTCCGCTAATGGAGCGTCTTTTCCATATTCTTGAAGTGTAGAGATATATTTTTTAAATTTACCATCCAAATAATCCGCGTCAATTTTGCCAGTATCGATTTCAATGCAAGTTGAATCAATATCGTAACTTGTTCCTGAGCCACCAGTATAGCCACCACCGACAAATAATTCAGAATATCTCTTTGCTAAAATTAGATATGTCTTTTCATCTAAATGCATTTCTATGCCAGTATCATTCTTATTCCATTGGAAACCTTGAATTTTAGCCGCTATTAATGTGTGAGTCATTCTTGAGAATAATAAAGCAAATTTTGCTTTGTCATGGTCCGCACTTGGCAGTTTTTCAAAGTTCATTATTCCATCAGACTCAAATATGCTCTTAATTTCATCAAATAAAGCGTTAATAGATTCTAAGTTTTTTGGCAATTTATCAACGAAAATACCGAATGGTTTGTTGCCTGAATAAAGATTGAAAGCATCATCAATATTTCTTTTCATTGTGTGAGGATATCTAAAATATTTAATTATTCCATATGGTTTATCAGCATCAAAAACGCGGTTTGTTCTCGAAAATGCTTGAACAATGCCTTCAAATTTCAGTTTTTTATCAATGTATAAAGTATTAATCCATTTAGAATCGAAGCCAGTTAGCATTTGATCAACAACAATCAGAAGATCAAGCTGTTCATCTTTTTTGATACCTCGATATTTTTCTTTATGCGCTAGTCTCCAAGATAAATCTTTTTTATATCCTTGATATCTAGGAATAGTGTATGTTTGTTTGAAAGTATTATTATAATCAGTCAACATCTCCACCATAGCTTTTTCTTTTTCGGTTGCGCCGCCATCATTATCAATTGATTCATCAAATAAAGTAGCTATTTTAATAACAGGAAGGTCGTTTTTTCCCATCATATCTTTAAACAATCGATAATATTCAATAGCTTCTTTAATGGAACTTGTAGCAAATAAAGCATGAAATTTAGAACACAAACTTGTCGTTTCCCAACCTTCTAGTATTTTCTTTACTACTTGATACTGATGCTGGCTTTCGATTGGCTTTGTGTTGTCTCTTTCATATTGAGCAGAATCAACATAATCTTCTATTCCTTTTTCATATCCTCCAGGCACATTTTTCCCTGCCATCGGAACATCGTTCATAAAATGCAGATAGACTTTTTTATTTGGATTTGCCATAGCTTCAGCAACGCTATTAGCTTTGGCTTGGTTTAATGCTACCGCTTTTCTAAGCTTAGAATCTTCAAAAGTGAACATGCTATAAGGATCAAAAGCAAGAACATTGCCATCTCTAATTCCATCAGCAATTGAATAACGATGTAGTTCATTTCCAAATAAATCTGTTGTTGTATTCATGTTCTTTTGATTTTCAGTTTGTATTGGCGTGCCAGTAAAACCGAAATATAAAGCACAAGGAAATGTATTTTTAATATTAATAAGCATGTCGCCAAATGTAGATCTATGGCATTCATCAATGATAAAAACTAGATGCTTCTTAGCTATTTTTTCGATATCCTTTTGATTAAAACCGTTATCTAATTGGATGTTACTCATCTTTTGTATAGAAGTAACTATTAACGTATCTTCCGCGTAAGAACTCGTCAGTTTATTTTTCAATACTTCTGTGTCTTCTGTTTCTTGTATTTCCTCGCGTTCATCAGCAAAATTTCTATATTCTTTCGCTGATTGCGTTCCTAATTCAATACGATCCATTAAAAAGACAACCTTATCGCATTTTTTGGAATTAGCTAATAACTGAGCAGCCTTAAAGCTTGTCATTGTTTTACCACTTCCTGTGGTATGCCAAATATAGCCGCCTAATCGATCGCTTTTTGTCCATTCAGCGTTAGCAACTCGATTTGAAATAGCTTCAACAGCATAGTATTGATAGCTTCTTAAAACTTTCAAAACACCATCTCCATCATCTGGCACTGTATAGAAACCAATGAGTTTATGAGCCATTGGAATAGATAATAGATGGGTGATAATCTTCTCATAACTTGTATAAGGGATATTGTTTTTATCAGCCCATTTGAAAAAGAATTTACTATTAAATTTACCATCTCCAGGATTGGCAAAATATGTTGTTTCTTCTGGCGTCATCGCTACAAAAACTTGAATCAATGAAAATAAACCAGTAAAGACGCCTTTTCTAGCATATCTTTCAATTTGATTTGTAGCTTGAGAAAGTGGTATTTTACTCTTTTTTAATTCAATATGAATGACAGGCATGCCATTAATTAAAAGAACTAAATCGCCACGCGAACTTGTTTCAACAATATTCTGAGCAGGATAGATAGGTTGCTCAGCAATTTGATAAACACTTTTTCCTCCAGCAATTTGTTCTCTATCATATACAAAAAGAGTGATTTCTTTTCCTAAATGGTCCGGGTCATTAGGATTATCTCTTTTAATAGAAATAGTTTTTCCGTTTATGAATTTATTTAGATTTAATGGAGTTTTCAGATGATTGATTTGTTCAATCAATTGGTCTTTTTCTCCCTGTGTAAGTGGTTGACCATTTAATCTATCAATACCCTTATTGTTTTGGTATAAAATATCCGCCCAATTATCAATTAGGTCTTTTTGAGTTTTGTATTTAAGAACAGTTTTGTCCCAGCCATGCTGAATCAATTTTTTTATTACTTCTTTTTCAAAAGTTAGTTCATCATTAAACATAAAAAGTCCTCCGTAATTATATAAACATGCGTTCTAAAAGCGATTTCTTAATATTTTGAAGCTTCTCGCACTTACGCTGATGAAGGGTGATAAGAGAATCTAAACTAGAAAGCAATTCTTCAA
>CAVKNZ010000057.1:0-5301 GCA_963657885.1 Bacteroidaceae bacterium
CAAGTTCACCCTTATCGGTGATCTTCGCAGTTCCTCCGTTAGTGAATGTCCCATTAACCTCAGTTTCTTCGATAACATCAGTTTCAGCATTGCCAATTAAGTTAACGCCAGAATAAGTTTTCAAGTTGCCTATCGATGCAGTAACATCAACATTCGCGGAACTAATGGCAATATTAGCCTTACTTTCACTGGTAAACAATGCGTAAGTTGAGCCAGCGATAAGAGAACCCGCTACCGCAATAGAGGCAAGCGAAGTAAGAATAATGCTACACTTTTGTGTTTTCTTCATGCTATTAAAATAAGAAATTCATGATTAAAAAACAAGAAGTATTTTAAAAATACTTATTTTGGACTCATCTATTATATAGATAACGACTAATTAATATGTAGAAATCCTTGTAAAGAAAAGTTTAAAAGAGTATTTGAATTTTGTTCAGTCCACCATCACATATAAACATAGTGAAACATTTAAGTGACAAAACTTAAATACTTTAAGTGTTGTTCACCTTCATTCTTGCTCACTTAATAATTACAAGTCGATGGCGTTTTCATCTAATAAGAATTGTTCAACGCCAAGAAAGAGGGTGCCATGATCATCATGCCAAGGAATAATATCATCTCGCACAATAACTATCTTTTTAAAAGAATCATTTATTCTAGAGAAAACGTTTGTCTCTTGCTTTCTTTTTGCTTCATCAGGAATAGCAAATGCTGACTGAATATAGTATCTATTGCTTCCTTTGTTGATTACAAAATCAACTTCTTGCTGAACTCTTTGAGATTTTCCCTCACTTGTTTTTGTTGAATGTTCAACAACTCCGACATCAACATCATAGCCGCGAATGCAAAGCTCGTTATAAATAATGTTTTCCATTAAGTGAGTTTCTTCTTGCTGACGGAAATTAAGCCTAGCATTTCTTAGTCCTACATCTACAAAATAATATTTTAAAGGTGACTCAAAATAGCTCTTACCTTTGATGTCGTATCTCTGTGCTTTGCTAATCATGAAAGCATCAATAAAGTAATCTAGATATCTGCTTATAGTATTCGAATTTATCGAGATATGTTTAACGCTTCTAAATGTATTAGCGATCTTTGTAGGATTGGTAAGTGACCCGATAGATGAAGATATTAAATTAAGCAGGTCCTCTAGAATAATTTTGTCATTAATTAACTTTCTTCTTTCTAAAATATCCGCCAAATAAACCTTGTCAAATAAGTCATGTAAATATGAACTTTTTTCCTCGTGAGTATCTAGACTCATAATATAGGGCATTCCCCCATATGTTACATATTCCTTCCAGACATTATGCTTATCCCCTTTATAAGCATTATAGAATTCATTGTATGATAACGGATGAACTCTAATTTCATCACTTCTCCCACGAAATTCAGTCAAAATATCAGATGAAAGCATCTTAGAATTGCTACCTGTAACATAGATATCTACATTTTTTCTCTTCATCAAGCTAAGAAGAACATCGACAAATGTTATTTTTTCATCTTCCTCATCTAAATAAGGATTTTTAACAGGTTTCACCTTTTGTATTTCATCTAGGAAAATGTAGTATTGCTTGTCATCAGTTATTTTACTTTGAATGTAGTCGTCTAAAAATAGAGGCGATCTATATTTAATGTTTTTAGATTCATCTAATGCAAGAGTAATTATATGGTCTTCATCTATTCCTTTATCTATTAAGTAATTATAAAAAATATTGAATAAAAGAAATGATTTACCACATCTTCTTATACCGGTGATAACTTTTATTAGTCCGTTATTTTCTTTTTTAATGAGTTTATTGAGATATTGTTTTCTTTCAATCACGCTATTTAACTCCTTTCATGCAGTATTGGACGCAAAAGTGCATCTATATGCATTTTTAGTTCGTAATTATCATAGAAAAAGAATCATTGTTTAGCAAGGAAAAGGAAACAAAAGTGCATCTATATGCATTTTTAGTTCGTAATTTATCAATAATTGAAGTTCTCCTTGTTTGACTCACCTTTGGCGGAGGTAGTTGTCCTTAAACTTTGTATAATGCATTGAATTTATTTCTACTAAATTCAAGCTTTGCTGAAATATAGCTCGGACATAACTAATCAAAAAAAGAAGTGATGAATCCCAATGAGGAATTACACCACTTCAGATTTCATATTTTTTAAGAAATTTTTTCGCGACTTTACGTTAGTCCACGATTGATGTTATAGGAGTTAGAAAAACGCAAGGCCTTTAGAAGCCAAAATTAAATCATTATTCGCTTTCTGGAACAACGATATAGTAAATATCATCATCATGAGTTTCGGTAACTACCTTATAGCCATCTGCAACATATGAAGGGGTATTTGTTTCTGGTGCTTTTGCCGGATTAAAATTAACAAAAGTTCCACCTTTAATACTTACTTTTGCTTCTCCATTATCATAATAACGATCAATACAATTAATTAAATATTTAGGAATGTAAGGTTTGTAATATGCCTTATACGTAGGAGCACAATCAAAAAATCCGCCATTTATAATTAATTCTCCTTGCGTAACTTGGATCATTGTCATCGCACCATAGAAAGTGCCACCATTAACGATAACTGTTGCGCCATTTTCGACGCTAATGCCATAAACTTGATCGTTTCCTGCTTCGCAAGTAATTGAGCCAGAGTTGTCAGTATCATTAATTGTTAATACAGATTCGCTACCAGTTACAGTAAATAAAACTGGGGTAGCATTTCCATAAGTAGAAGTATTTGAAGTATCAACAGAAAATGCTTTACCAGATAAATTTAAAGTAGATACGCTGTTTATTGTTGTTTGAGCAACTAAATGACTTGTTTGCGAATCTTCATCAGAAACGATATTTTTGCACAAAACTTTTGAAATATTATCAGGAATTTCTCCAGTAGCTATCTTTCTTGCTAGGGCTTTGTGATCGAATGAGTTGTAAATATATAAGGTATTTTCGTCAATGTCCTCAACAGCAGCATTCCCTTGAATAGCTTCAACATGGTATGAAATTGTGCAAGTTTTATCCTGATATTCATTACCCGCCTCGTAAGGAAGCTCAATTTCAACAGGAATTAAAATATCATCACTATTCGGATTAATATCAGCGTATTTAGAAATAGCTGTAAAGCCATCAAATACTCGATTGCCTAATGTAATATTTAAACCAAAAAACAGTCCATTATCATCAACGCATTCAAGAATAGTACGGTATTTTGCTGCGACATTACTTTTATTCTCTAATTTGATAGTTAAAGTAACTTTATCCATTGGAACCATTTTATCAATAGTTAAAGTTTGTTTAGTTTCATCAATAGTTGCTGTTCCATTAAATAATGAGCCATCTATAGTTTGATATTCACCGTTCCCATCAGCGGCTTTATGCGATGCTGATAGCGATTCTAAAGTTGCCACAACATTGACTGTACCGCTATTAACTGCGATATTGGTCTTACTTTCGCTAGTAAATAAAGCGTATGTTGCACCAGCAAGTAGAGAACCTGCCGTCGCAATTGAAGCAAGTGAAGCGAGAATAATACTGCCTTTTTGTTTTTTGTTCATATTGTTTGTCATCCTTTCCAAGGAACATAAGGAAGAAAAGTCACTAAGAAATCAACAATAAGAATTACAAAAATTCAATTGTGTCTCCCTTTCCTTCAAGTTCAAATTTAATTGAAAAAAAACAAGCATTTTTTGAGCCATACCCTAAAGTATAGACAACTATTTCGCAGATAAAGACAAGTAAATATGCTGATAAAATCAGCGAAATTAAGGATGGTATATGTAGAAATCTACGCAGTTAAAAACTTAAAGGAATATTTGAATTTTGCTTAGACCACAATTACTTACTTACAAAATCAACCATATAGATTGGAAATTGATATATTCGATCTGATTCTTGATAGATATTAGTCAAACCAAATACCCATGATTCCTTAATTTCTTCATGAGCTATTAATAAATTATCTAAAGCAGGATGGCTATATGATTTGACATTATTCTTTAATTTAAATGATTTTATTTCTATTGGGATAATTGCCATATTCCTTTCAATAATAAAATCTACTTCTCCTCTTTTTTTATTTGAATAGAAGAATGGATTAAATCCATGTGTTAATAAAGTTTCTGCGACTACATTCTCGTATATAGATCCAAAATCAACATTATCTCGATTGATTAATAAACGCATTTTTGCGTCGCTATCAAAAAGATAATGTGTGAGTAATCCTACATCATTAAAAAATAATTTTACTGTTTTATGGTCTTTAGAAATTAATAATGGATATTTTGGGTTTTTAACATTATATGTTGGTATAGCAATTCCTGCTTTCTTTAGCCATAAGAATCTATCATCTAAATTGAGATTTTTAAAATTGCTAACATCCATATGCGATTTAACGAAACGCTTATTTTTCATCGAAATTTCACTAGGCAGTAAATCATACATTTCTAAAATGATTAATCTATCAGATTTTTTTGTATATTTTAGTATGTCCTTACGATACCAGTCATCGATTTCTTGAACCGCTAAATCGGCATTAACAAAGTTTTTATCTTCTAGATAAGCATCTACCGCTTTTGGCATGCCTCCAAGAAGAGTGTATTCTTCAAATTTTTTAATCATCATCTCGTTAAGCGTTTCGCTAACGGGGATTTTGTTGTTAAAGCAATCTTTTAATTCTTTGATAATGTTTTCATCGATTTTATTGGCAATTAAAAATTCTTCAAAATCCATAGGATAGAGAGTCAGCGTTGTCACATATCCTGTTGGATTTAAATTGATATTAAACAATGATACGCCAAGCATCGATCCAGACATTATTAGTCTAAATCCGTGACGATTTGTAATCTCTTTAGATAAGGTGATGATATCGCTATATTTATAAGCAAATGAGGGATCCTCTTCAATTCGCTTTTTTCGAATTTCATAATAGTATTGTATTTCATCAAGAAAAAGAACATCGTTTTCGCCACTTAATCTAGTATCAGATAATAAAGATAATCTGCTAATAAGGTCATCGTAATCTTTAATTTCTAATAAATAGCCTAAAGCAGTTGGATTTTTTGTAAAATCAATCTCAATAAAATTGTTAAATTCATCTTTTATGAATTCTTCAATTAATTTTGTTTTACCAACTTGCCTAGCCCCATCAACTAGGAGCGCTGTGGAATTATTCTCTTTCCATCTTTTTAAATCTTCAATTTTCTTTCTATATAACATACTTATCACCAAAAATATTGTATATTTAAAGCAAAATTATCTCAAGACTGTATTTGCACTTTTTCCGTTTTACTGAAAAACTGCA
>CAVKNZ010000058.1:0-4785 GCA_963657885.1 Bacteroidaceae bacterium
ATACGCCAAAAATTAGCCATTAAAGATTTAGAATACCTTGCTTTCTTATTACAATAATATAAATTTTTAAAGTCTGATTTATATTTTTTTTGCTCTTTATTTTTTGTTTGCCAAACACGAATATACTTAATGTTGTTCATACTTGCAAACTGAAGTAGTTGTTCAATTGATTCATCATCAATTTTGCTACCTATAAAATTGTCGCAATTCATTATCAAAACATATTCGTCTTTAATGATTTGGATAGCTTTTTTCGCTCTTTGAATAGAATTAGCATTATTTCCGCATTTAACAAATGTAACATTATCAGGATGTTCTATATCGCTTTCTTGAGTTGTAACATATACTTTCTGTTTTCTATTTTTCCAATTCTTTTCCAAGAAAAAGAAAAACACTTTTAAAATATCCAAATAAGAATCAGGACAGTCAATTATTATCGAATAATTAATCATCTAAACACTCCTTTTTGTTTAATAAACATATTCTAGAAAAGTGTGACATCCTTCATTATCTACAACCATTTTTAAGATATTCTTTTAATGATTGCAAATTTTTGTCTTTATCTACAATTATTAATTTTTTAATACCACCTATTTCTTCAAAAGGCCACTTAACCCCAATATCAGGATCATTATAAATAATCCCACTATCATTTTTACTATCAAACGCGGTGGCACATTTATATGAAACAATGGAATCCTCAATAACTAAATAACCATGAGCGAAATGGGCAGGAATTAGTAATTCATACATATTCTCTCCTGTTAAATAAAATCCCATCCACTGTTTAAATGTTGGAGAATTAGGTCTCAAATCTACAATAACATCATATACTTTGCCAGAAATACATCTAACCAGTTTAGGTTGATGATTGACCTCTTGAAAATGAAGAGCCCTAATAACACCTTTATGAGATATAGTGTAAAAAACCTCCTTTAAGTCATAATCAATTCCATTTGCTAAAAATATTTCTTTTGAAAAATCTTTAATGAATCCACCCCGACAATCAGAGGCAAAAAAAGGTTTAATTAGATAAGCGCCTTTTAAAGGCAATTCTTCAAATAAAAATTTTTGCATCGCTATTTCTCTTCCTCTGCGTTCAGCCATTCAAATGTTTTTTTAACACCATCTTCAAAGGATATCTGTGGCTCAAAGCCACAGTCTTTTTCTAATTCTTTTATGGAAAATGTATCAAGCAATTGATTGACTCCTGTAAATTGAACATTTCCAAAATTAGGAATAGCATCTTTATCGCATGTTTTAACTAATGTTTCTAAAAATTCTTTTAACGGTCTAGCGTTACCGCTTCCAATCATATAGCCTTTATTAGCTTTGCCTTTTTCGCCCAAAAGATAAAATGCTCTAGCGACATCATCGATATAAATAAAATCATAATTTTGTGTCCCAGAAGTAAAATTTAGTTCCTCGTGATTAATGCATTTTCTAATTGTGCTATTAATAAGTCTTGGAGATAACTCTCCAACACCAAATGTATTTGTAATATATCCCCAAACCAAATCAATGCCAATGTTGTTAGCAAGAGGCTTGCACAATTGATGCGCAAGAGATTTCCCAACTCCATATAAGTATGACATTTGTGGCTTGGTTCCTTGCGAATAAATTACTTCATTGGTTTCAAATTCCATAATTGTTCCTGCGACAATAAATTTACTGCATCCTATCGATTTAGCAAACTTCATCAATTCAACCGTTAGTAACGCATTATCAACTTGACAAATATAGTCTTCTCTTAGCGAACCAGCAGAACCTTTCCATGCAAAATGAAAAAAAGTATCGATATTCTTTCCGCTTAATTCGGATACCAACTCATTAAATTTAGTCAGATCTTTTTGTATAAAAACAAGTTTTTTATTTTCAAGCGGAAGTCTTAAAAAAGGATCATCAATTATATCAACTGCGTAAACGATCATTCCTTTATTCAAACATTCTTTAACAACTGCAGATCCAACGAAACCTGCTGCCCCTGTAATTAATACTTTATTCACTAAAGAACTCCTTTATTTGTTTTTCTGTAAGTTTTTCTAAATCTCCACCATCTTTCCAAGTTCGATACCAATCAGCAGATAATTTAATCGCTTCTTCGATATGAATTTTAGGAGACCAGTTAAAAGTTTTTTTCATTTTATTATTATCTAAGGACAAAAAAGAAGCTTCGTGTGGTCCGTTATCGCTTTTAATAATATATTTAAATTCACCATCAAATTGTTTAGCAAATAAATCAATTAATCTTTGTGTTGGTGCGAAATCACAACTATCAGGACCAATATTGTATGCTCCACATAAACTATGATTAAAATATTGCTCTTTTGCGATAAGCAAATAACATACTAGAGGTTCAAGAACATGTTGATAAGGTCTAGTTGAATTTGGGTTTCTAATAATTAATTCTTTATTTTCCTTTAATGCACGAGCAGCATCAGGAATTATTCTATCTTTCGAAAAATCGCCACCACCTATAACATTTCCGGCTCTCGCAGTGCTAACGGCAACCCCTAAACCTTTTAAAAAGGATTTATAATAGGAGTGTGTAATGATTTCACTACAACTTTTTGAGTTGCTGTAAGGGTCATACCCATCAAGCTTTTCATCTTCCTTAAATGGATGATTTGGAATATCATCATTTTCATATACTTTATCAGTTGTTACATTTAAAAATGATTTGACACAAGGATGCTTTCTAAAACATTCACATATATTAACTGTACCCATAATATTAACATCGTATGTATACACAGGTTCTTCATAAGATGTTCTTACTATTGGCTGGGCCGCTAAATGAAAAACAATTTCTGGTTGATATTTATCGAACACTTCTTTTAACTTGTCTAAATTACGAATATCACCAATGATAGAAATCATTTGTTTATCTAAATTCAAATAAGAAAAAAGATTAGGAATGGTTGGTGCTTCTAATGAATACCCCACTACTTTAGCGTCATTCAAAATCAAAATCTTGGACAACCAAGATCCCTTAAAACCTGTATGGCCAGTAACCAGTACAACTTTATTTTTATAAAACGATAAATCTATTTTAGTCATTCCACTTCTTCCAAGGAGCATTACCATTAATCCAAAGTTTTTCTAATTTTTCTTTTTCTCTTAAAGTATCCATACATTGCCAAAAACCAGTATGAGTATATGCCATAAGTTGATTATTAGCAATCAATGTTGACATCGGTTCTTTTTCAAGAATCGTATTATCTCCCTCGATATAATCAAAGAATTTTGGTTCAAAGACCATATAGCCAATATTAATTAAATCACCATCTAAATCAGATTTTTCTCTAAAGGCTTTTACTTTTCCATTATCTATTTCGAGAACACCTTTATTTTGCCCAAAGTTATAAACAGAAACAGTGCCTATTTTGCCATGAGACTTGTGATATTTTAACAATTCTTCAATATCAATATCACCAACAGCATCACCATAAGTAAGCATAAATGTTTCGTTACCTATGAAATCTTTTATTCTTTTTACTCTTCCACCAGTTTGAGTATTTAAACCAGTATCAACAATTGTTACTTTCCATGGTTCGGTGTGTTTTTTATGGATAACAATATTATCTTTTTGAGAAAAATCAAAAGTAACATCAGAGGTGATTAATGAATAATCTCTAAACCATTTTTTAATATAGTCTTGTTTATAACCAGCGCAAATAATGAAATCATTAAAGCCATATGAAGAATATAACTTCATAATATGCCATATAATTGGCATCTCACCAATTTCAATCATTGGTTTAGGTTTAAATTGTGATTCTTCAGATATGCGAGTACCAAATCCACCGGCTAAAATAATAACTTTCATAAATGCGTCCTTGCCTTTCATAGAACAGTGAAACTTTTCAAAAGAGACTTTCAACTATCTGCACATGATATAAGAAAATATCGCTAAGAAAATTATAATAAATTATCAAAAGAAATCGAATAAGCATTTTATATAATCGAGAGTGCCAAAAAACGTCATTTTATTTTTTCAGTGAGCTAATAATATTCAAAAATTTCTTTGATTGAACATCTACATCAAAATATTCTTCAGCAATTTTATACTGGTTAATATAAATCGCATTATCATTGAAACCACTTAATATGTTACAAATTAATTTGCTTAATTCATTTTTGTTTGTAGCCACATAAGCGACATTATTTTCTAATAAGAAATCAATAGCTCCTGCACCTTTAGGACCAAACGCAATAATAGGCCTCCCAGAACATAAAGAATCACCTATTTTCGTAGATAAAGAATATCTAACCATGTTTAAATTTTTCTTTTTAAAATCTTCCACCACTATTAAAGCTCCTGCATTATTCATTTTCTCCTTGACTTCAGAATAAGGGATGGCGTTATGTAAGACTAAATTTAGAATATTGTTTTCAATCTTTTTGATATCGTTAGAATAAACATGCAATTTGATATTGGATCTTCTTTTAAATAGTTCACTAGCGATTGTTTTAAGTGAATCCAAACGACCATATTCTAAGTTTCCAAAATAATACCAGTCTTTTGTTAAATTGATATTATATGGCTTAGTAGGAGCAACATCAGATGATAGATAAATAACTTCGCCTTTAATGCCTAATTCACCAGTATATTTATCTCTTATTTTATTGGTGCAAAATATACCAATTTTAGTTCTATTTATTATTTCATTAAATTCTTTTAAATATAATTTTCGATACAAATGGTTTAAAGGATGAAAACGATATTCATCGTAAAAAATATAGTCATCATTAATATTTAATATAATCGGAATACTATATTTG
>CAVKNZ010000059.1:0-4669 GCA_963657885.1 Bacteroidaceae bacterium
ATATAAAGAAAAAATATCTAGAAAAAGCAACTTTTAAAGCAAGAAATTGAAATAAGAAGAGGCAAATCAAAAGTATTGAAAAATATTTTAATTTTTTTGTTGCATTATTTTTATAAAATACTAAACTTACCATTGACATTTTTGTCAACGGAAAAGTAATATGCCAAGAACTAAAGAAACAAATCAAATAATTATCGATGAAAGAATTGACTGCATTCTCGATTCTGCGCTTTACTTATTTGCTCTTTATGGCTATAAAGCAACAAGCATGGATGACATCGCTAAATGGAGTTCATGTTCTAGAGGCTTGGTCTATCACTACTTTCCAACAAAAGAAATGTTATTTAAAAAGTTGATGTGTCGCATTCATCAAGAATTAGACGACATCACAGAAACAATAGATTATGAAAAAAGAGCGCAAGAAAGCTTGATGATATTACTTCAAAGAATGCTTGATAGCATCAATAAATCTACCAAACCAGCGGCGATGATAAGATTGGTGTTAAATCTTCATCTTCAAGGCAAAGATTTGCCAAAACCTCCAATAGTTAAAAAAGAGTTACCTATTGGTAAAAAACCTCTATATAATATCGTCTATTATCTTGTGGATAAGGGCCAAAAAGAAGGCGACTTCTATAAAGGAAATGCAAAAGAATATTCAATAGTTCTGCTCTCATTAATAGAAGGCTTAGCCTACAACAAAATATATCTAGATAAAAAATATATATCTCCAAATGTGAAAACATTAATGAACATCGTAAAGAAGGAGGAAAGCGCATGTTAAAGAAAATAAAATTAATACTTAAAAGCTTAAGACAATATAAAATCTACGCGATTATCACGCCGATATTCATGGTGATTGAAGCTTTGATGGAATCGATGATTCCTTTCACAATGTCAATTTTCTTAGATGTTTCAATCAAAGCTCAAAACATCAATGACTTCTATACATTATTTAAGCCTGACAAGCTTCCTTTTGAAGTTAACTTATTCGCCCTGCTTATGGCAATGATTGTGATGGCTTTATTATCTTTACTTAGTGGCATAATGGGCGCGCGATTTGGAGCAAAGGCTTCCGTTGGCTTAGCGAGTAACTTAAGAAGCGATATGTATAAAAAGCTTCAAACATTTTCCTTTGCTAATATCGATAAATTCCAACCTTCATCTCTCCTTACAAGAATGACAACCGATATCCAAAACGTTCAACAATCCTTCCAGATGTGCATCCGCATCGTCTTTAGAGCTCCTTTAATGATGATTTTCTCTGCTATCATGGCCTTCGTTGCAGGAGGCTGGGTTGCTTGCATCTTCATCGTTTTGATTCCAGTTTTAGGAATTGGCTTATATTTCATCGTTAAAAAGGCGATGGCAATATTCATGAAAGTCTTCAAGCGATATGATGCCTTAAATGAATCGGTTCAAGAAAACGTTTCAGCAATTCGTGTTGTTAAAGCCTATGTTCGTGAAGATTATGAAAAGACTAAATTCAACAACGCAAGCGACAACATGACTAATGATTTCGTGAAAGCGGAAAAAACTGTCGCTTTAAACACTCCTTTGATGAACTCTGTTATTCATTTGTCTAACATCTTAGTCGTCTCAGTCGCAGCTTTCCTATTAGGTAAATTTAGCAGTTTCGAAGGCGATGAAATTGTCAATCAATACCTCACAATTGGACAAATGTCATCGCTATTAACTTACGGAATTCAAATTCTCACCTGCATCATGATGATTTCAATGATCATGGTTATGCTAACGATGTCTCTTGAATCAGTTAGACGTATCGGCGAAGTCCTTGAAGAAGAACCAACGATTAAAGATCCTACGAATCCTCTTTATGAAGTTGCAGATGGCTCTATTGATTTTAATCACGTTAATTTTGCTTACAAAAAAGATGCAGAAAAGTTAACTTTAACCGATATCGATTTGCATATAAAATCAGGGCAATTCGTGGGCATCTTAGGCTCAACAGGCGCTGGCAAAACTAGTGTAATTAACCTTATTTCCCGTCTATATGATGTAACTGATGGTGAAGTCATTGTCGGCGGAAAAAATGTCAAAGAATATGACTTAAAAACTCTAAGAGATAACGTAGCTGTTGTCTTGCAGAAGAACGTCTTATTCTCAGGTAGCATTGCTGATAACCTACGTTGGGGCAATGAAGATGCAACTCGTGAAGAGATGATTAGAGCTTGTGATATCGCTCAAGCTAGCGAATTCGTCTCACAGTTAAAAGATGGCTTTGATACATACATCACTCAAGGCGGCACCAACGTCTCTGGAGGTCAAAAACAACGACTTTGTATTGCTAGAGCAATTCTAAAAAATCCAAAAGTCTTAATTTTGGATGACTCCACCAGCGCGGTCGACACGAAAACTGATAAATTGATACGTCAACATCTTAGAGATGATATTCCAAATACAACTAAAATTGTCATCGCTCAGAGAATTTCTTCAATTGAAGATGCTGATCAAATCATCGTACTAGATAATGGCAAGATCAATCAAATTGGCACTCATGAAGAATTACTTAAGAGCAATCCAATATATCAAGAAGTCTATTACACACAAAACAGAGTCGGAGGTGATAAATAATGCCACCAGTAAGAATGAAAGAACGTGCGCGTGTTAAAAAAGGCACGATGAAACGTCTTATAAAACAATTATTCAAAATGTATCCAGGAAGATTAATATTTGCTTCCTTATGCATTGTATTCAACGTCTTTGCTAATTTGTGTTCCTCAATTTTCGTCAGCTTAATTGCCGGCGTTCTAACTCAAGGTATTATCGAAAATCGCGGAGCGTATAACGTTTTTGACATCACTAGAACTTATGAAACTAGTGTCATGGGCAACAGCTTCACCATCAATAGCAATATTCCAATTCTTTTGATATTTATGGCTTCTGTCTATTTTGTTGGCATCTTTGCCTCCTGGTGGTGGAACCGTTCGATGGCTATCATCACGCAAGAATATCTAAATGAATTTAGAAAAGCGATGTTTAACCACATGGAAGATTTGCCTATCAAATATTTTGATACAAATGCCCACGGCGACATCATGTCCTTATACACAAACGATATCGACACGATTAGGCAATTTATCTCTCAATCGCTTCCAGAACTATTAAGAACTGGACTTTCCTTGATATTTGTCATCACTTTGATGCTAATTAACTCAGTTTGGATGACTCTAGTCGTCTTTGTTGGCTCAGCATTGATGATTTTAAATACTAAAGTCATCGGAGGAGCCTCCGCCAGATATTTCGTTAAACAGCAAAAACAAGTTGGTGTCGTTGAAGGTTATATCGAAGAGTCCATCAAAGGTTTAAAAGTTATCAAAGTCTTCTCTCACGAAGAAAAATCACAAAAAGATTTCGATGAAATTAACGATGTCTTAAATGAATATTCAACTGAAGCTAATATGGCAGGTAATGCGACGATGCCGATCAATGGAAACATTGGTAACTTTACTTACATTTTGACCGCTTTTATGGGATTCTTGCTATTCTCGGTCCCGGGATTCCAAAACTTAACCATCGTCAGCGGACTAACATCCTTCTCTTATCCTGATGTAGGCAGAGAAATAGCTATTACAACCTTTAACTCCACAGTTGTCGGCTTCTTAATGATGAACAGAATGTTCACCAACAACATTTCACAATTGTCGCAACACGTCATCTTCATCGTTATGGGTATGGCTGGTGCTTCACGTTGCTTTGATTTAATGGATCAAGAAAAAGAACAAGACAATGGTTATGTCTATCTATGCAACATCAAATACAACGAAGATGGGACTTTTGAAGAAACTAGTGAACACACTCACGACTATGCATGGAAGCATCTACATGGCGATGGCTATCTCGAATATAAGCCATTAAAAGGCGATATCGTTTTAGATCATGTCGACTTTGGCTATGAACCAGGTAAGCTCATTCTTCACGATGTCTCAATTTACGCTCATCCAGGACAAAAAATTGCCTTCGTTGGAGCTACAGGCGCGGGTAAAACCACAATCACAAATTTAATCAATCGTTTCTATGATATCGACGATGGAAAGATTCGATACGATGGCATAAACATCAACAAAATCAAAAAAGCTGACTTACGAAAATCATTAGGCATAGTTCTTCAAGATACTAACCTCTTCTCAGGAACTGTTATGGAAAACATCCGTTATGGAAGACTTGAAGCAACTGATGAAGAAGTATATGAAGCTGCGAAAATTGCTAATGCATACGATTTCATCACCCGTCTACCTGAAGGATTTAATACCTTTATCAATGGCGATGGTTCAAATCTAAGTCAAGGTCAAAGACAACTTATTTCCATCGCTCGTGCTGCAGTCGCAGACGCGCCAGTCATGATTCTTGATGAAGCTACATCATCTATTGATACACGCACTGAAAAGTTGGTCCAAGATGGTATGGATGGACTAATGAAAGGCAGAACTGTCTTTGTAATCGCCCATAGGTTATCAACTGTTCAAAATAGTGAAGCCATCATGGTTTTAGATCATGGACGCATCATTGAAAGAGGCTCGCACGAAGACTTAATCAAGCAAAAAGGCGTCTATTATCAACTCTACACCGGTGCATTTGAGCTAGAATAATAACCACAACACAATTAGAATAGTGCGAATACAATCGCACTATTTTTATTTCTAAATAT
>CAVKNZ010000060.1:0-2694 GCA_963657885.1 Bacteroidaceae bacterium
ACCTTTTTCTCTTTTAAAAGTTTATCGATTTCTTTTAAATCGTTATCTTTCGCATTTTTAACTTCTTGAGGAGAAATGCCAACGATCGCGTAGACGTTTTCATATTTATTAGCTAAAGCGATGGCTTCAATTGAACTTTTTAAGTCGTAACCGATGACAGTTAAAATATCGACTCCATTATCTTTAGCTTCTTTTATATAGAGCTCTTTATCGGTGAACACCGAATCATTTAAATGACAATGCGAATCTATAAACATAATTATTTACCAACGCAGAAACGCGAGAAAATTTCATCCACAAGATCATTTTTGTTGCTCTTGCCTAAAAGTTCTAAGGAAGCGTTATAGGCTAAAAGTACACTTGTGGAAATTAAATCGATAGGTTCATCTTTCTTTGCATCATTAATTGCTAAATCTAAAGATGAAACAATTCTTTTTAAGATGGCTAATTGTCTAGTGTTATTAAAGGAAGGATGAATTTTTAGTTCGCTGATATTTAAAGCTTCCTTCATTTTGTTTAACAAAGGTTTTATATCTTTGTTTTTCGCGGAAATATAAATATTTCTTTCATCCTGATTTTTAATTAAGTCTTTTTTGTTATAGACAATTAAATGATTCTTATCTTTGATAAGAGAATATAGTTCATCGTCATCATTTCTATCATCTTTAACAAAGAGGACTAAGTCAGCATCTTCGATGCCTTTTTTTGCTTTATCGATACCAATTTGTTCAATGATATCGCTAGATTCATGTAAACCCGCTGTATCAAGAAGATGAATTGGCACCCCAGAAAGATTAAAGTCACCTTCAACGATATCGCGCGTTGTCCCAGCGATTGGAGTGACAATGGCTTTATCTTCATTTAAAAGAGCGTTTAAAAGCGATGATTTACCAACGTTAGGTTTGCCAACAATGGCAACTTTCACGCCTTCTTTATACATCCTATCGTGTTCACCATCTTTGATGAGCTTGTTGAGTTGCTCTACGATTTCGCTTGCCACATCGATGACTTTCTCTTTGGAAACAACTTCGATATCTTCATATTCTGGGTAATCAATATTTACTTCGATTGAAGCTAATAAAGAAGCGATTTTATTGTGTATTGGTTCAAACAATTTGCTGTTTTCACCTTGTAGAGCTAATAAGGACAACTCTTTAGCTTCTTTGCTAGTCGCATTAATGATATCGTTAATAGCTTCCGCTTGAACGAGATCAATTTTATTGTTTAAGAAAGCCCGAGAAGAAAATTCGCCATTATTAGCCATTCTCGCTCCATTAGAAAGAAGAGCTTCGATGATTTGGTTAGCAATAAGCATCGAACCATGACAAATAATTTCCACAGAATCTTCGCCGGTGAATGAATTAGGTCCGACATAAGTTAGTAAAACTACTTGATCGATGACGACTTCTTTATCTTTGATATAACCAAAATGAATTGCTCTTTTTGGGTTGCTTGTTAAATCTTTATCAAATATTTTAGAAACAATTTTAAAACAGTCGTTCCCGGATAATCTAATGATGGCTAACGCAGATTTAATCGCTGGAGTAGCAAGTGCAACAATAGTTTCGAACATATATTAAAAATAGAGTAATAAACTCTATTCTTCAACATATTTAATGGTAACTGCTCGGTGGCGACCTTCGCCGACAGATTCAGTTTTAATGTGTGAAAATTTCGCAAGGGCGTTGTGAACAATTCTTCTTTCGTCGCTTGGCATTGGTTCAAGAACCGCATCAGTTTTGCTCTTTTGCACTTCTTTCGCAGTTTTTCTAGCGATGAAAGCTACACGAGAATATTTGCTGTCTTTGTAATCGCCGATATCAAGAAGAATTCGATAACGACGACGGAATTTTCCACTTACGGCAAGGCGAACGATTTCGTTTAAAGCTTGTAGTGTAACACCGTTTTTGCCGATGAGGATTGGGTTGTGATTAGTGTTAAGCTCGATGCGAATGATGTCATCTTCTAGTGAAGCTTTTGTGCTCACTTCATCAATACCAAGTGAGGTCACAACGTTTTTGATATATTCTTGAGCAAATTCAATTGCGTCAGTTAATTCGTAAACATTGATGACGGCTTTTTTAGCAAACAAGCCTTTCTTTTCTTCTTCGATTGAATAGACTAAATCGTCTTCATCAATACCAAGTTCAGTAGAAGCAAGTTTAACTGCTTCTTCAATAGTTTTTGCGCTGTATTGTTTCATATATATTTTTATCTCCTATTTTTATTCGTTTTTCTTCCAACAATTGCTTGGGTGATAAGCGATTGAGCTAATGAGAAAATAGCTCCAACTAACCAATAGACACCCATCGCAGCAGGAAGAGTAAAGCCCATAAAGATAATCATGATGAGCATGACATAGCTAACTATATTCATAGTTCTATTTTGTTGTTTCTGAGCTGGATTTACTCCTAAACGGGCAACTTTTTTAGTTTTGGCTTTATTGATCCATTGAGGAACTTTCATAGCTAAGAACTGAGAAACTGACATCAAGATGAACAAAACCAAGGCAGTCCACCAACCATTGACGTTTCCTGGAAGTCCACTTGTATTTCTTAAAGCATCCCAAATTGAAGTGGAAAGATTTAAATTTAAGAATGCGCCGGTGGATAAAACAGCTGAGCCAGTCATCGCACCCCAAACGCCAATAAAGACTGGGAATTGAATGAATAGAACAAGAAGTTGACCCATTGG
>CAVKNZ010000060.1:2938-4516 GCA_963657885.1 Bacteroidaceae bacterium
GTTCCTCCAGCAATGCCTGCGGTGATGCTATCAACTAAGAAGGAGACAGGGAAGACAATCAAACCAGAAATTGGTCCTTTGCTCCAAGCATAGCCCCAGTCTTTTTTAGAAATTTCAACTGAGATTTTATCTTGGCCATAGGCTCCGTAATCATTTGTTTCAATCGCGATGCAGGATTTGGTGCTTGCAACAGCTGAATTCATTTGAGTTTGATATAAATTAGAGAAGTCAAAAGTCGGAACTTTTTCAATTCCTAATTCTTTGGCAAGTTCGCCATTTATTTTTTCATAATTTTCCCAAAGTGTTCCGTTATGTTCTTCACCACTTCCGTAGAATTTTAAATAGCCACATTTAGTTAAAACATCACTTGCTTGTTCGGCAGTTAAACTTTCTTCGGCGTATTTAGTACCACTAACTCCGCTTTCGTTAAAATATGTGAGAGCCATCGATAAAACTTTATTATCAAAAGCTATGAAATATTCTGTAGAAGGAACGGCGTAATATTTGCTTTTTGCTTGAGTTATGATGCTAGAAAGTTGGTTTGATTTTGTATATTTACCATCTTTATCGACTTCAACAAGGCGATATAAAGAGTCGTTGGAATCAAAAACTTTCTCAACTGTGTAGGTTGATTCTTCGTTTTCTTTTGCACTTTCCGCTTCTTCTTTACTGTCATAGTAAGTTGATACACCTGGTTCGACAGCAAAAAGAATGCGGCTTTTTTCTTCGTTGGTGCAAAAATTGCTTGTACAACCGCTGGCAAGAGCGGCACTTATAAGCAAAATGCCTCCAGTTAACGCAAATTTAATTTTCTTTTTCACTATAATTATTTTCCTATTTTTCCTAATAAGAATTTGATATCAGAAGTTGTTTTATCAAAATCTTGGGTGTCGTACTTTTTTCGAGCGATGAATATTAGATCATAGCTAAGTGAGAAATCTAGTTCTTTAGCTAAGATTGCTCGAATTTGTCTTTTTATTTTATTTCGGTAAACAGCGTTTCCGCTTTTCGTGGGAATTGATAGTCCCACTCGCGGATAATCGAATTGGTTTTTAAGATAATAAAGATTTAATGTATCGACTCTAACTAATGAGCCATTATCGATGACATTTTGGAATTCTTTGTCTTTTTTTATTCGATTTTTTACTTTCATGAAGCAAAAATTAAGCAGTCAATTTGGCGCGACCTTTTTGACGACGAGCAGCTAAAACTTTACGACCATTTTTCGTGGACATTCTCGCGCGGAATCCATGGACGTTTCTACGATGGGTTTTGCTAGGTTGATAAGTTCTTTTCATTTGAATTGTCTCCTTGTGTTTTTACACGCGAAATGAATTATATATTGATAGTATCAATTAGTCAAAACTAAATGATAACCATTTAGACTAAATGAGACTAGAAAAATTCTAAAAAATAACAATAAAAATATCGGTATGTCCACACGAGGTTGTTTTGTGTGTTGAAAACTTTTTAACACGCGTGCGCGCGTATTTTCTTTATTATTAGAAGAAACTCAAAGTTATCCACATTTATGAAAGCACTTTCACGTTTTTTTAAGCGAAAAGTTGTCAACAAAAT
>CAVKNZ010000061.1:0-4414 GCA_963657885.1 Bacteroidaceae bacterium
TGCTTCAGGAAATATGACATTGGCCCGTCCTCCTTATCTTAACACTTTAACACTTTATATATTATACCAACCCAAAAAAAGATATTCAAGAGCTATTATTTATGAAATAAATAATAGACCCCTCAAATATCCAGGCAGTTCCAAAACTTTGAAGTGTTAAATCCTAAAAACCGGTTTCGTGGTGTGAGTAACAGGACTTAAACCTGCACGGTTTCCCAGTAGATCCTAAGTCACATGTTCGACTTTGAAAATAATGCATTTTTAGGAAATTAGAGCATATTTAGCATGAATAAGAGCAAAACTCTCTTGTGTCCGTAGGTATTTAGAGTATAGTAAAGATGCATTAAGAAAGTATGTTGCGGACGAAATGCGGACAAGAATTTGAGCCAAATTAGATTGAGAATGATTAATCTAAAATCATTAGGAACAGCCCAAATTCCTAAAGATATTATAGCATTTTCACCAAGTAGTTATAATTTATTTGATAAATGAACTAAAGAATTATTTTTCAATTTCCCAGTGACCACTTTTGTCAGAGCCACATCTTTTGATAATTCCTTTTTCTTTTAATCGATTTAAAGCTCTGATGGCAGTCGTTCTATGCTTGTTAATCGAATTTGCCAATTCCTCTACCGTGATGCTAGGGTTATCTAAAATCAAATCTAATATCGCCTTTTCAGTCCCATTTAATTTTACAGTAGCATTTACAGTAGCGTTTACAGTAGCGTTTTGTTTGTTGAATCCTTTTTTCTCAAAGGGGATGGTAACAGTTATGGTTGATGTTCCAAAATCATAGGCATCGATTCCATATTTGCTGACAATTTTCGGAACTCCATGACCAGTTTGCTCAACAATATGACACTGAAGAAAAATCTTCATAAGTTCCTCATTAACAGGATGGGTCTTTCCAGATAAAAAATCATCTTTTGTCATCCCACTTGGAATTGTGCCATAGGAAATAATCTCAAGTCTATCTTCATACCAATAGATTGCTGGTGGTATTCCATCCACCCATTTGTTATGGACAACTGCATTGATCCACGCTTCCCTAAATGCATCTTCATCGAACATTTTCTTCTCTTTTCTAACGATTGTTGAAGTGTCAACATAAGTTTCATTCAATGCAAGACAGTATTCACTTACCTGATCCATCGCATACAAAAGGCATGTAAAGCCATATTCATTTCGCTTAAGGTATTCAGATTTATCAGTTCCTTTAAAGATAGCAACTTTGATTGAATCCATGTTTTCATCGGCAAGAAGGTCGGCAATAAGATTGTATTTCCCATCAGGCGTTCTAAGATTGAAATTTTCTTCGAACTTGGACTCGTTGAAATGTATGTTTCTTGCGCCTAAATATGTCTTGAACTTTGTAAATGTCAAATCAGTTCTATTGCAGGGCACATCAATCATCTTATTTTCAGGGATAGATAGCGATTCAATATATCGTTTGGATATTTGTTCGGGAGTCATGCCCCTTGCCGATGTTCCTATTCTTTCAAAGCAACCGTTGCTGCTCATTCCGTATTTCTTGACATAATATATTCGTTCGCCTTTATTGACTGCGATTTTTATAATATCTTTCCCATCAATGTTAATGGTGTCCGTATTCACAAGACCTCTTGGACTTGGTTCAATTTGATCCGCAATTATATTGGATATCGTTAATAAAGCATCATCGATATTATCGATTCCAACTATCGTTCCATTGTCTTTGACACCGATATATATCGTGCCATCGCATGTATTAAGAAAAGCGACAATCTCGTTTACGATTGTCCCACTCTTTGGATTCTCTTTTAGCTCGATATGTTGGTTTTCCTTAAAAGTCATGAAATATCACCTATGCTTCCTTGACTAAAATTTTATCATAAACAATTGTTTATTGTTTATTTCTTGGCGGCTCGAATAAAAATTGTTGAAATTTATGAGAAAAATCAAAATCATCAAAAAAATGCTGTGCAAAGTTAATAACGCTTCTATTCTATAGCTTAGGACAAAATCCGGAAAAGAAATTTGCCTAAGAAAGATTTGAAAAATGTTGAATATAATCAAGAATTAACTTGAGTTTTTGTCACTATTTTATCCTTAGAACTTATAAAGATTCGATTTTTTCAACGTGGAAGAGTAAATCATCACCAGTATCATAATTCGAAAATGTAGCATTGGGATTATATTGGCAGTAAATAACCAAATAATTTGTTCCAGCATTAAGATATTTAGTTATTCTAGCATTCAATCCATCTCCCGAGTCATCATCTTGATTGTCTGAATCAAGTCCAAACCCAGATCTAGGATCGATAATATACATATAATTATCAAATTCACTGGTTGCATCTAACTGGTAAATTCCTCTTGATGGTGGAATAATCCTTAATAAATGAGAATAATGTTCGCCTACATATGAATACCAATAAAAATTTTCATGAGATATCGAATAAATATCGGTAAATGATGACATCGATTCTGAATTAGAAATTTTATCATAGAAAGAATTCGTGATAACAAGTTTTGTTGCACCGAAAAGGGAAGTAGAAAAATATTTAATCACCAATTTATAAGTTGTGTTGTCTCGGGCATTTATCATTATATATGAGTTTGTTCCACTTCCACCATCATCATTTGTAGTAATTAAATTGTCATTGGAATCGTATAAAGACATCACGGTATCCACTAGTCCAAATGTTTGCATAACTTTATAGCCACTTTCAGTAAATGTTATATTAAAAGTTCTTGTTTCCTTCTTTCCAATTCCCATTGGAAACTCTTTGAACCTAAAATAGCCAATTGAAATATTGGTTGTCGTATTAGAAACCTCCATATCATCGTAATTAAATGAAACAGATGTAATAAAAGGAGTCAAAACACCAGCTTCCTGAGCGTTATACATCCAATTAACGGCAACTCCTGCTATGGATGGATAATTATTGCTTTTGGCATAATCATATCTATCACTGATATTGACAACTCTCCCTGTTGGCGATTTTAAATAGTTGAAAGCATGTATCGCATAATAAAGATCTTTATCTTGTGTGGTTCCAGAATTAGGAAAAGCCGAAGAACCTGATAAACTTGATCCAGTTTTGATTTGTTGAAAAACAGTGGATGTTGTAATGATATCTTTATTAACAGGGGTATATTGTGAATCTACCTCTCCATTGCTATATGCATGAAGTAAAAGCTCAGATGCTAGAACATATCCGCAAGATTGAAAATATGCATTTACAAGACTGATTTCCGATGCATAGGATGCGGAAGCCAACATAATTTCATTTTCATCAGATGATAAGTTTAATGAATTATTATAATCGTTAAGCAATCTTTTGTCGGCATTTATCAAATCTTGAATTTTATCTTTGGTTTCGATATCGTTAGTATTCTTTAACAAGTTATCGTAATAATCAAGTTGATTATTTATTTCTAAAGAAATATTGATACTTTCTGCATTAATTTCTGTCGAGACATCGTCATCTAAATTTTCGTCAATAGAACGCTTTTGAAGAATTTTTGAATCAGAAACAATGGTTGCTGTTGGTTTAGTATAATGCCATAAAGATGTAAAAAGTGTTGATAAAACTGCTAATAAAATCTTCTTTTGATTCATTTTAGTTTTCCTTTCACATAAAGATATTAGACTTTTCGGATTTCACATTTCTAAAATTGTTTTTTCAGTAAATAAGACTTAACAAAGTGGTGACTTAACTTAAAAATAGAAGATTTATCTAGCCTCAAAAATGTTAAAGTTACCTATAGTTGTTCGCTTTTTATTTTTTGGTGTTTTTGGTAATTGATTTTCAGGTTTAAAGCAAGCGGCAATAAAGAAATTGGCAAGAGGATTAGAAAAAAATATGTATCATTGACAAGCGAAAAAATTATAGTTCCAACTATCAACAAAAGACTAAGAATAAAAGAAGTGATTTTTTGGACTTTAAAGGATATGACATTTTTGCTTTTAAAATCGCTGATTCCATTGATTATCAAAATAACAATGAGTATAAACATTAGCAACCAATAGTAGATATTTTCAATCCAAAGACAGAGCAATTGTGAAAGCGAAAGTGTGTCATTTACAGGCCCGACAACTGTTAAAGAGATAATTGCTGTCGCAAATAATGAGAAGCATAAACATAAAAATAATAAAATGAACGAAAATATGGAAGATAAAAATAATTTCACATAAATTTCCTCCTTTCTTAGACATTATAAAACATTTAAATAAAGTAGTAAATATTGAATCAGCAATATGGTATGAAGGAAAATCAAAAAGAAAAGAACGATGGATTCCATTGAAGATCAAAGTCTCTGAAGGAAGAAAAAGAGAGGCGAATGTCCTTGTTGAAAAGCTTTCTTCTCCAGGAGGATATAATCCAGATTCGGTGGATGAAACCAATAAGGCGTTAGCCAAGCTTGATCT
>CAVKNZ010000062.1:0-4058 GCA_963657885.1 Bacteroidaceae bacterium
GGCTTTTAACTGTTCTTCTCTTTTACAAATAGATGAACATATAAAATCTATGGGCATCGATAGTGGGAAAATTGAACTTAATGAACTGCGAGATTTATACGAGAATTATTGCAAGAGTAAATATAATATTTCGACCTATAAGGAGTTTGAAAAAGGCATGAGAAGTAATAGTCTTTATTTTTTAAACCCAAGCGATCCCAAGAATAGTTACAACAAATATGTTAAGGACGCAATAAATAAAATTTTTGCTAATGAGAAAATAAGGAAACAATTACTTGAGTTATACAAATTGTCCAATGATATGAATCACGCCAGCGGATATAATTTTAATTCAAGCCCAGGTATTTCTGAGTATTATGCTCACTTAACAATGTATGCAATCTTTACGTGGTTAATAAACCTTATTTTAAATGCAACAGCAGTAATTGAAGAAAACGATCATAAAACAAAATATTCGATAAACGCCATTAATTTTATGAAGGCACTAGCTGAACAAGAATCAATTGCCATGTCAACAATTGGCAAAAAATACGAAGATAAATATAATAAATATAGCAATCAGTGACGTGAACTCTTGTAACTTGAAGTTACGCGGAGGAGGAATCGTCAATGATAAATGATTGCTGTTTCTCTTCTGATAAGCTTTATAAGCAAATATTAGAAGAAATCCGCGAAACTATCAAAGATAAACACCCTTCCGGTATAACTCAAAAACTTTTAGCAAGTGAATTGGGCGTCTCTAGAGAGCAGCTTACAAGAATGCTCAACGGAGCTTATAGCATGAAGAGCGATTACTTAATCTATTTGATAGTTAGACTCGGATTAAATAGGACCTACTTTAGCCGGTAGGCCCTTTTTTTGCGAATATGTGACGTTTAGCATCACAAAATAACATTAGTCAACTCATATTATTTATTATTCTGGTTGTTCAGTAAAAAAAGAAAGGAAAGAAAAATAATGGACACCGAAATTAAAATTAAAAAAGTTGAAGATGAATATCTAAGAGTGAACACAGAATTTAATGATAATAGACTCGCTGTTGCTCTTGACGCTGCAAATGTTTATGCACTAGAGAGTCATGAAAGAATCTCGTTTATTGATTATTTAGAAAAAGTGACATTCTTTAATGGATCTTATTCTCTTTACTATATGGAGCCAGGAGAAAGAAAAACGATAAAAGAATTTCTTTTACATGCACTTTATTGCGAGATTAAAAGAATAATCATCTACTTTTGGCTACGTGATTTATTAAGCCAAGAGCAAATAGAGAAATATAGCAAGAAATACGATTTAGATTTGTCAAAGTAGAAAGGGAGAGAAATAACATATGGATAACAAAATATATTTAAAAGATATCGCTGGATATGAAGAAGAAAAAGCGGAAGCTAGAAAGATAATTGAAGTTCTTAAGAATCATGAAAAATACGAAAAGATGGGAGCCTATGTTCCTAAAGGTTTAATATTATCGGGAAATCCTGGCGTTGGAAAAACAATGCTTGCTAAGGCGATAGCTAGCGAAAGCAACGTGCCTTTTTATGAATTTGAAAGCAACGAAAGCGAAACTGAAGCTGAAACAATTAAATCGATAAAGGCGTTGTTTTCTAAGGCTAAAGAAAATGCTCCATCAATTGTCTTCATCGATGAATTTGATGAACTAGTTATGACTAATAGTTTCCGTTCAGATTATTCAAGAAAGACAACAAAGATATTGCTAAGTGAAATCGACGGCATTTCTTCTAGTAGCGGTGTTCTAGTCATTGCCACAACAAATTATAGAAAAGCTCTTCCTCATGCCCTAATTAGAAGTGGAAGAATGGACAAGCGAATAACAGTTGAAATGCCAGATCTAAGCGATAGAGAAGCAATATTCAAATTGTATTTAAAGAAAAATGAACTATTAAATGATATTGATGCGCATGCACTAGCGAGTAGAACAGCTGACTTCTCCGGCGCGGATATTAAAACATTAGTCAACGAAACCATCATCGACTGCGCTTCTAGAGGAACTACAAAAATAACAATTGCGGATTTTGAACGCAATATCCCAGTTGTGCTTTTTCAAGATATCCGTAAGAAAAACAAAAATGGCCCAGATGAGTTGACTATTTATCATGAAATAGGCCACTTCATAACTGAATATAAAACTAGCGGGGCAATCGGATCTATATCCACCGAGCGGTATGGTGATGTTCAAGGCCATGTATTGCTTGAAATAGAGACAGTAGAATTTGAACCAGTAACTAGAAAAACATTAAAGCAAAAATTGATAACTTTGTTAGGCGGTATGGCTGGCGAAGAAGTGATGTGCCACGATGTTTCTAGCGGTGCGTGCTTAGATGTTGGCAAAGCTAGAGCTTATATTATGAAATTGATGGCTGTCGGAGCGTTCGGCTTTGATAAAATACCTTCTTACACCCCTTTAGGTCAAATGAGTGGAGAACACCACACCATTTCACAAGAAAGAAGTAAAATTATTGAGAACCTTGAAACCGAATTATTAGATGAAGCATATAACAAAGCGCAAGATATCATTAAAGAAAATAAAGATATAGTTGATGCTTTATATGCTGAATTAAAACAAAAAGAAAAATTATCTAAACAAGAAATACAAGAAATATTAGATAATTTGAAAAGAGGCCGTGATTAATGGTTAAAGCAAAGTTGGCTCAGTGGTGGGCATCGCTTAAAAGCTTTGATTGGAAGATGTATCTTCCTCTTTGTTTATTGGCTTTGGTGCCCGCGATTTATCAAACGGTGGTGACTAAACTCATCACCTCTTATACAAATCCGGGCGCGCTAGACATCATTGGGCAGATGGAGTGGTTTGACCTCATCGATGAAACCATCTGCGCTTTCTTAATCGCGCCGATGTATTCCGTTCTTTCAAAGGCCCATAAGAAAGATAATTTTAGCTATATCGTATTTAAATTAGGAATCATAGTTATTGGATTATATGCTTTATTTTCTTTGGTGATATTCTTTGTTGGTCTAGGAATGGTTAGCTATATGAATCCAAATGAAATCGACGTCAATGCTGCATATCGATATCTATCTTTGGAAACAATTGCGTTTATGATAGGAATTATTTTTAGCTACGCAAGTGTTGTCTTTCTAGTTATCGACAAAGCTAGATATATGTATGCTTTTTTGATAGCCAAAATCGCTTTAGCGTTGCTCTCTGATTTCCTATTAATTCCAAATCTAGGAATTGATGGCATCGCTATATCCAATATGATTGCTAATGGAGTTATGGGTATTCTTGCCATAACGTTATTAATTGCTATAAAACAACTTAAAGTTGGCAAATTTAATAAAGATGATTTATTGCATCTAAAAGATTGGGCGAGAATTGGTCTATTCGCCGGAGGTCAGCAATTCTTAGATAACATCATTTACGCTTTGATGATTGTTAGAATGGTTAACACTGTTTCAGAATCAGGCAATTATTGGGTTAGTAACAACTTCATTTGGGGATGGCTATTGATTCCAATCACCTGTCTAGCAGAAATCATTAAAAAAGACGCTGGTGAAAATGGATATGAATTAAAGCAAATTAATTATTATTCAATTACAGTATTTACCCTGATAATATGGTTTGCTTTAATTCCTACATATAATTGGTTCTTTGGCGTCGTAGAAGGATTAACTAATCCTGAAATTATCTTTGAGATAGTGGTGAAGAATCTTGCTTTTTATATAGCGTATGCAATCTCACAGATACCTGATGCCATATTTATAGGAATGGGTAAAACTAAATACAATGCAATTAATTCACTAATTGTAAATATTGCCTATTATGGCATTTGGTTCATTCTTTATAAGTGTGGCGCCATCATAATAACAATGGACATGATTATCATGATGTTTGGCTTTGGCATGGTTCTACATTGTCTAATATCGCTTGTTGAAGAAAAGGTCTTCTTGAAACGCGAATTAATGAATGCTTTTTAAATCAGTCTTTCAAAGCTTTATAAAACGGAATTTAGTATTGGAACTTGTAGAAAGTTACTATTCACGGGTAAATAAATAGTCCAAATAATCTAGGCTTTCGTACTTTT
>CAVKNZ010000063.1:0-3939 GCA_963657885.1 Bacteroidaceae bacterium
CTGGTCTATCTTTAGGTTTGCTTTTAACCTTAGGTGTTGGCGTAGCTGGTGGACATCAAGAAGCTGTTAAAACTGATGCAGCTGAAACTAAAACATTAGTTATTGATGGAAGCAATTTGACAACTACTGCAACAACAGAAGATACCACAAAAACATATGGTAGCTTTGACATCGTTTTTTCAAAAGGCGCTAAATCTCAAAACTCTAGTGGCGATAAAAGGTTTAGCGGAACAAGCAAAGCTATTTTTATTGGTAAATCTGGCACCTACGTTTATAACAAAACACCATTCACTGCTAAAATTACTAAATTTGAACTTTATGCTAATGCAGGTGCATCTGCAAAAGTATCTGTTGGTGTTAATTTTAGTGATACTGTCATTACTAAATATAGTGCATCTGCTGCAAATACTTATACAGCCACGCTATCTACGGTTAATAATGTTTATGATTTGTCTGATAAATTGTCAGAAAATACTCAATATTTCTGGTATCAAGTTACCAATGACAATAATTCACAAGTGATGTTTAGAATCACTTATGAAGAAGCTACACCTACTTCAGCTTTGACTGGCATCGCTTTAAGCGGACAAACAACTGAATATTACATTGGCGATGAATTTTCTTTTGATGGTAAATGTACTGCTACTTTTGAAGATGAATCTACTTTAGTTGTAACTCCAACTAGCGTTACTAAACCTGATATGACAACCGCTGGGGATAAGAATATTGAAGTTACATATGCTGATCCTAATGATGCGACTAATGTAAAAACAGCATCATATACAATTACAGTTAAAGAATCTCCAATTAAAGGAGAAGGCACAGAAGAGAGCCCTTACACTGTTTCTGATGCTTTTTTCATCGCTAGTAGATTAGCCACTTCAGCTAACAATGGTAAAATTGTTTATGTTACTGGCGAAGTTACAGGCGAAAATATAAGCTCTAATCAGTATGGCGCTACTTTTGACATTACAGATGGAACTAATACAATAATCGCTTATTCCATTACTGGTGCGCAAAACACAGATAGTTCTGCAACTGGGTATATTGGAAAAGGCTACACAGTTGTAGTTACTGGCGTAATTATCAATTACGATGGAAGCAAATATGAAGTTGGTTATGCATCTGGTTTTAAAACATCACTTGTTTCATCAACTGCACCTGTTACATCATTTAACATTACTGGCGCTCCAACAACAAATATTGAAACCGGCGCGACTGGACAATTAGGTGTTGATAAAGAAGGCTTAACAATTACTTGGGCTTCTTCAAATACTGATGTTGTCACTGTCGATGCTGATGGTAAATACACAGCTGTCGATGGCGGTCTTGCTACTGTTACAGCTACAAATACTGCTACTGGAGATGCAGTTGAAGCTAGCTTTATTGTCAATTATGGAACCATTTCTGTTGATAAAGCTTATGAATTAACAAATGCTTTATCTGGCAATGTTACCACTCAATATATGGCGACTGTCTCTGGAAAAATTGTTTCTACAAAGAGCACAAAAAGCGCCAAAAACGATCAATACAAATATGAAGTGACATTTAAGACTACAGAAGGTAAAGAATTCCTTATTTTCTTTGGCTATATGGATAATGAACCAGATGGCTTTAGTTCTTGGGTAGCAGGAGCAACACTTACTGTTAAAGGTAATTTGTGCAAATATTACAATACAATGGAATTATCTAACGTTACTGTTGTCTCTTATGGCTTCGACGCAGATGGATATGTTAGCTACTTCACATCTAAACTTGCTACTGTATGTGCTGACCCTGAAAAAGATAACTCCGAAGCTTTAAAACCTGTTTGGACAGACTTGAAAGCCAAATGGGCTGATGTTGATGCTACTTCAAAAGAGACATTAAAGAACGCTAAAACTGATGATGCAACTTATGGCGAATTCGCTAAAAAGTATGATCACATCATGGGACGTTATGGTGAAGCTAAATTAGGTGAAGGCGCAAACTTCATCGGAAGAAGTGTTACCACAAGCGCTTCAACTGTTCGTGGAGTTTTATCTAACGCTGATAATAGTTTAACTATCACTATCATCGTTTTAGTTTCCGTCATAAGTGTTTCACTTATCGTTGGAACAACTCTTATTATTCGTAAAAGAAAATTTAACTAATTAACTTAGTCCTTTCTATTTACATAAAATTGAACGCCATCTCCCCTTACAGGTGGCGTTCTTTTTGTTTACGTTATTTTAATGACATCATCTTATTTAGAGATATTAGTTTGATGTTTTTATCTTTCAAAGATGATAATTCTTTAGAAAAACTAGATTTGGAAAATAAGTAGTAATAAATAGTTTTATATTTATCTTTGAAAATAGAAACGTTTTCTTTTAAGTGATTGAGTGTTGTTAGAGTGACATCTTCATTTTTAAACTTAACTTCACCCGTTAAAAGAGAAGAATTATCTAATGAATCAGATAGGATATGGATTTCTATAGATCTATTTAATTTGGAATTATCAACTTTATAATTTCTAAATTCATGGAAGACATTTGGAAGTTTATTTTTTAGATTTAGTTCATCAAGATAGGCGATAGCTACATCTTCAAAGCCATGATTTATTGCATCATCTATTTTGTTTAAGTTTTGTTTATATACTTCTTTTGATAGACCTCTATCTATGTCGCGTAAAGATGGATAAATGATATGGTAATAGAATCGCATGAAGGGATCAGAGATTTGATAATAAGTATTTTTCTTATTGCCGTTAAAAATGTTTTTCCTTTCAATCGATGTTGTTTCTAGCATTCTTGTTAGGTATGTAGAAACTATTTTGCTATCGACGCCAAGAGAATCCGCTATTACGGGGATTTTATTTTTGTGATTTGATATAGCTTCTAATATAGCGATGTAGACACTATTGGAGGTAAAGCCAATAGGCAAAGTCATGTTCGGCGCGTCTATTAATATCGAACTATTATCAAAGCAGAGGGAAATGATATTTTCTTTAAATGACTTATTCTTATTTATTTTTGCTAGATAGTATGGGCGGGTGCCAAATATTGATAGATATTTAGCTTTATCAATATTGTCTATGCCTTCTAACATTTTTATTGCATCAGAAAATAGTAGGGGTTTAAGAAATATTTTAAATGTTGCTCTTTGATATAAAGGTTTCGCTTTATTTTCTAATAGATCTATCATGAATGACATATTAGAGCCTGATAGAAATATTTTTACATCTTTATTCTCGCGAGCTAATTGATCAACATAGCCTTGAAGGAAAGACAAGATGCCAGGATAAGCTTTGGCTAAAAATGGTAATTCATCGATGATGATAATTAGCTTTTCATCCTTTTGATTGTTTATTATGGCTAAAAATAAATCCTCGAATGATTTAAATTCCAAGTCGTAATTTGATTGAACATATCTCCAATATTCTTTGGAGAAATACCTTAAATTGTTTAAATAAGTATCATCTCTTGCCAAAAAATAGAGATACTTCATATCTTTAACGCTTTCTAAGATTAAAGAAGTTTTACCAATTCGTCTTTGACCATATATAACTGCAAGTTCAAAACCTCGCGAGTTAATTTTATCATGGATGAGATTTAATTCTTCATTTCGACCTACAAACATAGCTATTCTCCTTCCCAACAAATTTGTTGCCAACATTTTTGTTGGTAACATTATAAGTCAATAAAAAAGAATAATCAATTTATTGTGCTATTAGGTTTAGATGATTACTTACTTATTTATAACTTTGCCATCACGAAATCTTTAAATGATAACGCGGCATTGACATTATTAAATTTAGCAAAATAAAATTCATCGCCCATGCAGCCAGCGATAGCTTTATCGTAATAGCCATGACGAAGAATGTTATTAGGATATTTGTTTAATACTTCTTCGGTTGTATAAATATATTTAAATCTATTTTTTCTACTAACTGAGATAGCTATATCATCGAGGATATAT
>CAVKNZ010000064.1:0-3787 GCA_963657885.1 Bacteroidaceae bacterium
TTTAGTAAAAAGTGTATTGTTTAAGCTAAAGGAAATTTACTAGTTCGCCGAAATTCATTAAATAATGGCAATGTTTTTTTATAATCCCATAAGATTCTATCTAATATATCTTTCTCAAAATCATCTTTAGTGTCATTGAAACGTTTAAACATTTCTCGGCACTCGAAATACTTTGAAAATTTGGTCTAGCTTTTCTTCTTCATAAACAAATAATCCTAGGTGACAATTCGGTTGTCTAAGTCGCCAGACCAAGTACTAAAAAGGCTGAATTGTCACCTAGGATTACTCTTTTCTTAATCTAGTTTAATTACTATAACTCGATGGTTATTATTTATCTATATTCACTTAAAAAAGTGGACATTTTCATCCACGGTTTGCTTTGAACGCTTGAAAAATATAAAAGATTACTTTAATTCTAATAAAGATTCTTCCAATTGGTTTTTCAATGTATAAATGTCTTTAGAAATTATTTCGCATACAGTCGTATAATCGGTTTTCCCATAATCATGAACGATACCATTTCTGAATCCAATAATATTGCCCCAAGCTATATTGTTGTGTTTCTTTTTATAATCAAGAGAAATATTCTTAATGCTTTTAGCCATTTATTGCAATCTAAACATTGAGACATCAATAGTTCTTGCATCATTCATAAAATCTATATAAGACAAACTATTTGTGTAAGAAATTATGGCATCTATTTCTTTAATCGCTTGTTTTATAAAATGAGCATCGTTTTTGCTATCCATATATTTTGATTCCGTACTTAAATATTTCTTGAATTAATTCGATATTATTTTCTAATTCACTATCTCTAATCAAATCAATCTTTTTCTTGAGCAATGTTCTTATTTTCTCAATTAAGCCAACAAATCTAATTCCCGATAAGGAAGACGATAAATATAAATCTACATCGCTAGTAGATGTCGCCTTCCCTTTCGCGTAACTGCCAAATAAATAACAGAAATTAATTTCATCTTTATATTCATTGTTAAAAAGTAATGTCAATTCATTTTTAATTTGCTCGATGGATAAAATACCTTTTGTTTCTGTTAATTCACATTCATCAATTAATTTATCAATAAAAGCTTTTCTTTTTATATCGCTTCCATAATTATCATCCTTTTCATATCGCCTATATGTGCGAACAGGAACACCAAAATATTTGAGGCTTCTATCTGCGATAAGTTATATAAATTTCTAATTTCAATCAATTCCATAAATATCACTATATTTGGTATAACAACACTGTCCTCTTTTGCAAATAAAAACAGGACAATTTGTCCGACACTAAATTATTTAACCGGCCAATTTGACCTATAAATAATATTAGTTATAAAAAAAGGAGCGGTATTTCCTTTTAATGGGGGACCGCTCCTAAATGAAAGGATTAATAATTATTCGCCAAAATAAATATTATCTGTATAAGCGTAGCTTTTTGCTTTTACAGCATCAAGACCAACAATCTCAGTCTTATCTTCATCGTTTTTGCCGTGATAAAATTTGCAATTTGTGAATGTTAAAGTTGAACTATTTGAATAGTTTTCAATTAAATGTTCTTCAGCCACTACAGTGCCTTCTTGAGCCACGCCTTGTTCAAAAGCATCAATAGTGCAATTATTGAATACTAATTCAGAATTTGTGGCGGCCCTATCGAGAATAATTACACCATAAGTGTTATCAGTAGCGCCCACATTATTTGTCCATTGATTAATACCTTTAAGGGTGCAATCAGTGAATGTGGCTTTCGTGCTCGTGGAATAGGATTCAATAGCGCTATAGCCAGCAAGTGTTGTGTGTTTAGCAACTATTTCAATATCATGGGTGCCACCGGAAATATAAAGAGGATAGTGATTAGCGCTAACTGTGCAGTTATCTAAAACGACTTTAACATTAGAACAACCCCAAAGAGTAATTCCTCGATTATATTCATTATATGTAGGACCAACGATGTTAAGATCGACCAATGTAATGGTAATATCATTTACTGAATCGACATCAAAAACACGGCCAGTTAATTCACCAGTACTTTTACCTGGATCAGCAACAAGCGATTTGCCATTGCCGTAGATAACAGTATCTTTACTAATGCTTAAATATTCAGCATTATCAAATGATAAGTCTTCACTTAATGAAGCATCTGTTCCTTCATCTAAGGCAGTTTGTAAATCTGCTTTGCTACTGACAGTTTCACCAACTTGAGCGTTACCTTGAATTGCTTCAACTCTATTAACGATCTTGCAGCTCTTATCTTGATAATCATCATTCGCATCGCTAGGAAGTTCGATGGAAACTTTAATATCATCAGGATCGCTTCCAGGGAAGAGATTTGAATATGGGCTAGCTACTTCGCTACCATCATATGATGTGCCATCAATGGTTACTTTTAAGCCAGCAAATAAGTCATCGTCTTCTTCGGTTTTTAACACTGTGCGGTATTTAACATTTACTGTGCTTTCATTGGTAACATTGATAGTAAATGTAACTTTATCCCCTGGAGTCATCTTATTTAAAGATAAAGTTCCGGTTGCTTCATCGTATTCGGCAGTTCCGCCATTCTTGAATTCGCCATTTTCTAAACCGTACTCAGTTGATTTTTTAATTTTTGAGGCATCATCTTCGACATTGCCGCTAAGATCTTCGCCGGTATAAGTGAGTAAGTCTTCAACAACTGCAGTAACTTTAACCTTGCCTGAGCTAACTGCAATGTTAGTTTTACTTTCACTGGTGAATAAAGCATACGTTGCACCAATAAGTAGAGAACCTGCCATTGCTATCGAAGCAAGTGAGGCCATAATAATGCTGCCTTTATGTTTTGTGTTCATATTATCTATATGTCCTTTCTCTAAAGAATTAAGGAAGAAATTAGTAAAAGAAAAAAGATAGAACAGAGAAGTCTATCAATATATCAATTGTTAAAATTCTTAAAACTCAATTGTGTTTTTCCTTCTTCCCTGCCTTATTTTAAAAATAAAAAAAAAAAAAAACAAGTGGTATTTGAGATGTACCCCCAAAGCATGGACATCTATTAAATAGATAATAACAAATAAATGTGTCGATATAATCGATGAATTTATAAATGGTATATGTAAAAATCTACGCAATTAAAAACTTAAAGGAATATTTGATTTTTACTTAAAACGGCTTTCAGTTTAATTTCTTGGACTCAAGATAAAGTTATATCAACCTTATTCAATAGCCATTCTTCGATATTTAAGTGTGTTATTCCATCATGAGACATGTCAAATTCATCTAAACTTAAAACATATTTAGGAGATGGATCTCTTACTGAATCAAACGCAGTAAATTCTCTTTCGATTACATCATCGCTTGATAATAAGTATGCAACTTGAATAAAGCATTTTCTTCCATCTTTCATTGCTACAAAATCAATTTCGCTTTTATATGTTTTACCAATCTTAACATCATATCCTCTATATACTAATTCATTAAATACGAGGTTTTCTAAAGCGTGCGTAACAAATATCTTGCTTGAATCATTGCACGCCAATAAGAAGCCATTATCAATTACAAATTGTTTTTCAATATTTTTTAAAGTTCTTTTCGTGGAAATATCATATCTTTTTGCTCTTATTATTAGACATGCTTGTTCCAATTTTTCTAAATATCTAAATACATTTTCTCTATAGATTTTGTCTGCGTTGTTTTGGTTATAGTATTCAACAATTTTAGAAACAGAAAATACTTTAGAAGCATTATTTATGATATATTTCGATACGCTTATAAATGTTTCTTTGTCTATCTTAGCTTTACTATTGCATATATC
>CAVKNZ010000065.1:0-3638 GCA_963657885.1 Bacteroidaceae bacterium
TCATTGGAGAGCAAACTTGGCCATTACATAATTGCTGGTAAGAAATAGAAAATAAACCAAGGGGGCTGTGCAAACAGCCCTTTTCTTTATTTCTTTATTCCATCTAATACGTTATCTTATAACTCTCCAGGAGCCATTTTTGTTTGGACCTACTCTTTGGATAAATCCAGTTGAAGTTAAGTTAGCAATATATCTTTGAACGCTTCTAAAGGGAATATCTAACATTTGACTTAATTCTCTTACTTTCAGCGTTGGTTTCATTTCAATAGCTTTTAATATCGAATTTTCTTTTTCTGAAAGAGTGTTATCATTCACTCCGCTGATGGAGCTAGATATTGAGCCATGATTTTCTAATACTTCTTTATTAAAAGGAATAACTACTCTTATAAATGAATCACTTATTTCAAAAACGCTTGTTCCATATGTTTTCACAATTGTTGGTATTTCGTGTCCTGTATGCTCAGCAATGCCTAAACGAGTAAATATGTCCATCAGTTGTTTATTTCTAGGTTTACTAACACCTTTATAGAATTCTTCTTTTGTTAAGCCGTTAGGAAGTCCTCCATGAGAGATGATTTCTAAACGGTCATCAAAGAAAGAAACCTGAGGTTCACTTTGTCGATAATCGTTATGCACGATAGCGTTTATCAGTGCTTCATTGACGGCATTAATATCATAAAGATAGATATCTCTTCTAGGGCGAGGATTGGTTATTGTTTTACAAATGTTTTCTAGCTTTAAGCGTTCTTTCATGTTCTCGTAGGCTAAAACGATGCATTGATTACCATAGTCACTTCTTTCCGAGAAGGTGGCTTTAGTCGTGCCTTTAAATTTAGCAAATATGAAAGGTATATTGTTTACGTCTGCGAGAAGTTCGGCGAGAAAATTATAGTTTCCATTTACTGTTCTTAATTTGAAATTGTTTTCAAAGGTATCTTCTTCGATGTGATAGTCATTTTCTAATAGAAGCAATTTTAGTTTTGAGAATTTTAAATCTTTAAAATATGATTCTCTTTTTATCATCATATCTAAATCTGATAGTTGAGCTTCTAATCTTCTTTTTATCATGTCCAAGCTCATTGACTTGCTTGTGCTTCCAACTCGATAATGGCAACCATTAGAGGAGAAGCCTAAACGCTTAATGCAATATAAAGATGCATAACCTTTTTTAACAGTTATTTTGATAATAACTTTACCATCAATGAATTCAACCTCTAGTTTGACGCAGTCAATCGCGTTAGGCTCTATTTGATCGGTGATGATGTCAGATACATGTCTAAGTGTTTCATCGATATTTTTTACTCCTAGAACATCTCCGTTATCTTTGACGCCTATATAAATAGTGCCTCCATCGGTATTTAAAAATGTTTCGATTTCTTTGACTAAAGAATCGTTTATTTTTTCTTTTAATTCTATTTTCTCTGTTTCAGTAAACATCATAGCCCCATCCTCCTATAGAAATATTAACATTTATTACGCCAAAAAACAATTTATTACGCCATTTATTACGCCAAATTGTTTTTAGTGGTGATGCCTCATTGAAATTATTGGTCCTCTTTACTGCGATGAAATCGCTTTATTTTTTTATGAGGTTGATTAATATCAAACGTTGTTAGACAATAATATCAGCGAGACGATAAGTAAAGGGTATCGTCTTAAACACAAAAAACATATTTTTAAGAAAGGAAAAGAAAAGGGAAAATATGAATAATTTTTCAAAAAGACTAGCTGGTCTATCTTTAGGTTTGCTTTTAACCTTAGGTGTTGGCGTAGCTGGTGGACAACATGATGTATTAAGCGTTAAAGCTGAAACAACAAATGTGGAATTTGATTCAGACAATAGTGTTAGTGGTAGCGCTGCAACTGTAAAAGTAGACACTGCCGAATATACCAACGCTATGAAGGCTGGAACAAGTAGTAAATCTGGCACAATTGCTTTAACTATTCCTGCTAAATCAACATCATTAAGTTTTTATGTTGCTGCTTGGAGTGGTTCTAAAAGTCCAACATTAACTATCTCATGTGTAGATGAAGCTGTTGTAATCGGAACTGCAAATCCTTCCATTTTAGCGGATAGTGGTATTTCAAATAATTCACCATTTACTTTAAGTGTAACTGATGATTCAACATTTAAAGTTACAACAGAATTAACCAATGTTACTGCAAAAACTACTATTAAATTAACTGGTTCTGTTAATCGTATAGTTGTTTGGAATCCTACTGTTGAAATTCCAGAAACATCTGATCCAACAATTAAAATTACTAGCGATGCTGATGAAGTAGCCAAAACTACTAGCGGTAAATTTACATATGAATTGAAAAATATCGAAGAGAGCGCGGCTACAATTACTTGGACATCTTCAAACACCAACAGCATAACTGTTGATAACGAAGGCAATTATCAAATCCTTGATGGCGGCGAAGCGACAATTACTGCTACATTAGCTAATTCCGAAGGAACTGTCTTATCTACTAGTGAATTAAAATTGACTTTAGATTATGGCACTGTTACTGTTGCGAAGTTAATTGAAATCACGAGTGGCTATGCATCAACTCATACATCTAAATGTAAAGTTACAGTTACTGGATATCTTGTTGACTTGACATCAGTTAGTAATTGCTTTGTCATTTCTGATGAAAAGTCTAGCGCTAGTGGAAATAAGTTTAATGTTTACCAAATTTGGTCAACTCATGCTTTAAGAAAAATTGCAATTGTTGATGGGAAAATAACATTTTCTGGAAATCCAGCAACATACAACGGCACAGCTCAATTAACAAATATCTCATATACTGACTACACCGTTGATGCAGATGCCTACGTTGCTTATTTCACTTCACAACTTGCCACCGTCTGTGCAGATCCTGAAAAAGATAACTCAGCAGCTTTAACAACTGCTTGGTCTGATTTGAAAGCCAAATGGGAGTATGTTGATGATACTTCAAAAACAACTTTGAAGGATGCCAAAACTGATGATGCAACTTATGGCGAATTCGCTAAAAAGTATGATCACATCATGACTCGCTATGGTGAAACCAAATTAGGTGAAGGTGCAAACTTCATAGGAAGAAGCAATTCAACTTCAACTTCAAGCGTTCCAAGCGTACTTTCTAACAATGATAATAGTTTAACTATCACCATCATCGTTTTAGTTTCCGTCATAAGTGTTTCACTTATCGTTGGAACAACTCTTATTATTCGTAAAAGAAAAGTTAACTAATTAACTTAGCCCTTTCTATTTACATAAAATTGAACGCCATCTCCCCTTACAGGTAGCGTTCTTTTTGTTTTAAAAATATAATATGAGCAAACGATTTGTTCGATAAATACTAAATAATTTTACCAACAAATTTGTTGCCAACATTTTTGTTGGTAACTTTTAATGGTGGTTTTAAACATTTAGGAAGATTATTTATTTATAACTTTTGCCATCACGAAATCTTTAAATGATAACGCATCATTAGCATCATTAAATTTAGCAAAATAAAATTCATCGCCCATGCAGTCAGCGATAGCTTTATCGTAGTAGCCATGACGAAGTATGTTATTTGGATATTTGTTTAATACTTCTTCGGTTGTGTAAACATATTTAAATCTATTTTTTCTACTAACTGAGATAGCTATATCATCGAGGATATAT
>CAVKNZ010000066.1:0-3546 GCA_963657885.1 Bacteroidaceae bacterium
AATAGTTACTGTGGATTTATCACGTAAGAAGAATTTGATGACATTGCTTTTGGGAAGATGCGTTTCTTCTTTTTTATCATTAGTATAAATATATCCTGCAAGATAATCGCCAATGGATTCGATATCACCAAATATTTCAGAAATATTTTTGCATCTAAAGGATTCCATAATCGAAGCAATTTTTCCCATTCCTTCAACGCCTGGAAATTCATGGGTTAAAAGTATTGTTTTATAATCGCCATATTCTTTATAAAGTTCATTTAATTTATCTACTAAGGTAAGACCTTTTGTTTTTAAATGATTCGCCACTTCACATATTAGTAATGCAGCGTTAACTGCATCTTTATCTCTAACATCTTTATTAGTTAAATATCCGCACGATTCTTCAAATCCAAGCAAGAAATTATCTAGTGAATTGTTATTTTCTAAAAAATGCATTTGTTCGCCAATATATTTAAAACCAGTTAAAACTTCTTTGACTTCAACATGATATTTTTTTGCCATCAAAGTGGCCATATCTGTGCTGACGATAGTTTTAATTATTAAAGGTCTTTCAGGTAGTGAGTTACTTCGAAATTTTTCATTGTAAATGGCGTCAAATAAAATTAATCCAACTTCATTGCCAGTTAATATATGAGGTAATCCGTGCTGATTTATGACAACACCACATCTATCGCTATCAGGATCGGTGGCAATCAATATATCTGAGGAAGTATCAATCAATTTATCTATACCTAACTTTAAGGCTTCTTTTATTTCGGGATTAGGGTATGGACAAGTAGGGAAATTTCCATCAGGATTAGCTTGTTCTTTAACTAAACTAACATCATTAAAACCATCCAATTTTAAAATAGATGTAACGCACTTCTTGCCAGCTCCATTAAGTGGGGTGTAAACAATTTTTAAATCTTTTTGTTCGTTAAAAAGCGATTGCTTTAATGTGCTTTTTAGATAAGCGTTAAAACAATCATCTTGAATTAAGACGATTCTATCATTTTTAACTAAATCATCATAATTTCCAGTTTTTGCATCTTTAAAGATGTCTAATTTTAAGATTTCATCTAATATTTCTTTGGCAAGTTTATCAGTGCACTGAGCGCCTGTTTCATCATAGACTTTATAGCCGTTATACATTTTAGGATTATGTGAAGCAGTTATGACAATTCCGGCATCACATTTAAAATATCTAACCGCAAAAGATAGGCTTGGTGTGGGCATAGGCTCTTTGTATAAATAAACTTTGATGCCATTTATAGCTAATGTAGAAGCTGCTTCTTTTGCAAAGTTAGAAGAATTATTGCGAGTGTCATACGCTATCGCAACGGAAATATCTTCCTTTTTCTTTTTAATTAAGTAATTAGCCAATCCTTGCGTAGCTCTTCTAATAACGAAACGGTTCATTCGATTAGAACCCATTTCCATGATGCCTCTTAGGCCACCCGTCCCGAATTCAAGATTTTTATAAAATCGATCTTCGATGAGCTTTTGGTTGTCTTTAATAGACATCAATTCATCTTTTTCGCTTTCACTAAGAAGGCTACATTCAAGCCATTTATTATATGTTTCTTTATAATTTTTCATCATTGTCTCACTTTATTAACTCTTGTTAATGTAAATCCATCTTCCGGAACATACATTTCAAATTTCGGCATTTTATATACTGAAAATGTGTTGTCCACCACAAAAGATGAATACTTATCAAATCCATTTAATTGAACATATACTAGTAGTTTCTTTCCTAAAACATCTTCATTATATGAGTCAACCTTAATTTTATTATTTCCGGCTTTGATGTTTTCTAAAACTTTATTCTTTTTAAGCATCTTTTTGGTATATAGAGGGATTAATTTATCTTGCTTAAAAGTAATTTCATATTCCCCGTTTCCGTATAAGTTATCATTTGGGTAAATCAAAGTAGCCCCAGCAACCTTGATTTCCAATTTATCTCCTTTATTAAAAACTAAAGCGTTGCCTTTATTAGGATATATGACTTCTCTAGAATTAATTTTATTGTGCTCTTTGTCATAGACTTTTAATCTTTGATATGGGAAATATAAATCAATTACACTACCTAGTTTTACTTTTTCTTCATTGTTCGCTTTCAAGGCATAATATCCATCCAGTCCATCTAAAGAAAAATAGACTGCCTGGTAATCAGTTTTTGACTCAATAAATTCAAGTTTTGCCTTGATTTTAAGCGAATTTGGTATTTCTTTTGTTGATATATAATCAGGTTTAATAGCTAAACGGACATCATTATCGAAAGCGGAGTCAAGCAAGTGATTAATATATTCTTCGTCTAATTCTAGCTGTTGCTTTCCAATTGAAAGAGTCTTTTTATTAATATTCACCGAAAATTCATTTTCATAAGGAATACCGATAATAGATTTGTGACTATCTTTATCAAATAGATAAATTTTGCTCATGTCAAAATCAACATTTATATTTTCATTTGTTTTTATTTTGCTATTAAATGGAAGCTTGATAATAAATGGTTCTTTACGGTTTTCCATGCTGCAATATATGATGCTTTCATCACCTAGATGTTCAACAACATCAACATGAACTTTTATATTGCCTGTATTTATTTTTATATGTTCTGGTCTTATTCCTAATAACACCTTTTTACTGATATATGAATTAGACATCAATTCTTTTCTTTTGATATCGCTAAAAGTGACAAGCATATCATCTCTATCATTCAATTTTGCTTTTAAAGTTTCGCCATCTAAAAGTAATTCAGCATTGATAATATTCATTTGAGGTGAGCCTAGAAAGGTCGCCACGAACAAATTGCAAGGATCTTCAAATAAAGTAATAGGCGTATCCGCTTGCTGAATAAAGCCATCCTTCATAACCACGATACGATTGCCCATCGTCATGGCTTCGGTTTGGTCATGCGTGACATATATAAAAGTAGTTTCAAGTTTTTCATGAAGCTTAGTAATTTCGCTACGCATAGAAACACGCAGCTTGGCATCTAAGTTTGATAAAGGCTCATCTAGCAAGAAGACTTTTGGATTTCGAACAATCGTTCTACCAAGCGCCACTCTTTGACGCTGGCCGCCAGATAGGGCTTTTGGCTTACGAGTTAAAAGTTCAGATATTTCTAAAATTTCAGCCACTTTTTTAACTCTTTGATCTATCTCTTCTTTGCTAATATGCCTTAATTTTAGGCCAAAAGCCATGTTGTCATAAACCGTCATGTGAGGGTAAAGGGCATAGCTTTGAAAGACCATCGCTATGTCTCTATTTTTAGGCTCAACTTCATTCATCAGTTCGCCATCAATATATAGTTGACCAGCGGTTATTTCTTCCAAGCCCGCGATCATACGAAGAGTTGTTGATTTTCCACATCCTGAAGGACCAACAAAAACGATAAATTCTTTGTCTTTAATTTCTAAATCGAAATCATTGACCGCTCGCACTCCTCCATCATAAACCTTGTAGACATGTTTTAATGTTACATCCGCCATAACCTAGGCCTCCTTGTCTTTCTTATATAAACCTTTATTTACCATTTCTGGATAATGGTCAGTATTAATG
>CAVKNZ010000067.1:0-3329 GCA_963657885.1 Bacteroidaceae bacterium
CGATATCTAAGTGAAAAAATTAATTATTCAATTATTTCAATAATTATGCTATATTTAACTCGCTCCGATAAAGGAACTATGCCACTCCTTTGGAGATGATGAAAATCATCGTGAATCTGCGTTAAAGAAATAATTAAGTTGCATTAGTACATTTCTAATGAATAAGGATGGTACCGCGCTCAGTCGTTCCTTGCGAACGCTTTTTTATTACTTTTTAAAACATTAATATAATTAAAGGGGTAGAAAATTTATGAAAAAACTCACTGGCAATCAAATTCGACTTATGTGGTTAGATTTCTTTAAAAGTAAAGGTCACCACGTTGAAAAAGGAGCGTCGTTAATTCCTTATAAAGATCCATCGTTGCTATGGATCAATTCCGGCGTTGCCGCTTTAAAAAAATATATGGATGGAAGTGAAGTACCTCCGTCGAGAAGAATAACCAATGTCCAAAAATCGATTAGAACCAACGATATGGACAATGTTGGCTACACTTCTAGACATCATACTTTCTTTGAAATGCTAGGCAATTTCTCCATTGGTGATTATTTCAGAAAAGAGGTCATTCCTTGGGCTTTTGAAATCCTAACGAGCAAAGAATATTTTGATATGGATGTTGATAAACTCTATTTCACATATAATCCTGATGACCATGAAACTCATGATTTATGGTTGAAATGTGGGGCAAAAGAAGACCATTTAATCCCCTTAGAAGGTAACTATTGGGAAATTGGAGAAGGTCCAGCCGGTCCAAATACTGAAGTCTTCTATGATCGCGGTGAAAAATATGATCCCGAGCATTTGGGAGTTAAATTGTTAAAAGATGAAATTGAAAATGACCGTTATATCGAAATATGGGGCATCGTCTTTTCTCAATACAACGCTCAACCAGGCGTTCCAAGAAATCAATATAAAGAACTTCCGAGCAAAAATATCGATACCGGTGCAGGTTTAGAGAGAATAGCTTCCATACTTCAAGAAACTCCATCAAACTTTGAAACCGACTTATTTATGCCAATCATCAAAGCTGTTGAAAAGATTGCGAAAGTTAAATACGAAGGAGAAAATCTTACTGCGTATCGCGTTATTGTTGATCACATTCGGGCGATAACATTCGCTTTAAGCGATGGTGAAGTTTTTTCCAACGAAGGAAGAGGCTATATTCTTCGTCGATTAGTTCGTCGAGCGATGCGCTTTGCTAAGAAAATCGGCATCGAGAAGCCATTTTTATACACTCTTGTGCCTGTAGTTATCAATAATTACAAAGACTTCTATCCTGAATTAAGCAAAAACGAAAAACACATAGAAACTTTGATTAAAAATGAAGAAGAAAAATTTATCAAAACCTTATCAAGCGGAGAAGCAATCTTAAAAGAGATAATTGAAGATAAAAAAGAATTATCTGGAAAAGATGCATTTAAGCTTTATGATACCTTTGGCTTCCCATTAGATTTAACTAAAGAAATCTGTGCGGAAAACGGAGTAAGTGTCGATGAAGACGCCTTTAATAAGGAAATGGAAGAACAAAAAGAGAGAGCTAGAAATGCAAGAAATGATGAACAAAGCATGCATAAACAATCAAAAGATTTACTTCAATGCACTCTTCAAAGCTCCTTTAACTACGATGACACGCCGATAGAGGCAAAAGTTATTGCTCTATTTAAAGACGGCGTAACCGTCAATGAAATAGATGATGAAGGTGAAGCGATATTTGATAAGACAATCTTTTACGCTGAAAGTGGTGGCGAAGTCGCCGATACCGGAACAGTAAGTAACGAAAATACTTTAGGTAAAGTTATAAATGTTATCAAAGCTCCTAATAAGCAGCATCTTCACACAATTAAGCTCGAAAAAGGCAGTTTAAAAGTTGGCGATACATTAGCTCTAAAAGTTGATGAGCTTAAGCGCGAATTAATCAAAAGAAATCACTCAGCGACACATTTATTGCAGACAGCCTTAGAAAGAGTTTTAGGTAATCACATTAAACAAATGGGTTCATTCGTCAACGAAGAATATTTACGTTTTGACTTTACTCATTATGAAAAAATAAAAGCGGATGAACTTAAAGCAATTGAAAAAGAAGTTAATGAACTAATTTTAAAATCCATTCCATCTAAAATTGAATATCTTCCTTTGGAAGAAGCTAATAAACTAGGAGCGAAAGCCTTCTTTAGCGAGAAATATGGAAAAGAAGTGCGCGTCGTCGCTTTCGGAAATGATTCCATCGAATTCTGTGGAGGTTGCCACGTTTCAAATACTTCGGAAATTGGCATCTTCAAGATAGAAAGCGAAGAATCAATTGCTTCAGGCGTAAGACGTATTCAGGCTTTAACTTCGATTAACGCCTATAACTTTGTTAAAAAAGAAGAAAATTTACTCGAAAATGTTTCCGCAAAAGTTGGTGCAAAATCGAATGTGGAAATACTTGATAAAATCAATTCTTTGCTTTTAGAGAAAAAATCTCAACAAGAAGAAAATGCTCAATTGACTAATAAAATTTCTCTATTAACCGCGGATGCGTTAATGAACGATTTAATCGATGTTAATGGTTATAAGTTACTTACAAAATATGTCGATGGATTCGCTATAAATATGCTTAACAAAATTAGCGACATCATCAAAAGCCGATGCAATGATTCGATTCTAATTTTGGCAAGCGGAGAGGAAGGTAATATCTCATTATCTTGCTTTGTAAGTGGCAAAGCTTTAGAAAATAATAATGCTGGCGCAATCATGAAACAATTAGCAAGCTATCTAAATGGTTCAGGTGGAGGAAGAGCAAACATGGCTAATGGCCATGGAAAAGATAAGAACAAAATCGAAGAGGCTTTCTTAGAAATTAAAAAATCTTTAAAATGAAAAAAATATTAGGCTTAGATTTAGGAAGTAAAACACTTGGCATCGCCATCACTGATTCACTTTTATTAGCATCACATGGCTATGAAAATTTTACTTTCGAATATGGCAACTATAAACGCGCTCGCGAACATGTCATTGAAATAATAAAAAAAGAAGATATCGAAGAAATAGCTTTAGGATATCCTCTACATATGTCTGGAGAAATATCTCCTAGATGCGAGTCGTGCACACGCTTTAGAGAAGATTTGCTCAAAGATATGCCAAATTTAAAAATTGCTTTGGTGGATGAAAGAATGACAACTATCATTGCAAATAATCGCTTATTAGAAGCAAATCTATCACGTCAAAAAAGGAAAGAAGTTATCGACAAGATGAGTGCAGTTGTCATCTTGGAGTCTTATCTAAGTCAAAGAAAGGGGTAATTTAACTATTAAGAAATCAATATAAATTTATTTAAATTATTTATTTACGA
>CAVKNZ010000068.1:0-3255 GCA_963657885.1 Bacteroidaceae bacterium
GAATATGAATCTTCCTGTAAATATGTATTTTTTTTATAGTTTTCAGCTATTAAATCGAATCTATCACCACTAATAATAATTTGAATTATTTGCCATAATAATTTTCTAAATAAATAATAATTTTTTGTCTTTATAAGACTAAAACGATAAAAGATAATTTGATTATTGGCTTTTCCATACTCGTTTTCTTCTTGCTTGAATGGCAAATATAAATTTACAAATGTCGATAAAATGTCGAGATCACTAATTTTTGCATTGATAAGAGAGGATAATAATTCGATTTGGTAAATATAATCGCTATTTAATGAAATTCTCTTTATTTTTAAATACGTTTTTATATTCTCAATTATTATTGTTTTATAATTTGGTAGTCTGGTGATTATATCAATCAACTTAGAAATGATTTCTTTATAGTAATCTGAATTGTTGAATTGTATCAACAATAACGCGACGAGTTTTTTAGCAACAATATCACTCTTGCATTTAAGCAAATTAACATATGAATAAGAAATTGTTTCGCTAGGGAATATTTGATAAAAGCCAAATAAAAACTGTATTATGGCATCGATGTTATTAGTTGCTTTTAAAGAATCAAATACCTTAGATAATTCACTTTTTATATCATCATATTTATCGAAATAAACATCAGCAATGCTTTGAACCAATTCAATAACTTTAACCTTGTAATTATCAAAGAACGAGTCAAATAAGGCTTGAAGAGACAAATTTTTATAACGAAATATTTTTTTATAGCAAAAATACGTTGCAAAGATTTGATCGCTAATTTTTATACTTTTCCTATCATTATAAATATCAATAATTTCTAATTCGTTTCCTAATGCAATATATTCATCAATATTTTCGATGCAAAATCCGAATACATCTGCTAGCAATTTAGGTGTTTCCTTTTCGCAAAGGTTTAATTCCTTAAAAAAAGAAATAGCAGATATAAAATTTTCAAAGTTAGGATTCTTGTGAATTTCTAATTCGTTTTCGATACCAGAATAAAATGCTTTCAGTGTATCGCCTAATGTCGAACAATTTTTATCGCCACTTAATATAACTTTCGCAGTAATTATCGCAAAGCGTAAATTTCCTTTCGATACATCCAATATGTGTTCAATTATTTTTTTATTTTTAAATTGAGGAAATGTTTTTTTAATAATCTCTTCAATCTGATCATTGGTTAGAGCACTTATATTAATTTCATCAAATTGATAATCATGTAATTTTGTTCTCAATGGTTCAAACGCATAATCTCTAACCGTCAGCAATAAAAAGACATTTTGATATAAAAATGCAATATTCATAACATCTTGAATATAGGTATATGAATTTGCGTCATCAATAATGAGCAGTATTTTTTTGCTCTCCAATAATAAATCCTTTAATTCGTTTAAATCAGAAGCACTTGAGGAATGAACATAGTATGAATTAAAAGCTTTTGTTTTTTCTAAATATTTAGCAACTTCAATTGCTATTCTTGTCTTCCCACATCCTTGCTTCCCATGAATAATAATGGCTCTGTTTGATGTCGATAATTTGCTTATGATGTCATCAACAATTTGTTCTCTAAAAAGGAATTCTTGTGAGAAATCATTACTTGTAAAACTATTTGATTCCAACATATTAATAGGCAAAAGAAGACCGCCGAAAATAGGAATGCCCAAATGTTCGTTTGCAATAATCGGGTAGTTATTATAGATGTCATTAACTATTGTGCCTAATCCTAAGTACTCTAATGTGATTTTGTGCTTATCGCAAAGCTCGCGACTTTTTTTAAATTTCAAAGGATCGACTGTTTGATTTAAAGCACAAATTACTATTGGATGTTTGTAATTGCCTTCTTCGATATAATTTATAGCTTTTTCGATGTCTTTATAAACTTTTCCGTTTTTAAAAGGCTTCGCTTCAGTGGTAGCGACCACGAATACACTTTTTATCGAATTTCGAAATTTATATTCAAAAAAAATATCAACCTTAGATTTAGCAGGTTTATTACTCTCATCCATTTTTCCAAGGTGTTCAAAATGGATGCATTGATGTTTTTTCTGAAATAAATCGCATAAAAGATTCTCAAAACCAATTCCATCTAGATGTCGAATCTTATTTTCGATTTGTTCTTTTTTTCTCATGTTTAAATTCATTTTATAGTAAAAGCAACTAGCGTTCCACAGGAACCGCTGTTAGTTTTATAGCTCGTTAATTGAAAATTCGTGTCATCTACAAAGGCTGTTAATTAATTTTTCCCATGTTGGTTAATTAGATATTGCCTTTTTCAACATTTTATTAATTAACTAGTTTCTCTCTTTACTTTGACTAATTAGTCTCCCGTTTTTTGTAGATTGCATAAGAGTATTTTGTCGTTTGCAAATATGATAGTTACACACAAAAAGGGGCTAAGCCCCCTAGCGAATCCAATCTATAATTTAATATCAATAATAAATTTTATTATTTCTATAATTAAGATTAGAAACCCGCATCATTTCATTTCAGGAAATCAAATTGATAATCCAAAACAAATGATGCGAGCTGCTTCAAGAAATTTTAAAAATATTTTCATATTCTTTTAACCTCCTTTGGCGTTTCGCCTAATTCAATTTAAGCTATATGCATGATTTATTCAAGACCAAATTCAGGATTTAACACAAGGATATTTGGAAAATAGATTAAATTAAGTGCACGTAAATTGATTATTGTAGGCAAATAAAATTTCAGTTTCATCGCCATTAATAATCGCTAAGGTATTATCTCCTGAACTTAAAAAGAAAAGTGTCGCTCATGAGATGGTTAATAGAATCGATAAACTGTTTAGAATCGAAGCTAAATTAAAAGAAGAGAAGAAAACGCCATTAGAAATATATAATAATCGGCAAAGCGATGAATATATGAAGATAGTTAATGATATCTATGATTATCTTGATTCAATTAACCCTGAAGAAGGAACACTTCTATATGATGCAGTTAACTACTTTAGAAAAGGAAAAGAAGATAGTAAGACCTTCCTTTTAGATGGTCACATACCTATTTCTAATAACATTGCTGAAAGAGCTATTAAGCCATTCACTATCATGAGACGAAATGTTTTGTTCTGCAAAACAGAAAACGGGGCCGAGATATCCGGAAGACTATTTACTTTAATTCAAACCGCTAGAGCAAATGGATTAGTTGTTGAAGATTATCTAACTTATGTTATGGAGTGCTAATGTCAACTGAATTCTGAGCCACTTCGATGATTTAGAAGTGAGCCACTTA
>CAVKNZ010000069.1:0-3197 GCA_963657885.1 Bacteroidaceae bacterium
CCAAATGTGTAAGCTTTACTACCTGAAGCAAATATAAAAAATGAAGAGAAAAGTACACATAGTGTACTTATAAGAAAGCTGGTCATATCAATGAATTTAAACTTCATTAGTTTTGCCAAAAGAATAAACAAATCAAAAGTAATGAAACAAAGTAATAAAAGTAATAATAAGTATAGAGAAACGCCGAATATGGTTAGCCAACTAGGGCTTGTAAAAATAAATGAGAAATAAGAAATAGAAGAGCTTGTTGCGTTTAAAGGTAAAAAAGATAAAACAAATAAAAAGAGATAGCTAAATAGTATGACAATCTTAGTTATTTTGATTTTCGTATTTACCTTTTTCTTGTAATGCGTGATAAATTCTGCATCTTTTTCATTTTCTTGATTATCAAGGAGATAGAAAGTGGAAATGTCTAATAGAGAGCAAAGTTTATCGATGATATATAAGCTTGGATATCCGATTCCACATTCCCATCTTGAAATAGTTTTTTCGCTAACAAAAAGCATATCTGCAATCTCTTTCTGCGTATATCCTTTTTCAAGGCGTTTTTCTTTTATGATTAGACCAACATCTTTAGGAGTTCTCATGATGCCATTATAAAAAAGAAGCAAATAAAAGAAACTCTATTTAAATTAGGACTTTTTAAATGTTCGAAATTAACTAGATTTTACCAAGAAAATTTTAATTAAACGATAGAATTTACCTATATAAAACATGAATCCAAAATGTTCGAATACTATCTTTTTAAATAACCTTTTATATAAAACTACTTTAGAATAGATATATGTCGCTTTCTAAGTTTAAACAGTTAACAGTTGAATATATCGTGCCCTTATTCATCGTTATTATGGCAACCATTTTTTCGATGTATTTATTGTTTAATAAAGGAGCTTATGTAGGTGATGATATAACTTTCCATCAATCGCAAGTTTATGATTTGGTTTATGGTTTTAAGAAAGGTCATTTCTTTTTAAGCCCAAACCATATAGTGATGGGCCAGTTTGGCTATTTTGCTTATGGCTATTATGGACCATTTAGTCATTATTGCGCGGCTATTATTGCTTTCATATTTAATACAACAGAAATCATTGGCATAAAAGTTACGATGATTCTTTGCATTTTTACAGGTAATATTTCAACCTTCTTCCTCGGAAAATACATCACTAAAAACAATTCTAAAGCAATAATTGGAACTATTTTTTATTCCTTTATGCCTTATATCGTTTTCTGCGCTTTATGTCGGTTTGCCTTTGCTGAAGTTGCGGCATTATCTTTTATTCCATTGGTGTTTTATTCATTAGTTAGAATCTTCCACGATGAAAAATTTAGAGTGCTTCCATTTGTGACTTTAATTATTTCTTCTTCCTTATTATCTCTATCCCATGCTTTTACAACCTTAATAACAGTAACGTTCTCTTTTGTCTATCTTTTAATCAATATTAGAACAATCATTAAGTGGCGGAATGATTTAAAAAGATTTATCTATCTACTGTCTTCGTTACTATCGATATTTTGTATAGTGTTCTTCTATTTAATTCCAGCTTTATATTATCAAGCTCAAAATCTATATATCGTTTCAAACGACGCTTTAGAAAGAACAGATTTAGCTTTCGTTATGAATAGCACGAATAGTTCATTTAACTTCTCAGGCTTTTTCAACACAAATTACATAAACAATTTAATAATGCAAGGAACGTATGCACCTAAATTTGGCATTCAAACAGTTTTAATTGTCTTTGCGATAACCTTCTTATCAATGATTATAGCAATCGTTGTTGATATCCTGCTTGAAAGAAAAAACATCAATAGATTTATCCGTTATGGCATCTGTTTAGTGATATCTTTTACTCCTTCATTAGCCATTGTCTTCTCATACGCTTCTATATTTACACTAGTTGTTTTCTATCTCAGCTATCTCTACATTGACTGTGTAAAAAGTAAAGATGCGACAGAAGATAAATTTAATTCAAAAAATATCGATATATGCACAATTTCTTATCTATGTGTATCAATTGTTTTCTTATTATTAATAATCTTTACTAAATCAATTTGGAAAATCATGCCAAGTTCATATCGAAAATGTCAATTTGCTTGGAGACAATTTGGCATATTGTATTTCTTCTTAGCGATGCTACTTTTCTATGTCTTAAAAATCATTCCATTTAAAAAAGCATATCTAAATGGCCTATTAGCGTTATCGAGTTGTTTGCTTATCTTTTCTCAACCTCTAATAGAAAAACAAGTTGTTGAAGACACAGCCGCGGAGACAAAGCGATTCGGCTACACAGATGAAGATGTTAAAAAAATTCGCCATTCAGGCTGGCTCAATGAATTTGTGCCTCAGATATACGCAAGCGAGATAGAAGATTATGAATCTGAATATGAGAATTCACTATATAGAAAAGTACGTCGAGCCATGGTTTACCAAGATAAACGTTATTTTGTCTATGATAAAGAAGACTATTATTATGCGACTTTAGAGGGCAAAGGTGAATTAACTATCAATGAGTTAGATAGTCCATCGCTAGCCTTTAATGCAACAGTTGAAGAAGATGCCTTATTTCAAGTTCCACAGTTTTATTATGAAGGTTATATAATTCATGTTAAAAATTTAGAAACCGAAGAAACATATGATTTAAAACCGGTCAACATTGATGCATTGGTCTCATTTAAGCTAAACAAAGGTGAATATGAATGCAATCTTATATTTGAAGGAACTTCCCAATATAAAGCGGGACATGTATTGTTTGTTTTAGGCTCGATAAATGCAGTTACCATCGCTGTGACAGGTCTATTGCTTCACATAAAAGATAATAAAAGAAAAGAAATTAACAATGCTTGATGAGCATTAAAAAAGCCCGTTAACACGAGCGTTTTTTATATGTAATTTACTTAACCTTGGATGCAACTAATTAGAATAGCAAGGAACATGAAGACTATTACGAACGAGAATGTAAGCCAAGTAATAATTTTCTCTGAGCCACGTTCCTTTGTTTTAACAAAGATGTTCATGCCTCCGCCGGTAATCGCGCCAGAAGCACCTTCAGATTTTCCACCTTGTAATAACGACAAAACAATGATGATTAGTCCGATAATTAAGAATATAACGTCATACCACTGCATAGTTTTGTCCTTTCAAATGCCTAATTATCTTTACACATTATAAACATTAAAGCAATGCTTTATTTTTTATTTTT
>CAVKNZ010000070.1:0-3194 GCA_963657885.1 Bacteroidaceae bacterium
CTATATTCCTGATTACTTTGTCTATTTGTTCTTCAGAAAAAAGCTTGCTTCTTCTTAAATATGTTCTAAATTCTTTTTTAGTTTCTTCTCTGTAATAATTTCTAACTTCAACAGGCTCTGCTTTTGGCAAACGATGAATAACTAATTTACAAGTAGAAAAATCAATCGCAAAATATTCTAATAAATCAATAATTACCCAGCAAGAATGAAGGGCGGTGTGATTAACATTTACAAATAATCCTGGTTTTATTTCAGCGTAATTAATTCTTTTATTTGTAGTAAAAATATCAGCTTTTGTCCATGGGGCTACGAAGTTCAAAATTTTATTTTGATACTCTTCTCTTAATTCGAGTAAATAAGTTACTAATTTAACTATAAGTTCACCCCAAGACGAAACGACAATGTGTTCTCCACCAATATCAAAATATTCAGGACAAGTATGTTCTAAATCAAATAGCTTTTCAGGCAAAGGGTAGATATATCGCCTACGCTTGCCTTCAATAAGCATATTGTACTTATCGACAAGATTCATATTAAGTATTTTAGCATGCAATAATTCAACTCAATATTAAAAATATGTTTCAATAAACTAGACTAAAAATTCTAGCAAATTAAAGATTAGTAAAAAGTATAAAAATAATAAATAACTTTTTCTTATTTAATCAAAAACGCCATATACAACGGAATTGTATAAATTCCATTAGCTATGCCGACATTACCATCAACCAACTTAATCGCTGATTCAATCGAATATTTATTGCTCTTTAAAAGAGTGGTTAATGATTTCGCATTTCCATTTCTTGATTTCACTTCAATAGGCACTAAAGCATTTTTAAGTTTGACTATGAAATCAATTTCTAAGCTATTAGCTTTATTAAAATAATAAAGATTCATATCGTTTTTAACAAAGGCATCTGCGATGATATTTTCATATATCGCGCCTTTATAAATTCCTAAATCTCCGTTAAGAATATCATTATAAGTATCTCGTCCTAACATCGTAGAAAATAAGCCAGTATCAGCGACATAAACTTTAAAACATTCAGCGTTTTTATTTCCTTCTAAAGGTAGTTCCAAATTATTTAAGTTATAGCAAAGCTTGATTAAGCCAAATTCTTCAAGCCAAGTAATCGCAAAGCGATATTCTCTTCCTTTCGCGTTTTTCTTAACTTTACCATATTGGAATTTCTTATTTTCTTTAGCCACTTGAACAGGTATGGAATTATATATTTCCATGATTCTAGTTAATTCAGTGCTATCGGTGTATTCGTTTTCCTGTTCATCAAGATGTTTTCCAAAATCATCTTTGTAATCATGCAAGATACCTTTTTGGACATCGTAAACTTGATTTAAGTCTTTAGTCATCAAAAATGTCGTGACCGCATCAGGCATTCCTCCAACGCATAGATATTCTTTAAAATATTGCATAAAAGAAGCATTGACCATATCGCTTACCTTCTCTTGTTTTTCATAGCATTCTTTTACATAACTAATTACATTTTCATCAACTTCTCTAGCCCATAGATATTCTTCAAAATCCATCGGATACATCTGCAAAACATATTCAAAGCCTGTTGGTATTCCTTTAGATTCTTTCTTGTTGTATCCTCTTAAGCCTATCAATGAACCAGTAGCGATAATGTCAAATCTTCCATCGATCATAAATGGCTTAATCGCGCTTCTTGCGTTCGCACATTCTTGAAGTTCATCAAAAATGAGCACTGTTTTATGAGGAATAAATTTTGCTTTAGGAATCGCCGCGGATAAATCGCGAACCATGTCATCGACAATTAAATCTTTATTAAATATGGCTTTAAGCGATGTCATTTCCATGAAATTTATATAAATAACACTTTCATATTTGCTTTTACAATATTCATTAACAGTCGTTGTTTTACCAATTTGACGTAAACCTTTTATAACCAAAGCTCTTCTTTTAATACTTAAAGATTGCTCCCACTTTTTAATATCTTCTAAAATCTTCCTTTTATACATAGTATATTCTTCGACTGCAAAACCATTATACACATTTTTATGACGACTTTAAATGAGATTTTACACATTTTTATGACGAGTTTTCTTCCTCTCTTACACATTTTTACTAAATCGGCTACTGTAAAAACGATCCATTTTTTCAAAGTATAAAAGAATATAAAAAGTGATGAAAAGTTATAAAAGCTAATAAGCAAAAAAAAGGTAAAGATAAAAACATTTTCTTTAATGTAATTTAAGAAATATGTAAAATAACAAGGCAATGAAAATCTTAATCTCAGCATGCCTAGTCGGCGATAAAGTCAATTATAAAGGCGAAGGAAAATATAATCCTAACGTCGAAAAGCTCAAAGAAAAATATGAACTTCTTCTATTTTGCCCTGAATGCGAAGGAGGATTAAAAACTCCAAGGCTACCAAGTGAAATAAAAGGCTCACAAGTTTATATGAAAGATGGCAAAAATGTCACCAAAGAATTTGAACTAGGTGCGAGAAAAGCTTTGAATCTATGCAAATATTTTGGCATCCATAAAGCGGTTTTAAAAGAAGGTTCTCCATCCTGCGGAACTCACGCAATTCACGATGGAAACTTTAAAGGCAATAAAATTCCCGGCATGGGAGTGACCGCGCGCATCTTAAAAGAAAATGGAATAGAAGTCTATTCAGAGGATGAAATTGATAAATTATTATGAAAAAGTTAACTAAAGAACAGTCGATGAAAATCGGTAACACTTCATTGATATTAGGGCTAATTGCCTTATTATTCGCTCTACTATGTTTTTTCTTTCCCTTTGTCGATAAGATAAGCGGACTTAAATTAATATTCACTGATGAATATCGCAATAGCACCGCGATAGTCTCATTTTCACTTTATTTGCTATCGCTAATATTAGGTGCTTTGATATACATCTTTAAACGCTTCCCATGGGGAAAAATTCTCTTGATGATATTTGCGTTTGTCATCTTTTTATCAGCGGGACTACTCATGGCTATCTCTAATAGAAATGGAGGTCTAATCTTCTCCTTTATCTTTGGCTTATTCGCCGGAGTCTTCTATATTTTCGCTTCGATATTAAAATAAAAAACATTCGATTAAATCAAGCATTTAAAAGGATTGCCTCGAAGCAATCCTTTTTGCTATAAAGAGCGAATTAATAATTTGTATCTTGACGGATGTGGTTAACTTTTAGCTTAGATAAATAT
>CAVKNZ010000071.1:0-3000 GCA_963657885.1 Bacteroidaceae bacterium
AAATCATATAACATAAACACTTTTTCAAGATTGTCATTTGTAATTGCGACTTTGAAAGGAAAGGTGGCTAAAAATGTTTTAACCGAGGAAAGATAATCCTCAATATTTTTAATCGCGGTAGATAATTCTTGCTCTACTAAGTGCCTATCATTAATAAAATTAATTTTCTGAATTCCGATTGCTTTTAAAATGTTGCTATCAAAATTATGAACACCTTTAGAAAACGAAATATAAGTGTCGATTAATTTAGTGGCTATTTCATATTTTTCTTTTGTGAAGTTCTTAATATAATCTTGGTCAAAAGAAACTTTATATTTTTCTAAATAAGCAAACTGCTTTATTGCTACTATGCATTCGTATAAAGACATAAAATATTTGTCCTCATCATGCATTTTGTTTATTTTTTCTCTTAGCTTGTTTTTCTTAAGCGTTAATTCGACGCATTTTTGTTGATATTCCTCCGGACTCTTCGTTGGCCCAAATTCCATAACAACGCCAAGCTTTGAAAAGAAATCAGCTTTTGTTGCTTTGTTAGAATGTAGTTCCAAACAATAATTACCTAAACCAAGTTTTTCCAATCTATCCGCGACAACATCTAATGCTGCCTTCTTTTCAGCAACAAACAATATTTTTTTGCCATTGTAAAATGCGTTAGCAATCATGTTAACAATCGTTTGAGATTTGCCTGTTCCAGGAGGCCCATCTAAGATGAAGGATTTTCCTGCCCCGCAATCCAAAATTGCTTTCAATTGAGAGGAATCATAATAAAGAGGAGCTGCAAAATCTTCATATTTTTCTAATTCTTCAACTGGCTCAGATTCTGAAATAACTATATCGGTAAGATGGCTTTGATTATCGACTATCGATTTAATAATAATATTTTTCTTAAGTTCGTCTTTTCTCTTCACCATATCAAGCCACATGACTTGATGTGCGAAAGACAAGTTAGAGATGAAGAAATAATTTTCTTCTAATGACAAATCGTTCCCAGCAATTTCTTTAAACGTATGAACAACATCAGCGTATTTTGACAGGTCATCAAAACTCAAAATGCTATTGAAATTTACATCAGGGTTAAAAAGTTTGTAATATTCAAAAAATGTTTCATTAATCCTTAAATCTCCAGCATCGTAGGACATGACATATCTTTTTCCGCCACTAGCCCGTTTTATTGATATCGGAAGCAAGAAAAATGGAGCGATAATTCTTTTATGAGATTTTGGACTTAGAAAATTCAATATGCCCAAGCTCAAATACAATGGAGATGCGCCCGTTTCTTCAAGAGCACTTTTAGCCTTGCTAATCAAATTCTTTAAAGTTTTTTCCAATCCAAATGCCAAAAGTGAATTATCCTTAATCCAAGATAATGGCTCTTCAAATGTCTTTTCATCGCTTTTCATAAATGAAGATACGATATCTGTCTGTGGAAGAGATACAACATTTAAGTCTATTTCGTCGCCAGATATAAGCGCTTGAGAAAAGTCGCCTTTAGAAAGCAATCTTACACATGTATTTGCGTTAGCTTTAAAACTAACAAGTCTATTTTTTTCAGATAAATCAAGGAGTTTCCTTTCCCATGCTTTGAAACGATCCATTTCAAAATTGCCTTCGACATTTTCATATTCTCTATTGTCGTTAATAATTGGGCTTAGATCTTTATCTTCAATTTCCTTTTGCTTAATATAATTCTCTAGTTCGAAATCATTCCCCTCAGTAGGAATTGCTGAAAAAATAGAACCCTTATGGCACCCAAAAATATCAATTGCACTAAAGGTTGAGCCTTGGTACATCGCTAGATGTTTTCTTCCAACATCCATCGCTTCTTGAAATGATTCTGTATGGCCATTAGTAATAAAAGTTGTTTCAAAAAGAACAAGAACTTGCGAACCTTTAGCTATTCTATTAGTGACATCAGCCAAAGTGTTTGTAATGCCACCCTCAAACCCATCTTTTTCATTTAGAAATACACCACAAAAAGCGTGGCCATCAATAGCAATTATAATAGGATGAAATCCAACTTCTTCAAGAACAGCTGCAAACAAAATGCTGGAATCCAAGCATGTAGCCTTCTTATCTCTAGTTGATTCTTCTGGCATCCTAACTCTTTGAGCAAGACTGTCATTTGCTGGAGGGTTTTGATATAGTAAATTTTCATCATGCAAAGCTTTATAAATAGCTTGTAGTTCTAATAGCATTTGTTTTGCATCTTTGTTTTGATAAGCAACAATAGGATTTCCATCGTTATATAAAACAGCTTTATTGGCAATTTGCTTTACCGATGGGGCAAGAGGCGTAACATATTTTGCCAATAATCGCCAATCTGAATAAATGTATTTAGTAGGCTGAGCGATAGGAAGTATATGAAAAACATTATTTGATGTAGCTAAAACTTTTTCATCTTCAATAGAAATAAGACTAACGGATAATTCACACGGGACTCTTTCTACTAATTTATCTATAATTGGCTTCTTTACTTTTAACCAAGGAAGTCTGATGCACCCGGCGGGAGAAGGACACGGAGGGAGGGTGATTTGGTCAACACTTAAAGCTTCATTTTCAAAAGAAAACACAATTGCTAAGCCAGGAACAGTTTTTCCGGTTGTATTTATTACTTCAATTGATTTAAAAAAAGAAAATGGCGTGTTGCCAGCTTCTTTATTAACTCTCCATAAACCATCAGCATGAAAATCGATGTAAGAAAACTCTGGTTCAATTTCAACCTTTAAATCTAATATGCCACTATTTTCACCATTTTTATTTTCAGAAGCTTCAGGTTCTTCTTCTATTTTGATATTGTTTTCTTCCATAGGCATTCCCTCGTTGATGAATTATCTTAGAAAACTTGATCTCTAAGATATGGCATTTAAAAAGGTATATCTAGACTATAAATAAAATAGTCTAACTAAACTAAGAATGATTTTACAATCTCTAATAGTTATTTGCAACCTTGAGGCCGAGGCAAAAGCTTTCTACAGTTACTATTCACGGGGCAATTAATGG
>CAVKNZ010000072.1:0-2954 GCA_963657885.1 Bacteroidaceae bacterium
ACAAAAACATTATATCACTAAGTCAATTTACCAACTTTTTTCTTTACTGCTAGAACAATTTTTATTCATTACAGGAGGTTTTTTAAAATGAATAAAAAACAAAAAGGAAGTATTATAATCTCCGCGATTGCTTCTATCGGTGTTGCCGGTAGCATTCTCGTTGGAGGAACTTATGCATTATTTACCAGCGAAAGCACAGCAAACATTGCTGTAACTTCTGGTAATGTTAACTTAAAAGCGACTGCAAGCAATTTGTGGGTTTATTCGCCAACATCTATTTCCATGGAAGATGGAAACGAGATTATTGATGGTTATAATGCCGCAACTCAATTAGTTACAGGCGTTAAAGGGCAATTCTATAATGGTGGAACTGCTACATTAGATGCTGATAATGGACTCGTTACTTTAGACAAGATGACTCCAGGAGATAAAGTCACTTTCACTATTACTTTAAATAATTACAGCAATGTAAAAATAAAATACCGCACTGTCATTAAGAAAGTTGATCCAACAGATGACTATCTTTATAGTGCACTTAATTTCAACATTGGTGGACTAGCACCAGATTATTATTCTGCTTGGCAAACTTTAGACATACCAGAAAATGAAGGTGATTCAATAAAAACTTATAATTGCAGTGTTGAACTTCCTACCACTGTCAGTGGAGCGGAATACATGAACAAAAAATGTACGATCGCCTTCTCAGTGGAAGCCGTCCAAAGCAACGCAATTACAAGCGATGATGAAGCGTCTTCTCAAGTTGCAAAAACTATTGATTCTTCAACTGATGAAGAAATCATGGATGGTGATAGTAAAGATGATTCAACAGTATATGCTTATGTACCAGCTAATAGCACATCTGCGACTTCTTTAACACTTATTAAAACTCCAACAGAAGTTCCTGGAAATATTTCGATTGATTCGGCTAATTCCGCGGTAAGCACTGATGTCAAAATTGTTGACCAAGACGGAAATAAAGTCGTTGCAAAAAACGACAAATTCTTCACAATCATGGTTGATGTTGGAAAAGACCTTGAAATTCTTAAGTTTTATCATAACACTATCGAATTAACTAATGTAGCTTCGTTAGAAGCATTAACTGAAAAAGATTTATATTACTATGATGTGAGCACTGGTAAAGTCACATTTACGACAACTGATTTCTCGGTTTTTACAGCAGAAATTAAATTTGCCGGCGGTTTAGGCGCAGAAGATGCACCTTATTTAATTGAAACTGCTGACCATTTTTCTGCAATCAACGATGAAGATATTTCAAAATATACCTATTACAAAGTTGCCGATGGTGTTACTGACATTGATTTAACTGGTTTAGGTGGAATTGGCACAGTTGATTTCTTTGGTTCGTTTGATGGAAATGGTGTTACATTTAAGGCAAAATCCTGCGTATTTAGATATTGTGGATATGCTACTAAAGATTCGTCTGGGCATCTTGTCTTCACAGACAAAGAACTTATTTTTAAGAATTTTACTGTTGATTTTGAAAGATCTGCTTATCCAGTTGTTGTTGAAATAGATAGTAAATTAGCTACATTTGAAAACGTCGACGTTCATGGCACAATAATGAGCTCATCATATCATTTAGGTATATTTTATCAATATGGTCCAGGTAATTATAACTCGACAGACGGAATTGATTACACTGTTAATTTTAAAAACTGCTCAAGCGATGCAACATTAATTTCAACTAGTTTAAGTTATTGCAGTGCTCTTGTTGGACACACTTTCCCAGGAAGTGGCCATACAGCAACCATTAATATTGACAAGGCAACAGACGAAGGCATTAACGGAACTCAGTTATTTGCTATGCCTAATAATAGTGGCAACGTGACAGGTTACAAATATTATATTATGGGTTCAACCAAAGTTTATTTAGATGGTGTCGAAGTTTCATCAAGCACTAATACTTTTACTATCGGCAAAATCGCACTTCAAAATCCTACAAAAGGAACTGATTCTGCTGCTGTTGTTGAAACTGTCAGCGGTGCATCAACTATCAAAGTTCAATTAGCCACTCAATTATCTGCTTATGATGATGACGGCAATGCGATTGCAAACAGAGTAGGAATTACTAATAATGTTGGCAAAGCTAAAGTATTCACCGCAAGTGGTTCAACAAGTTTGAGTATTTTTGATAAATTTAGTTCTGTAGAAATTGTTAATCAATTAACTGATGAAAATTATCCAATTTACAATTTAGCTGATGAAAAATTAACTATTACGACTAATGATACAATCAATTATATAACCGGAACAGTTACTCTTTATGTCACACAATTTGCTGAAGATGGAACTTTATTAGCGACTGGTTCGTTATTACTTGCTAAACGAAGCACTGTGACTGACTCTTGGACAATTATCTAATAATTAGACTCAAACTATCTTATTTAGAGCGGTCCCTCATTTACGAGCTAACCGCTCTTTTTTAATTGTCTCAATTTTTTAGCACTTTTTTAGAATAAGCGACTACTTATATATGAGGATTATTATGCCGCTATATTCTCTTAAAGATGTCTCACTTTCATTTAATGATGTTAATGTTTTAAAAAACATCAACTTTAACATTGATGATGTTGGTTTAAATGTTATTTTAGGAAAATCTGGTTCAGGGAAATCAAGCTTATTAAATATTCTTTATGGCATTTTAAAACCGAGCAAAGGAAGTATTTTGTTTGCTGGTAAAGACATAAATAAGTTTTCAGATTCAGAGTTTTCTTCTTTTCATAGTTATGAATGCTCTATTGTCTTTCAGCACTACAATTTGTTTGAAGAATTTAGTTCTATTGATAATGTAATTCTTCCTCTTTTGATTAGAGGAGAAAAGAAAATTGAATCAATTAAAAAAGCAAAAGAATTATTTAATCAGTTTAACCTTAATTATTTAGAAAACCAAAAAGTTAAAACTCTTTCAGGTGGAGAAAAACAAAGGATATCAA
>CAVKNZ010000073.1:0-2775 GCA_963657885.1 Bacteroidaceae bacterium
GTGTGGGATTATGATGAGTCTTGCTTTGTGGCTACACTAGAAAAGCAAAATTAGTTTAATATATCCTTCGATGTCGGATTTTTTAAATTTATTAATATATAGTATTGACTTTAATAAAATTAAAATGTATATATTAATTGTGTTCAATAAAATTAAAGGAGTGTTTAATAATGTTAAAATTTGAAGAAGCTCCCAATTGGCTAATCAACATGGAACTTGAGGATATCGCATTCATCAAGAAACTAGTCTTGCATTCTGGCTCATTAAAGGACTTGGCTAAGGAATACAACGTCACGTATCCGACAATAAGACTGAGGATGGATAAGCTGATTGAGAAAGTGAAGATCTATGACAAGGAGCAGCCTGACCCATACATCGAGAAAATCAAGGTTCTCGCCTTGAACGACAGGATCGATATCGACACGGCCAAGATACTCATAGAGGAATATAGGAGGACTAAGGGAAATGCAAATTCATGAAATAATAATTCTGTATATCTTTTGCTTGTTGCTGGAATTAGGGATATCTCTGACAAAATGGAAGGTATTGACGACATTGCCGGTCGTGGTTTCCTGCATCGTGTTTTTGATAACGAAGGAAGAGAACTTCTATATCTTGGCTTTCTATCAGATAATCGTGGCCTTCGTGACCATTGCTACCGAACGCATCGTGAAGGCAATCCGTTACAAGAAGAAAAACAGCGAGATCGATAAGATGTCGATTAAGGATTTGATGTGATATGGAAATGAAGATTAGAAAATTCATCGCTCCGTTTTTGGTGCTGGCTTCGCTATCCGTCTTTATCGCGTCAACGGCTGTGTTTTTCGTCAATAGGGGAAGTGCGAAATACTATTCTTTAAGTTATGAATCTTATGGAAACGTGTCTAGCATCGATATGCTCCAAAAAGGCATAAAGGACCAAATCGGCGTTGAAATAAATGACATGTACATCAAAAACGCCGGGGAAATCAAAACCGACCATGATGGGAACATCGTCTCCTTGAATGTCGACTGTGAATATAAGCAAGAGGAAAAAACCTATAACGTTCAAATCAAAAGCAACGACAAAAGCGAATACAAGCTCATCACAAGCAAAAGCAGCGAATTGAACACAAACAAAATAAGCTTGAAGGATGCTTTATACGCTTTAAGTTTTTATGACTTTAGTAATAAGAATGATGACATTGATTATAAATTCTTCATGAACGATGAGCTTATAAACAACATAACCTTTAACGACAATGCCGCAAAGCAGTATGTCATTTATGAAAATTCGATAAGCGAAGTTAAAAGTGATTTAAAGGGTGTTTTTTCAAGGATAATGGTTTTATCAGACGATTCTTTCGAAGAATTGTATTATCAAATTTAATGAGATGGAGAGGTAAATGTAGAATTGATAAAAAATAAAGTTTTATTTGTTGGAATAGCAGGAACTGTCTTAATTTCTGCTGCAGTAATAAATTTTAATAAGCAATATGGCGGCAATGAATTTGATATTGTTTATTTGGATAAAGATGAGAAAGAAGTTATTAGAAATCTTTCAACTTTAAAACGTCGTACCACAGTTTTTGATGAAACTAAGGATGCTTATGTGTTCAACTATGATTCTTTCGACGATTTAGATAAGGATAGTGTCCAACAATATCTTAATGACGGTGGAATAATTGTAGTTAACGACAATGAAGTCACAAGTGAAGAACTGAAGAAGAAAATCGACACTGATGTTGTCGACTTTGATTATAGTGATGATGTAAATCAATATGGATTCTATGTCTATAATGATGGAGATGTGAACGTAACAATAAATGTATCTCTTGGACTTTTAGGTATTTCTAGTAAAAACAGCATAGATTCTTTAAAGAGTGGAATAAAATCTGTTGCTGATGTTATTGAAGAAAAGGTCATTGTTGAATCGATTGTGTCTAACGCCGTTTCTAAAGTATCGCTAAACCATAATCTTCAATTAGAAGGCGGATCTACTGGCGGTGGAATTAGTTCCTCAGGAAGCGGGAAGACAATCGCAACAGCTTATTTAGAGAACATTCTTTATCTTGAGTCAGATAAGACTAAGGCTTGCTCATACACGATTTATACAAATGTTATTGATGTTGCGAAGGTGAAGGACAGCAATAAAGTTACGCGTGGTGTTTATGATATAAGTTCTACATTCATCTTGGATGCAGAGTCGAATTTTGCCATAACTGATTACAGTGTAAGAATGCAAAATTTTAATACAATCTTAGATGCTTCATATTTGAATTCAAATACAAGCACAACAGTTTCATTAGGTGGATCCTTAGGATTTCAAGGCGATGTTATTACTGGAAGTTTAGAAGGAGGAGTTTCATATACCTACACTCCGGATTCTCAGGAAATCGCTAATGATTTACCTGCCGGAAGTAACAAATATTGGAAGTCAGACGTTATTAACGAAACTTATGGAACAAGTAGAAAAATTGTCCCATCTATTCGAGTGATGAACGGCTCTGATAGCCAATCAACTAATGAGTATTCAAGAGTTGAATCTTTCAACATCAAAGATAATGGATGGTGGTTTTTCCAAAAGAATTATTACATGATGGATAAATACAGAAAGGAATTAGGAATTCGTTGGAATTCAAGCGGATATCTTTCTCAAACTACTTATACTGGTTAGATCAAATTTTATGGGCGTTATTTGCATAGATAACGTCCTTTTTTGCAATTAAATAGCCATATTCAATTTTTAAAAGAAGACAAGACCAAGCGTAGTGGAACCAACTTAATTGATCTTTG
>CAVKNZ010000074.1:0-2760 GCA_963657885.1 Bacteroidaceae bacterium
TATTTATATAGTTAAAAAAAGACTTCAACAGCTTTAAAAAAAGGTCTTTAGCAAAAATATCGATAAAATCGGCATAATGAAATTTTAAACAACAAAAAATGCAGTTGTAGAAGCAAAAAGAATAACAAAAAATGCAGTTGAGTAAGCGAAAACCATAACAAAAAATGCAGTCAAAAGTTTGAAAATGATAACAAAAAATGCAATAATACGTTCAGGAGAGAGTCTTTATGCTAAAAAGAAAAATTGATGAATATTTATTAAATTGGAAGAGGAAATCCGATCGAAATCCTTTAATAATCTATGGAGCGCGACAAATTGGAAAAACAACTTCGATAAGGAATTTCGCTAAGACGTATAAGAATTTTATTGAAATTAATTTTGTGTCCAATCCTGAATATAAAGATGCCTTTCAAACATTTGATGTAGACAAAATAATTGCTCGACTATCTTTTATTAATCCAGAATATGTATTTGAACCTTTCAATAGTTTGATATTACTCGATGAAATACAAGATTATATGAACGCCACCACAGCCTTAAAGTTTTTCAAATTAGATGGAAGATTCGACATAATCTGCACTGGTTCAGAACTCGGAGTAAATATAAATCCAGTTTCTTCTGTTGCTGTTGGTTTTAAAGAAGAATATGTAATGTATGCTTTAGATTTTGAAGAATTTTTATGGGCTAATGGCTATACAGAGAACATGATAAAGCCGTTACTTACAAATATGCTTAATTATTCACCTTTAGATAAGGCGATATATAACAAACTTTTTGAATTGTATAACGATTATATCGTTCTAGGAGGCTATCCAAAGATTGTTGACACCTATCTAAAAAATGGTAGAAATTTTTCAGGAATATTATCTCTACAAAAGCAACTATATAAAGATTATCTAGATGACATATCAAAGTATTTAACCGGCATCGATGTTTTGAAGGCTAAAAGAGTATTTAGCTCTATTACAAGCCAGCTAGCCAAAGATAATCATAAGTTTCAATTCACTAAATTAAGTCACGGTGCAAGATTTAATGAATATTATGCTGTCGCTGACTATCTTAAAAGTGCCGGCGTAGCTTTAATAGTAAATAATGTCAAACTTCAGTTGCCTTTAAAAGGAAACGAGGACATCGATAATTTTCGAATGTATTATTCTGATACTAGTTTGCTAATCGCATCACTAGATGAAGAAACTCAAAAAGAATTTAGAACAAAAAATAACTTTTATATTTATAACGGAGCAATCTATGAATCGCTTATCGCTAGCGAATTAAATAAGCAGGGCTATGATCTTTACTTTTATAAAAGCAAAGATTCTACGACTGAATTAAATTTCCTCATTAGATACAAAGATGAAATAGTGCCTTTAGAAGTTAAAGCAAATAATGGACGAGCGATATCATTAAATCAAGTAATTAAAAATAACAAATTAATAAATAAAGGAATTAAGCTCGCCAATGCAAATATCGGTATGCAAAACGATATTATTACATTTCCATATTTTTTAACTTTCCTATTAAGAGACTATTTTTCTAACTTATAATGCTGAGCATTATTTTAAGTAATTTAAACTTTTAGCATCTCTAACAAAGCGACACAGATTCCGCATTTCCAACTTTTTTATGCTAATTTTATGCGCTTTTCCAACTTGATATTTCAGCGATAGCATATAAGAAGGCATTGATGGCTTAGAGCAATAATTGTAAGCCTATATCCATCTCTTAAAACATATCTTATTTGTAATATACTTATGATTATTATACTCACGAGTATATAAATTTGATTATAAAAAATATCTGATTCTAAACCGACTTTTTCCTCTTAAAAAAGAAGAATCACCTAAATTTAGGTTACTGTAAAATGACAATCTTTTAAGAAAACGATTAAAACTTTATATAAGAAAATTTCTATTTCTTTTGCAGTATAAGAACCGTCGCATCTCCATAAGATTCGGATCGCCTGGAATAAGAACGTAACAAATTACGTAATTATCGACATAGATTCTATAGTATGGATATTTTCTTTCTTTTAAAGAGTGATATCGTTCGAATGAGTCTGGGTATTTACTTCTTGCTAATATTGCTTGTTCTACAGCATCAAGCAAATCATTCGCAGCTTTTGGATTTTGAAGTGTTACTCTAATATAAGTAATAGCTTCCAATAAATCTTCACGAAAAATTGGTAAATATTTAAGTTCAATATCACTCATATTATTTTCTTAGTCCATCAAAGACTTCGTTATGACTTAAACGTTTTGAACTTTTCTTGGCTTGTCGATCAGCTTCATCTAACGCCAATTCTAGGCTATTGACTATTTTTGAATATTCTTCTATTGAAAGAACAACCATTGAACCATATCCATTTTTTGTTAAAACGACATGTCCATTTGCCATGACTGCTTTTTCTATTTCTGGAAATTTATTTCTTAAATCGGAAACTGGCCTAATGTCTAACATAATGCTAAACTCCTTTGCTATCATTATTTTATCAAAATTTTATCATAATAAAAATAATTAAATTGTATTTTTCCTTATTTTAACAATCGTATCAAAGAGCTTAAGGCATTATAAATAAATAAAATTAGTACAATTTATTGAAACGAAATCGCATTTTAGACTAATAAGCGAAAAAAGTATTTGTCCATGAATATATAAATTTGCTATTCTTTTTTAAATTAAAAAATGCAATTCTTTATAAAAGAAACAAAAGCTGTCCGGTAATATGTCAAGGCCAAAAAACGACGAAAAATAAATGATGTC
>CAVKNZ010000075.1:0-2627 GCA_963657885.1 Bacteroidaceae bacterium
TATTTGCTAATCATGTATTGATAAAAAATGCTGGTGGATTAATTGTTATCCCTGCGGAATCAGTTAATGAATATAAAAAGTTTTTAATAGCCTATTATGAGGACGAAGACAAAAAAGGCGATATTGTTAAATTTTTAAAAGATAAATGCTATCGACCGTTAAAATAATGATTGTTATCCGATATGTTGTCAGTTTTTAGCCACGTTGAGACTGTTTGTGAATTGTCTTTCAAGAATAATTGATGAAGCTAATTTTTGTGGCTCGACCCATATGGTAGAGAGCGTTATTCTTTTATAACCTTATAAACAATATTGTATGCACATTAGCTTATTCGATCGGTTATTTTTTAAAAGCAAAGGCTAAAGTTGGCACAATTTCAAAATATCGTTAGTGTCGCAATATTCACGATTGATAAGCACAAGTAGTTTTTTTGATGACCATAAATAATCACAATGAGTTATAAGCCGAACAAGGAAATGTTATTGATAATTTACGATACATTGGTTACACTAAAAATTGAAATTGGTGAGACCAATGAATCAACATTATAATCTACTTGAAAAGATGATAAAGTCCGGCGACGGAAGCATATCCAGAAAAGATGCAGTTGAAAGAGGTGTTCCTCCAGCGACTTTTGCTAGGTATGTCCGCTTAAATAAACTAGTCAAGATAAGGCGAGGTGTGTATGCGAAGAGTGAAGGCGCGATTGACGATCTTTTTCAATTGCAAAGAAGATATCCAAAAATAATATATTCAGGTATGACGGCACTTTATCTTCTTGGACTTACAGACAGGATAGTAGAAATAATTGAGTTTACAGTCCCTAAAGGATACCGCGTGAGAAGAGATAGTGTTGCCCCTAACGCTATTTGCCACATCGAGAATAACGTTGAACTTTTCAATTCAGGTAATGTCAGCGGAGTGACTATATTTGGAAATACAGTCACTTGTTTTTCTAAAGAAAAGATGATTGTCGAGATGATTCGAAAAAGAGATGATTACGATTCGGAACTGTTTCTTAAGGCGGCGAAAACATTCTTAAAGAGAAAAGACAAAGACATGGAATTTCTTTTCAAATATGCAAGAATGAGGAGAATAGAAGAAAAGGTCTATAGGATTTTGGAGGCTATGGATTATGAGAATTAACAAAGATTCTCTTTCAGCAAGGGTCGTTAACATTGCAAGAAAGAAAGATATTAATGCCAATGTCGTCTATTCTAGTTATTTCTTCGATTGTTTTTTTGAAGAAGCTTTCATTATCGCCGTATTCGGATAAATTTGTTTTAAAAGGCGGGTTGTTTTTGTTATCCGTTCTTGGCATTGAGAACAGAGCAACAATGGACATCGACTTTATCGTCAGAAGAATCAGCCAGAAGCTTTTCCCCTTCCTTTATAGCAGCAGATGTAATATCGTTAGGTACATCTAGCTTCAAATCAAAAGGAATCCCACGTTCGCGGATAGTGGTTCTTAAAAACATATTAATTGCAGTTGTCATGTTAAGACCGAGTTCATTGAATATTGCTTCTGATTGATCTTTAACATCCTTATTGATTCTAATATTTAAATTAGTAGTTGCCATATTGAACACCTCCATTCAATAATAGTAAACTGAATTGTGTTGCTATTGTCAATACGCTGTCATTAAAAATACTTGAAACATATTGAATTGTATTTGGCTAGAATGCCGCTATATCCTTGGGCGCCTTGTTATTCTGCCTTCCTCTATGCACATCAATGGATGTCCTAAATACAAAATAGCAACTAAACTGAAATAAAAACAAAAAAATCTGAAAAAATGCATATAAACCTATGTTTTCGTAATGCATTATGATCGAGTGGTGGTGGCTTTCTAAAAGGAAACTAGTGCTTAATTGAAGTTTCATCAAACTTTGCTTTTTGTATTGCCGACAAAAAAATTTTCTATTCTATTTTGAATACACGTTGACATTATTGTTTTTTTTGCTTGAGCAAAAAGCTTAGTTATTAATAAAAACTTGTCTCATCTAAGTATTTATTTTTGGCGAAAAGTTAAAAATTTAATGAGTTTTCGCCAAGAATCTAAGCGAATAAATCTTCTATAGAAACTATTGATTGTATTTCACTTGAATTCGCATTTTCTTCAATACCATTTAATGCAATCATCGACAAATGAATCGCGGATTTTGTTTTAGTTACTTCGAGAAAATCATGTTTCTTTTTATTTAATGATTCAATTTGCTTTGCTGTTATAAGAAATGGCACATCATAATATTTAATTTCAAATAGATTTATAATGTCATCTTTTCTTTCGATAATCATATCTATTTGCGAACCATAGACATTATTATCCTCATCTATTTTGCAAGACCAGGGATATGCAGCAGTATAAACACCTGAAATACCTAATGCCTTTTTAATGTTATTTAAATGCAATAAGCATATTCTTTCAAAAGCCAATCCTTTCCATGCATTTATTGTTGGATTATTTAATTGATTAGTCCAAAAAGATTCATCATTACTTTTTTTAGTCAAAAAATGGAAATGGAAAATGGTAAATGGATCAATAAGCTGATAAATAACTGATGATTTTTTATATTTGAATGGCGAATATTCTCTTATAAAGCCGCAGTTGATTAAATCTAATAGT
>CAVKNZ010000076.1:0-2557 GCA_963657885.1 Bacteroidaceae bacterium
AAAAGAATTCTTTGATAACTGAAAGCCGAAAAATTGAAGATCAATTAGTGGCGTTAAAAAATGCTCGGGCGGAATTAGAAGCCGAGATAACTTATCGTATTAAAGTTGAAGAACAACAATATGCAATGGATAATTCAAACATATCTCAGCCATTTTTTGAAACTTTTATAGATACAAAAATTAAAAAAGATTCGCCTGATAAGATTGAACCTATTTACGAATATAGCATCGAAGAATTTCATGCTGATTTAGATAATTTAAAAGAATTTGTTGGTTTAGCTAATGAAAACATAATTAAATTAAAAGGATTAAACGTTAATGGAGTTTATGCTCTTAGAAATATTGAAACAGAAACAATTTATATTGGCATTTCGTTAGATGTTGAAAAGAGCATTTCTGAAATGTTTGTTAATTTTGTTCCGACTAATCCTCTGATGCTCGAAGATTATAAAAATTCAAAATTAGAAGACAAAAATAATCTATTTGAAGTAAGAATAAAAATGGTAAATTCAAAAGAACAACTTTTTAATGATTATATTGCATTCGATAAAATCTATAATGGGAAATTCATACATTATTAATGTAATAATTTATTATTTACATTAAAAGAATTAACTAAGATTTTGGAATGTCACATCATCTTAAATTGTTGAAGCAAAGAAATGATGTGATTTAATAAAAGCTGTGGTTGGAGAAAAAGCACGCTAACCAAAACTTGAAATTCCTGTAGCGTTTCATGTTGCTATCTCATCTCCTTTCTTACCTTACTATTCCGGTTAGTGTGCTCCAATCCATCAAATAAAATATGACAAAGAAACTTCAGAACATCATCAATATATTGAAAGCCAATCAAAGCGAATTATACGCGGATGGGGCTTTTCAGTTTTTTATTAATAATCAGATTGATGTTAATGAACTTACTGAAATATTAAAAGCCGAAGGAATTAAACTTCCCGATGAATTTTATAAATTAAGTAAAAGCGAACAAAAAAGATACCGTAGGCATGTCGCGGTCAGTGTTCACTACGACAAAGAACACGAAGAATCTACTGCGAGCGTCATATTTAACAAACATTACTTCTATGACCTCGCGGAGCACGCACGGAAGACTGTCATATATACCGATAAGCTTGTTAGATATGTTTATGACTTAGATGAAATTAATTTCATCTTTTTAGGCATGCAATACATCAAGATTAAAAATACGAAATTGAGATTGAATGATAAACTCATGAGATACGCTGATAAAAAGGGAATCAACGATTTATATGAACTAACTATTGATTTAGTTGGCGGCCCTCATCTTCACCAAGATGAAATTGAATTTAGAAACTATTTGGTAAAGTATCTTTCAAGCGATAAATCAGTTGGTCTTGATTTAAATGACCCTGTAACAAAATTTTTCTTTCTAATGGAAAATTTGCTCCATGTATTGCCTAGAAAAGAAGCTAATACTCTTAAAGTTAAATTTCTTATTTTAAGTAAAGAACATTTAAGAGGTGATTTAGATTATTTTGATTTAGATAAACCAGCGAAGAGGATTCTAAAAGACTATAAAACTAAAGGTGTATTTGGTGTAAAAGCTCTTAAGGCATTAAATGATCACATAAAAGCAAATCCTTCATTATTAGACGGAATTTATCCTAATGGATATATGGCTCTTTATTATGCATTTATCGCGGAGGATGACGAATAATGGTTAATTATTATAATGAAATATCTGCTTTATTTGATGTCTATGAAAATGAAGAGAGGTTAACTGAAAGCGAAATATATCAAAGATGTCTACTTTTAATTAAGAAACATAATTTTGATAAAGATTATATGTATAGCCTTAACGATGTCGTTAATAATCGTGGTTATTGCTTTCAGTTTGATATTCCTAACGAAAGGAAAATACAATTTAATTCAGAACAATATATTTCTTTAATAACCAATGCTTCTAAAAGCAAAAATAAAACAGCTGAACTTATAAATTACTTAAATGATATAAAAGATTGCCGATTATCATTTGCATCTATTCATGCCTTAAAGATTAAATTCTTGGTTGAACTAGGAATTTTGCCTAATAATTCTGAATACATTAATAGTCATTTAAATGAAAATATTAGAGATTTATTGTTTGAATCTTTTAACGACGATGAAGATGACTCTGAACTTTTAATTGATTCTCTAGAAAAGATAGGATTTGAATATACAAACCTTCCATATTTTAAATTCTGGTTAGATATGGAATATTTGCTATGGACAATTCAGCGCGTTGATCCGAGAAAAGGTTATATTAAAGTCAATACAATCAAGGTGGCCTTTGGCATTGCTCCTAGAATGTATTTTGAGCGCGGTGATAAGAAGTATTATGATGTTTCATTTTCGAAGAAATTAAATAATTATCTAAAGCAAATTGATAGAGACGCGCTCGCACACGTTAAAGAGAAATATCTTAGAAGTGTTGAGCCTACATGGCTATATGGATATTCTCTTTTATTTAATGTCCTCTAAAAGGTGCACGTCAATTAATTAACGTTCTTCATAAGAATTACTATTTTTGTTATCTTTT
>CAVKNZ010000077.1:0-2483 GCA_963657885.1 Bacteroidaceae bacterium
GTGCACGTCAATTAATTACCATAGGCAAGTAAAAATCTCGGTTTCATCGCCGAGATTAATTTTTACTTAAGCCTTCTAGCAGCAAATCCTGTGGAAGATTTTCTGACCAAGGAAGCAGTTCGACTGCATTGGTTCCTTTATGAAGTTCGTTTAAAACGTAGTTCAAGTATTTCTCAACATCTAAGCCGTTTGCCTGCGCGGTCATTGCAATTGTAAATAGGCTTGCATTAATTTTCGCGGATTCATCGCTTGCCATCGTTTGGAAGTTCTTTCTAGCCTGAACGAAATAGCCAACAGTTCTCTCTGCTTGGTTGTTATGAATCGGAATGCATGGATCTGTTAAAAATAGGCATAATGAGTCCCAATGGTTGAGAATGTAGTCGATACCTTCTTTGAATTTATCGATTTTTGTATTGCTATTAGCTAAACACATACTTTTGATATTGTTTAAAACGGCGACGCTTTCTTTTTCTCGAACTTTTTTAATATCGCTTAGTTCTAAATCATCAATCTTTTCTTCAATTTCGAAAAGCTTGTTTATTTCGTCTAAAAGTTTTACTTGAGGAGAGTTATTTTTAACTTCTCTAATTTTTATTGAGTCAGCTATATAACGACGGGCGTGGACCCAACAGCATTGAATTTTTACTTTTATCAACGTGTTGTAGCCTGGATAAGCATCGCAGACTATTACTCCATCATAATTAGAAAGAATGTCGATACTATCATCAATTTTTCTTGGACCAAGATACTTGTAGTAGCGAATGTTATGATCAAAGTAGGTTGTGCATCCACATAGAAAGTAGAATTTGCTTTTATCAGGATACATCTTGCTTTTAGAAACTGTCGCGGTTGTCTCATCAAGATGCATAATTTTAACGGTGTTATTAACTAACTCTTTTTCAATTTCATCTTCGATTGGCTTTAGTATGTCGACAGCCTTTTTGAAGTAATCACACCAGGATTGATTAGAGATAATTATTCCAAATTGATTTCTAATAAATTTAGACAACTTATTTATCGGCATGCAAAGGCAATACTTAAGATAAATTGCGTTGCTTACAAATGATGGAGTGATAATCGATTTTCCGAACACTTCATTCGATAAGCATTGATATATTTTGTTCTTATAAAGATATTTAGGTCTCTCGATTTTAATGAGCTTATATGTCGCCGGATTTTTAACTATTTTATAAGCTACATCTTTGCCAATGATTATGCATTCTTTATTTGCGATAGCTTCTTTTATTTCTGCAGGAGTTAAAGTGATAGTCTCATCAGGATTGATGCAATCTAATTCCTCGTGATTTATCTTGCCTTTTTTTCTTCCTCTTTTAGCGAGATTAGACTTTTCTAAGCTTTTAACATTTCTCGCTTTTTTTAAGACATCTTTTGTCTTTTCTGACATGGAAAAGTATTTGTTGTAGTTGTTTAATTTGATGATGTCGTCTTTTCTTTTGATTTCAAAAGAGGCTTTCTCTAATTCTTTATTTGCTCTAGCTAGCATTTTTTTAAGCATCTCATTTTCCTTTTGCAAAGAAAAAACAGTGCCATCTCTTTCTTTGATGAGATTATCTTGGCTTTCGATAACTTTATTTTGCTTTTCGATGATCTTGTGAGCCTTTTCAAGCTCTTTTTCTAGTTCAATCTCTCTAGGGGATTTTGCTTCCATATCTATAAGGTTAGCAACTAAAGTTGCTAAGGTCAAGAAAATGTGATTTTTTTAAAGGCCCCTTTAGGAGCCTAGTTAACTTTTTCTTCTACAAAGTCGAATCCTTCAATTATCCATTTGAGTTGTTCAATGCTTATTTTCGGCGTTTTATCCATTCTTGGCGCGGAGAACTTGCCTTTCCGAATTCGATAGATAGTAAGCCAACTACCTTTATCGGTCTCGTAATAGAGTTTTATCTGCTTAAAGGACTTACCAACAAATACAAACAATGTGCCTTCAATATCTTTCTCGTCAAAGAAGGCTCTCACCTTTATTTGAAATGAAGAGATGCCTCCTCTAAATAAGTTCGTATCGCCTGAATAATAGATTCTTTTAAAAAGTGAATAGTTGATCATGCATCTATCACTCTCCAAATATCCTTAAAAGTCGTTTTATCGCATGAAATCTTTACGTTTTTATATTCAATTTCAACTTTTCGATACTGATAAAATTCGGCGTCGTCAATCTTTCCGTTGCTCTCTTTAAATTGTGGCGTGCTTTCTTTAACTGAACTATCGTCATTAACTTCGCTTGCTTGCCAAGCTTCTTTCTTTTGATTGTACCAATTCATCCATGATTTTAATGTCCAATAGTTTACTTTATTGATGTTGCAAAACTGAGTGATTGATAAATCAGATTCTAAATAATCTTTGATGTATTGAAGCTTTTCTTCTTCACTGTATTTATTTCTTGCAGGCATAACCTTTCCTCCTTGCGGAGAAAAGATAACAAAAATAGTAATTCTTATGAAGAACGTTAATTAATTGACGTGCAC
>CAVKNZ010000078.1:0-2449 GCA_963657885.1 Bacteroidaceae bacterium
GGCAAAGGCTTCAGAATGTAATGATACTAAAGTATTAGAATTTTTGAAAAAACTTTTATTACAACTTGATTAAGGAGAACGATATGGAAGAAAAAAGAATTATTATTGAAGATTCTTCAAGGACAGCACGAAGAAAACAAATAAAGAATCTTGGCAGTTCAGCCGTTGCATATCTAGTTGAATTGATTACTAACTCAGATGATAGTTACAAACGCCTAGAGGAAGAAGGCAAGGCTGATCCATCCACAGTAAAAGTTATTTATATTGATTTAAAAAAGAAAAATGGTGAATTTGTTTTCTCTGTTACAGATAACGCCGAAGGAATGTCCGAAGACAGGGTTCTTCACATATTCCAAAAATATGGTGGTGATAATGCTAATGGAGGAAAATCTAGGGGAATTTTTGGTCAAGGCGCTACTGATGTTATGGTAAATGCATCGATGGATAACAAGGATGCTTCGCTCGAGTCTATAAAAGATGGTGCAATGTGCAAATTCTATTTTAATTGGGATGATAAGACAGGGCAAAGAATCCTTGAACCAAAAAAATTAACTTTCAATAAAAATCAATTTGATGGCATTAGAAAGAACCTAAGAATTCCTGAAAATGGCACTAGAATGACTTTTGGCGTTCCGTCTAACATTAAATTTAAAGAAAACACGATTGTAGATGAATTGGAGGGATCGTATGCTTTAAGATATATTCTTTCTGCTCCAAACCGAAAAGTGATTTTAACAAAAATTGGTGGTGCAAGCATTGAATTATCTTCTAAAAGATACATTCTGAAGAGTGAGAATTTATTAGATAGAAAATCTTTTGATTTTGACTTCGAAGGTGACACATTAAAATGCGAATTATCTCTTTTCAGAAACCCCGATAAAGTAAAAGAAGGGGAATATAAGACTCAAATCATTGTTACTGATTCAAAAGAAGTTGTTTATGCAAATACGTTTTTTGGCTTTGAAAAAATGCCTAAATGCAAAGATATATCCGGCATTCTTAAAATAGATGGATTGTATGATTTGTGCAAAAAACATCTTAACAAGCCTAATCCAGATGAAATTATCAATGACGATCGTACTGGCTTCAACGAAAAGCATGACTTCTATAAACAAATTCAAAAAAAATATTTAGATAAAATCATTAGCGATTGTATTAACACACATGCAACCCCAGTTGAAGAAATTGATATTACAAAGAATAAAAAATTTAAAAATGCATTATCCGCAATTAATAAATGGATGTCGGAAGAATTAAAAAGAGATATTCCAGGAGGTGGAGAAAAAGGCAAAACCCCACCTATTGATGGATTGGATTTTGGCAAAATCAAAATAAGCATTACTAAAGGCGTTTCGTATGATTTAAAGCTTTACATAAATCCTGATTTAATTACTACCGAAGACGATATCTTTGTCGATATAGATAATAATATAAATTACATTACATTTACTCCCGAAGTTATTACTTATGATAAAAGCGAAATAAGAGATGGAATCGTAACAAAAAGCATTTCTTTAACTGCTTTAAATGTAACTCCCGAGAATGATTATGTTATATTGACTGTATCATCGAAATCATACACAAAATCCATAGTTATTTCTGTAGTAGATATAGATATAATTTATCCATCTGATGGCTTAGATTTCGAATTGAAAGAAGTTACTTTAACGCCAAGTGGAAACCACAAATCCATAGTTTGGTTTGATATTGATGTTTATAATCTTGGTACTAAAATTACTTTTTCGTCCGCAGACTTAACAATTATAACGAAAGAAGTAATTTTGAAAAAAGATTATATGATTACCGATAAAATTGGCAAGTTTACTGTTGTTTCCTCTGGAGGAGTAGTTGGCAATGATTATTCTCTTAAAGCGATTTGTGAGACTGATGGGTTGACAAAAGAGCAAATAATTCATATTAGAAATTCAAATGTTAGAGATTCGGGCACAAAAGGAATGTTTACATCGATACAATTATGGCAAGACGAGGATGAGAATTTTCAAATTTTGTTTCAAAAAAAGACTGGCATAATTTATATCAACCCAAAAAGTCCGATAAATAAAGCCATGATAGGCGATTTATCAAATATCGATCCTCAAAAACCAACATTTACTAAAGCTCAAAATCAATATATTGCTGATTTATTAGCTTATCAAAGTGCTTTGATTGATGTGCAAGAATTGGAAAGAAAAAATCAAATTGACATTAATCCTGAAGAAAGACTTCAATCATATGATCAAGCAATAAGTGAAAAGAAAGCGAAAGTATTTACAAGAATATTTAAAGCGATGGAGGATGCATAAAAAGGACAATTATTCCTTTTGAATTATTTCCGTTATTTGTTTACCCAATTTTTTGATAATTCCGCAAACCAATGCATTGCCCATCATAAAGTAACGTCTTTTTTCTGGCATTCCTGAATTAGTCCAATTATCAGGAAATTGATTTA
>CAVKNZ010000079.1:0-2360 GCA_963657885.1 Bacteroidaceae bacterium
AACATAGAAGAGCGCCTCCATATAACCCCAACTAAGAAATAATGTGCCACAAATTAAAAAAATTTTCAAAATTGTGGCATTAAGATAAATAGATGTTTATTTTTCCTAATAAGAAATCAATGATATTTAGATGAGATATACCATCTCTAGAATAATTAAATTTATCTAAAGACAATACATATTTTGGAGAAGCATCATTTATAGGTTTAAATGCGCCGAACTCACGTTCAATAGTTTCTTTACTATTTAAATAGTAGGCTACTTGAATAAAACATTTTTTACGACCGTCAATAACGACAAAATCAACCTCGCCTTTATATGTCTTGCCAACAAACACTGTATAATCTCTAGATATTAACTCATTATAAATAATATTTTCTAAAAAAAATGTATCTTCAAAATTAATTGTATTTGTATTTATTAGTCGGAAACCTGTATCTACGGCATATTGTTTTTCGATATATAACATAGCTTGCTTTCCAGAAATGTTAAATTTTTTTACTCGATTTATTAAGCAAGCTTTTTCCATTTTATCTAGATATCTATATATTGCTTTTCTGTCTACTTCTTCTACTTTTTCGTTTTTAAAGAATTTTTCAATATTATTGCAAGAAAATTCCTTACCAGCATTAACCATGATATAAGATGCAACTTTTTCAAAATTTTGCCTATTTATTCTCGATTTTTCAGTAATAATATCTTTGCTAATAATGCCAGAATATGTTTGCTCTAGATATCTTTTTATTTCGCGCTCATTTGTTAGAGAAAATCTTAACGGAAATCCGCCCCAACTTATGTAATCGATGATAAATTCATCTGGAGTCATCTCTTTTCCAATAGCTTTTATATATTCATAACTTTCGGAAAATGAAAAAGGCATTATTCTAAATTCTATGCATCGTCCAACTAAAAGAGTGGCCATCTTACCTGACAATAATTTCGAATTGCTGCCAGTAACAAATATGTTGCAATTGGTAGTAGCTCTTAAAGAAGACAAAACTTTTTCAAATGATCGAACATGCTGTATTTCATCTAAAAATATTAAATATTTATTATCGTCATTTATTCGTGCTTTGATATAGTCATTTAGTTTCTGCGCTGTTCGTATATTTTCAAATTGCAAATCTTCAAAGTTAATATTGATAATATGGCTTTTATCAAAACCATTCGAAATGAAATCTTCTTCAATTTGTTTTAGCAAGACAGATTTTCCGCATCGCCTGACGCCAGTTAAGACTTTTATTAAATCTACATTATAGTATGGGCGTATTTTCTGTAAGTATCTTTCACGCTTGATATACATAATTGTTTCCTCGCTTGTTTCTCACAATTATAGTGCCACAAATTTAAAAAAATTCAAGATTTGTGTCACATAAATGCATTGAATGGATACGAGTTATTTGTAGCCAATAGAATATTTCTTCTTTGGATAGTAAGATAAAAATTGGATTTTTAAAAATTAGTCCTTATTAGACTTTGAGGATACATTTCTTTTTTATGAGGAAAGTAAACCTTAGTTCGCTTATAGCGAGCATAATATTCAGTTGACTTTAACGTAGTAAATCAAGAGCTAAAACTGCTCAAAACACTCCAATAGAAAACCTCCAAACACTCCAACGGAAAACCTCAAAACACTCCAATGAAACACAAAACAACTTAGTTGATCCTTCAATCGCGGTTGCCGCTCTTGGAGCGTCTCCTGAAAGCTTAAGAAGAGATTTTAACACTCTAGGGTTTCTATTTGAGTCATTGGTTATTAGAGACTTAAAAGCCTATTCTGCTAAAGCGGGTGGAGAATTATCTTTCTATCATGATAGATACGGCTTAGAAGCAGATGCTGTTTTGCATTTAGATGATGGAAGATACGCTCTTATTGAAATAAAGCTTGGTGATGAACGGATAGATGAAGGGGCTAAACATCTTAATAAAATTGAAAAACTCGTAGAAGAATTTAATGTCAAATATCCAAAATTTAGTATGCGTTTGCCGGATTTAAAAATTGTTATAACCGCGACTAGATATGCTTATATAAGAGAAGACAACGTATTTGTTATACCTATTGGATGCTTGAAAGATTGATTTCTTTTTAAGCTGGCATGACGAATAAAAAGACAATAGTTGCTTTAAATAATGAAATTTATTCGATGTATTCAATCGTATTTATTAGATTATAGAATGTTTTGCGTTCTAACGTTTTTCTAATATAAGTGAAAAGCTCGAACATAGCCATTTAATTTAACAACTCATCTAAATTGCACAAAATGTGTTACAATTTCAAAATTTTTTCGAGTTTGTAACAGTATTTTGTTTTTTATGACAAACTACTTACGAGGTAATATCTGTGCTAATTAAAAGAAATC
>CAVKNZ010000080.1:0-2353 GCA_963657885.1 Bacteroidaceae bacterium
TATTAAAAATTAAAGATCCTAATGGCTATTACGCTTTAGAAGGCACTGAAAACTGGTTCTCAATGACCATGTTTAACTACGATATATCCGATAATAAGTTAAATAAAATCTTAGATATCTTAGATTATTTATTGTCGGAAGAAGGCACTCGATTAGCCATCTATGGCATCGAAGGATATGACTACACCATTGAAGATGGCCAAGTTGTTTTAAGCGAAACTGGTTGGGAAAAGGGAAGTGATGGTCAATATGGACCAAAAGTTAATGGAGCAAAATATCTCAGGTATATGGCCACGCTTGGAAATGACACAAAATCATATGATCCATTCACAGATATGGAGGCCTATAACATTCTTAATGCCTGGCAAGAAGAAATAAAACAAGCTAAAAGCGATGGCAAATTAAGAGTAATTAAAGAGCCTGCTGATATCGATTGGATGTCTACAAAAACTAAGAATGAAAAAACTGAATCCATCTTAAATGATGCAAATACTTTCGCCTTAAAATATGCTTTTGGCAAAATTGGCTCAATCGAGGATTATAAGAAAGAATTTGATAAAGATGTTTCTTGGGAAAGAATTCTAAACGAAATAAACGAAAAATTAGGTAAATAGTTTATGAATAAACACAGGAATTATTTAACGCTACCAATATTGTTAATTTCTTCGATATCGATTATGAGCTGTGGGAACAATAAAGAAGTCGATGTAAATAATATTGTCTTTAAGAAGGACAAAATTGTTTTATCTAATTTTGAAGGCTTAGGCGTTGAATGGGGAACTTATGAAGACCCTGATAAATTATCATCTGATTTATGGTCGAGATCTTTAAAGATAATGGATAGATTATCGCCTCAAGTTACACGATGTATGCTTAATTATGATTGGTTTATCACTAATTTTGATGATAAAGGTGATGATGATAAATCTAATGATAGTTGGGAATATAACTTCGCTAATAAGTATATGGATAACACAATTGACATTCTACGATATTGCGATGATCACAATATTGATGTGGCTTTTGGTTGTTGGAACGTTCCTGGTAGTTTAAGCAGTGATGAATATGACATGTTTACTGAAGTCACAAGCGATATTAGATGGGCAAAAATGACTGGCGATGTCATTGAATATTTAATTAAAAAGCAAGGCATAAGATGCATTAAATATTTTGTCAATTCTAATGAGCCGAATTATACAGGCGTGGAAGGAAAGAGCAAAAACTATAACAACACATTTGATTTATGGTCGAAAGGTGTTAAAAACGTTCGACAAGAGCTAGACAATCGTGGCTTTAATGATATTAAAATTGTCGGAGGAGACACCACAGGTTTTGATGGGACGAATGAATATTTTACCAATATTTCTAGCGATGAGTCTCTGCGAGATAAAGTTGGAGATTATGGATTTCATATCTATGCGCCGAATATGACGATTGACACTGGCGATTTAGCCACTCGCATTAAAGAAATGAGTGAAAAAATAAAGAAGAACGATTCTGAATTAGGCGTTACTCGTATGCCCCATATTTGGGAAGCAGGTCTATTTGATGGCAAGAATCAAGAAACTGATAGCAATGCTTTCATTTCTAACTTCTCATATGGTCTCCGCATGGCGGATTATACTTTACAATGCGCTATTTCAGGTGTTTCATCAATCGTTTATTGGGACTTTGATGATGCGATGCATTTTATGTATTTATCAGATGGGACAACTGTCAGCAAAGGCTGGGGAATGTTTTCCTCTTTAGGCAGTGACAGCGCAGCTAAACAAAAATTAAGACCTTGGTATCATTCAAGCGTTCTACTTACTAATCTTTTAAGAAAAGGAAGCACAATTATTGATACAGATGCGAATAATCCAGAAATCGATAACAGTTTTAGAAGCATGGGCGTAATTGGGACGAATAACGAATATGCCGGTGTGGTGGCGATTAATAGAGGAGCAAAAGAAGTTAATAAAACATTTAGAATCGGTGAAGATTTTACTGATTCGGGAAAAATTTATGTCTACATTTATAATGAAAATGAACTAAAAATTGGTGAAGATGGCTTTGTTAAAGAAAATCAAGTTTTATCCGCTAGTTTAAAAGATGAAATTGAATTATCTGTTCCTGCTAATTCGATGGTAATTCTCTCTTCTAAGGAGTTATGAAGATGAAAAAGAAATATCTAGCGTTCTTACTTTTACCTCTTCTGTTATCTGGTTGTTCTTCAACGAGTGATAATTCTTTTTCAACACATGTTATAGATAGCGACAGAAAAAGTGGCGAAATTGGCGATTTCGATTGAACAGGTCCAGAAAATGGCTTTAATACCGATGCAGCGATGGCGATGAACCTGGAAACAGATTCT
>CAVKNZ010000081.1:0-2307 GCA_963657885.1 Bacteroidaceae bacterium
TGCTAATGTCAACTGAATTCTGAGCCACTTCGATGATTTAGAAGTGAGCCACTTATATAGACCCCTAGGGGTCGCGATTTTTAATTTTTGTCTTTGAGCCAATCTTTTGTCTGCTTTACGCGATACGAGTCTCCTAGTATTTGAATGATGTTGGCTTTGTTTGTTAATCGGTCTACCATCGCTGTAGTCATGATAGTATCCCCAAAAAGCGAAGGCCATTTATCAAAGGTAAGATTTGTTGTTATGATGACAGATTTATTTTCTGATCTATTTGAGAGAAGGTTGAATAAAAGTTCACTTCCATCTTTATCAAAAGAGATATAACCAAGTTCATCTAAAACGACTAAGTCATAGCTCATAAACTTTTTCTTATATGAAACAATTTGTCTTTCTTTATACGCTTCTTTAAGTTCAAGTATGAGATTTGGAATTGTTACATAAAGAACACTCATGTTTTGTTGACAAGCAAGAAGTGCTAAAGCGATGGCTGTATGAGTTTTGCCTACTCCAGGATTGCCAATCAAGATGACGTTTCTTCCCTCTTTTATAAAAGACAATGATTGAAGTTCACGGATTGCATTAGCAACCGGCAATGAAAAAGCATTCCAATCCATCTCAGCAAAACTTCTTAGATAAGGAAATTTAGCTGCTTTGATTTTCCTTTGAATTGCTAGTTCATATCTTGTGTTGCATTCTTCTTGAAGTATTAATTCAAGAAATTGCTCGTAACTTAATTGTTTTGATAAAGATTCCTCGATCAAAGTTAAATAGTTTTTTCTTAAGTTAGCAAGGCGCAAAGAAAACGCCATTGATTCAATGTTTTTGTTCATTTTGTTTATGCTCCTAAATTAAATGTTTTGTTTATTTCACTAAGTTGATTTGCTGACACGCTTTCGATGCCAGAGTCGTTGTCTTCATTTTTGCCTTCGCCAAAGAGAAACTCTATAAATTCTTTTGGTCTATCGCTATACTTTTTATGATAGATGGCTATGATTTCATCGTCTGCCTGCCTTAAAGCTAGTGAACGAGATAAGGCACCAGGTTTGCGATATAACGTCTTCAAATAATGTCTGATGTTAAGCGAATAAGAATCCTTGCCGTCTATCTTTTTATGTCGGCATAATTCTTTATTATCTTTATAGAAGATGATGACATCATTGATTATTGAATAACGCACTTCTTGGCCAATATAGTCTTCCGGAATCGAATAACGATTGCTGTCCACTAAAGCTGTGCAGTATGTGGAATCGACTCTAACTAAACCAAATCTTCCAATCATATAATCGTGAACTGGTAAGGGATTAAAGTATTTCTTTTCTTCCTCAAATGAGGCGATGGAATTTTTATTGAAATCGTTTAAAGAATTTTTCACATAATCGTGCAAATCCTGGATGGAATTGAATTCATATTTCAATGAAAATAGTTCACTTCTTGAGTTTTTGCCACTGTTTTCAACGTGCCCCTTTTCATTGCCTTTAGCTGGATTGCATGTGTTCACCTTGAACTTGTAATAAGTCGAAAACTTGATGATATCATCAGTCAATTGTTTTTCGCTTTTATATCCGTAAACTTTGACGACAGGTTTTAAATTATCGAAAACGACTTCTTTTGGAACGCCACCAGCATAACGGAAAAAGTCGATGAGTCCTCTAAAGACCGACACAATTTTTTCGTTTTCATATAAGTGAATAAAAACGAAATTAGATGCCGGGCAAGAAATTGTTGCTTGATGGAATGTTAATATCTCATCATCAATCAATAGCTTTACTTGATGGAAATCAAATTCCACTCGATCTCCGTATTCGTAGAATTGTTTGATAAACACTTCTTTATGAGCATTTCTATAAAGCGAATAATAATGCCTTACTTGACTCATGCCAATATCAAAGCCTTCTCTTTGAAGTTGTCGAAACAAAATAGCTCCATTGATTTCTTGCTTATTTGGACCTAATTTTTTATTCCTTTCCTCGTTGATTGCTATGAGCTCATAAAATCTTTTTTCGAGTTCACCCGTAAATTTTAATTTCTTCCGATTTGATGTTTTCATCTTCTCGGGTGATAGCAACTGATCTTGAAGTTTTGATATTTCAATCGGGTCAGTGCATGATGAAACTTTTTGGTATGTTTCAAGATAATTATCGACATATTTATCGACAGTATTTCTTGAGATACCAAGTTCTTTGGCTATTTTTCTTTTTGAACAGCCAGAATTGTGCAATTTGATGATTGCCGCTTTGTCCATAAGTTTTAACACCTTTCTAAATCCTCCTAGTAAAAGAAGGATACTTTTGGGTGGCTCACTTTTCA
>CAVKNZ010000082.1:0-2291 GCA_963657885.1 Bacteroidaceae bacterium
ACGCATTGTTCACAAGCGAAGCGAATACGAATGTCACTGTTTCCACGGGTAAGGTTTTAGTTGAGAAGACAGTGACTCTTGAAGATGCCAAGACGTTGAATGAAGGCAATGAAGTCGATGCGATTGTCTCAGACAGCAAAACAGTCACATTTTTCTCAGGAAGCGCAACCGTTGACGCTAATGGCAATGTCAAATTAACGGGAATGCTTCCTGGCGATTATGTCACTGTCAAGTTTAAAGCGACAAACGCTTCGACTGTCAAAATCAAGTACCGCGTTGTTGTCGAAGCAGATGATGATATTAAAAATGTCGTCACCATGACTGGCAAAGCTGGTGAGAACGATATGAAGGTCAGTGAAAATGGATTTTTCACAACCTATGCAAATGCTGATACGACGGATACTGATTTAGGTGATTATTCCATTACCATTGGAATTCCAGCAGATCAAACAAATGGACAAGATAAAACAGGTACAGTTTCGATCAAAGTGGATGCCGTCCAAGGAAATGCTGCTGTGACTGATGATATTCTAGAATATGTTCCTGTTTCTACAGTTGAAGAACTTAATGAAGCAATTTCTTCTACAACTGATGATGGCAAACAGATTGCACTTTCTGATAATCTCACTTTGATGGACACATTGGATCTTTCCAAGAAAAACATCGAACTTGATCTAAATGATAAGAAGTTGACTGTTGGGACTGGCAAATACATCACTTTATCTGGTGAAGGTTCGAAATTAGTGAATGGTGAAGTTGATGGCTATGTCAAAACTGAAAACGCTGCGACTTTGGATGATTTAAAGATTACTGGCAGAATCTTTGTTGAGAACACCAGCGGCAAGTTTACGATGAACCATTGTGAATACAATGCTTCTGGTGAAGAAGATGGTAATGCCTATATGCCAATCAAAACAGCGGAAATTGAAATTACCAATAATACCTTTAATTTGACAAATGCTGTTTATAACTTTATTGAATATGCTTATGATTCCAGCATTGGTGCTAAAGATGTAAAAATCACAGGCAATACATTTGATTGCAACGGCATGACTCATAATGTTATCAACATGTATGCATTCGCTGATGGTGCGAATATTGATTTGACAGGAAATACCTTTACTAATGATAATTTTGTGGTAACACAGCCATTCAGATTATCTAATATCAATAAAGCGACCAATGTGAGTGTTGACATTTCCAATACAAAAGTAACTTATAGTAACCTTAATGATGATGCATTATGGAATACTTTCATGTTATTCGAGGATGATTCTAGAGATGGATCTCAAAATATGAAAGGTTTTACTTTGATAGCAAAAAATCTTACATGTACAAATGGTAACGATTATTTCGGAACTGAACTTATCGAACATCATTCGAATACAGATTATAGTGTTTATTGTAAAGGAATTCTTTCAGTTTACAACTATCCAAATACTACATTGATAACTCCGAAAATCATACTTGATAATACGACCATCGAATCTAAAACATTCTTCGATAATTAACTTAGACTATTTGTAGAAATCTATCGCTCCGTTTAAAATAGAAAAGCTGATAAAAACAAAAACATTGAATTTATCGCTTTTCTATTTTTTGTATGATGTTGCATGTCTAAGGTGAAAGTCCTTATAGGCGTCGTTGCCTGCGAACTATATGTGACATCGCTCAATTCCCTCCAAAAATTGATAGGATTTCAATAAGAAAAGGGCCTCCTTTCAGGGGAGAAACTCGTTCCTCTTCCTGTCCGAGAGGTGGGAGAAGACATGAGTCAGATACTCATCCGGATACAACCCGTTTGCCTCCGCCATCTTGTTGACACTCGTCAGCATAAATTTAAGTAATTTATGTAGTTTAATTTAAGCGATTTGCCAAAATATATCCTTTATCATCGTAGATGAGTTCATAAGAAGTGATCAGAGAGATGGATTCGCTGCATTCAATGAGTTTTTCCTCTTTAAATGGCCCCGTTTTTCGCTTACGTCCGTTTGTTTGAATATATCAACCATTCTTGCAGTAGTGAATGTTCCCAAAAATGGACCGCTTTATTTTGTGAGTGCTTTAATCTTCAGACGGATACTGTTCCGGAATCAAATTGCTGTAGTAGGCTGTTTTTCCGGACAGCACATCATCATAGAATCCCTGTTTCCAATCGATAAAATCAATCGAAGCCTGAAGCTCCTCCATGGATGCAATCAACGCTTTTCTTTTTATCTCCAAAATCTGTTTTCGCTGCGGAATTGATGACTCTCCTTGCAGACAAAGCGACAGATACTCCTTCATCTCAG
>CAVKNZ010000083.1:0-2224 GCA_963657885.1 Bacteroidaceae bacterium
TATGGCACTATTTAATTGATCTATTTTTGTTTGCAATTCATCGTATAGTTCCATATCACTTCTCCAGATGCTGATGCATAGGCATAAACACATAATTGTGTCTAGCATTCTTTTCTAACCATTCCATGCATTGTTCTTTTGATAAATGACTATTTATTGCACGTACTTCATATGCGTATTCATTATTTAATTGCTTTCTTCTGATACTATCCAATGAATCAGCCATATCATAGTTGGATTCGATTAAATATAAGTCATATCCAATTGCACTTACGTTCAATTTAGTCGTATCAGTTGCATATATGCATCGTTCATTGTTGACTTCTAATTTCCAACCACAATTAGGCACATCGTGATATAGTTTGAAGGCTGATGCCTTACAAATTCCTAAATCATACTTCTTATCAATATCCAATACGAATATATTTCTAATTGGAACGATTTGAGATAACTCTTTAACCAAATAGTTTAAACAAACAAATTTGACTGTTGGATGTTCTTCAACTAATTTATGAATTGTGCGTTTATTAAAGTGGTCGCTATGAATATGAGTTAGGAATATTAGTTTAATTTCTTTTGCATGGTTTCCTAATCTTGAATAAGGTATGCCCATATCGATGGCTATTCGACCATCGATAATAGTGCAATTTCCTTTTGAGCCTGTGGCTAATACTTTAAATTTCATCTAAATTTACTTCTTTTGTTTCTACATCGATAACATCCATTGGATCGTTAGATTTTTCTTCAACAGGCTTTTCATCAACTTCATCCACTTCATACATTCCTGCTAATTCATCAACAAACGCTTCTCTTAACGCTCTTACTTTGGCTACTTTTTCAAGCATCGTGGCGGTTTTATTTGTCCAAAAGTTGTTCATTCTTCCGTCTTTTGTCTTTTGTGCTACTTCATTTAGACTAACCGACATATATTCAGGATATTCTCTATCTTTTCGATAAACACGACACCATCCACCTTCTAGTTTTTCGTCACTTGGGCAAAAACAACCTTGTCTTTCTGTGTAGACTCCATCTTTATTTTTTGTGATGATGCCAGATTCCTTCCCATTGAACATTGGATGTTTAATTGCTCTTTTTAGAATTGCATCCTTACTAACTACTAATTGAGCAGGTTGATTGCCATATTTGATTAAATATGCTTCCTTGGTTAATGGATTTAACTTTCTAGCCTTACATAATGCAGCGAACAATACAAACTCTTGGTCGGTAATTTTAACATCACTTCCAACAATGTAATTTTGAACGATTGAAGGAGTTAACTTTAAATTAGTTCCATCATCAGCAGTATATTCAATGACGTTGTTTTCCTTACTTTGTGCCATACTCGATTCCTTTCTCATTCATAAATTCTTTTAACGCTTTAATTTGTTCAATAGTTCCTAATACTGTGAAGGTAGCTTTATATTTTTGCTCTTCAACAATTTCTTTTGGTTGAATTACTTCTTCGACTTTCTTTTCTTGTTCAACCTCCTTGGCTTGAAGCTCTTTTAATGCCTCTTGGCGCTTCTTTTCTTCTTCCAAAGCCTTATGCCTATTAGTAACTTCGATGATTGAATTTGATACGTTCAATGTTCTCTTGTATTCGACTAAGATTTCATTGATCACGCTTTCTTCTTGTGCGTTAATTAAGTTGATATCAGATACTACCTTATCAATGAAGTCTTTTGCCTGTTGTTTTAATGACTTCATGCTTGCAGTCAACGTAACGTTAATATTTGCTTGATTGTAATTAATGAAATCAATATTTACTGATTGTGCATATTCATTAAAGTATTCTTCTACTTCTTTAGATTTTTTAGCCTTAGTTTCTTCTTCATAACGCTTTACTGATTCATTACAAGTTGCGTACGCTTCGCCTAATAATGATTCAGTTTCTTTAGCTAAACTTTCAAATTGTTCAATAGGCTTTTTAAATTCCTTAACTATGTTCTTACGATAATCAGCAACTACTGATTTTGCTTTATTGATTTCAGCTTTTTCTTTTTTGATGTCGTCAAGCATATCTTCGCTTATTACTAGATTTGAATACCAATCACGTATTTCAATTGCTTGATTCTTTACTGCTTCCATGTTTGATTCGATTTTAGCAACTCCATCAATATTTGCTTCAACTGTTAAATTAAAATTTGGTTTAGTCATTTTATAACTCCTTTTCCATATATTCGTCTTCGTGTACATCCCACCATGTCACATTTGTATCTTCATA
>CAVKNZ010000084.1:0-2198 GCA_963657885.1 Bacteroidaceae bacterium
GTTTGATAGCTTCACTAACTCCATCAATAAGTTCAAAATCATTAATATCAGTTAAAAATCCTTTATATTTATTGATTGTCCCATCTCTATCTAAGAATATTGCTTTTTGTTTATGCGATAGATTTCTAATTGATGGTAGATTGTTCTTGCAATCTTCGCAAACTGAATAATATCTTTCAGGTGTACCCATGTCTTTTACATATTCAGGAGAATCATAAACAAACATCTTATGAGTTCCTTGTAATGGTTTTAATATTTGTCTATCTAAATCAACCTTTGGAGTATTGAAATCTATATCTAATACTTTCTTATTTATAACATGAAGACCTGCATTAACTCTATTTTTATAATACGTAGGTCTTTCATCTTCTTTAGATAGCCATTTCTTAACAGATAAATCATCATCTGTGATGATAAGTCCACTATCAAACGGATGGGAATTAGGGTGAGTAAATAATGTCACCAGCCCACCTTTTTCATGGTGATATTTAAGGAGTCTATTAAAATCGATATCAAATAACGCATCTGCATTTAATAAAAGAAATTCATCACTCAATTTATCTTTTATTTTGAATAAAGCACCTGCATTTCCTAATGACTCTTTTTCAAAATAATATTCAATATGAACACCAAAAGATGAGCCGTCACCGAAATAATCCATAATGATATTTCCTAAATGCGAAACAGTAATAATAATATTATTAAAACCTTGATTATGAAGGCATTCGATTTCTCTTTGAAGGATTGGCTTTTCTCCAATATTTATCATCGGTTTTGGAATATCGGAGGCGATGGAAGATATGCGCGTTCCCTTGCCTCCCGCCATAATAACGACTTTCATAAGTTACTTATCCTCTTTACAACTATTTTTGTCGAATGCCTCAGGAGTATAGTAACTTACTCTTGTTCCGCTATTTTCAAAATGGAATGGAACTTCCATTAAATCAGAAAGAGCTTTTCTAACTGATTCCTGTTTGTTTTTTTGAACGTAGAACAGAAGGAATCCCCCACCACCTGCTCCTAAAAGCTTTCCGCCAAGAGCGCCAGCTTGAATGCCTCTATCGTATAATTCATCAATTGACGCTTTGGAAATACTAGCGCCTGTTTGCCTCTTTAGCTTCCAGGTCTTATCTAACAATCTTCCAAAATCATCTAAATCCCTATCGTTGTTCTCTAAGACATCTTGTGCTTCATCAACTAAAGTTAGCATTTCTTCTAATTGCTTATGCTTTTCTTGCATAGTTAACTTAGTGGTTTTTTGTATATCGGCAGAAAATCTCGTAAATCCAGTAAAGAAAAGCATTAAGTTATCATCTAGATTTTGTTTTCTCTCTGGGCTGACGATAATAGGATTCACATGATAAGAATTATTTTTGAAATCAATTCTATTTAATCCACCAAACGATGCTGCAATCTGATCTTGCCATCCGCCCGCTTCATTGCAAAGAGTTCTTTCTAAATAAATAGCGTCATTGGCTAAATCTTTTTTACTCCTATATTTTCCTTTCAAAGAATAGAAAGCGTTTAAAAGTCCTACAGCAAACGTGCTTGATGTCCCTAAGCCAGTTCTTGCTGGTAAATCTGCATCATATGCAATATGCAATTCATGCATATTAAGCATCTTCATAGCATTTCTTACCATTGGATGTTGCAAATCATCAATATTATTAACTCTTTCAGTTTTTGAATAGATGAGTTCAGTTGAATAATCAAAAAATCGTGGCAAATGTCTAACAGTAACATAGACATATTTGTCAAATGTAGTAGAGATAACTGATCCACCATATTCATTAAAGAATTCAGGCATATCAGTTCCTCCGCCAAAGAAACTCATTCTAAATGGTGTTTTCGTTAAAATCATAATCTAAATCCTCAATCAATTAAGCAATGAGTCCTCCTTCGTTTCTACCACCTACAATCACCATATTCATATCATTCCTTGATATAGAGAATGACATAGGAACATGACAATCATAAGATACACTCAAACTCACAACGAACTCCTTCTAGTAGATAAGATGGATAATGCAACAACGCATAATCCAACACATATTATATACATAAATGTATTGATTATCAGTAATGCATTATCCCAACGATACTCGTTTTAATGGAATATTCTAAGAAATCATAGATCACATTAGAACACCGCCATCATCTAAAATGACTAATATTTTGTTATACATATACATATAGAT
>CAVKNZ010000085.1:0-2175 GCA_963657885.1 Bacteroidaceae bacterium
TTACCTCCAAAAAACCGGTTTTCTTAATTGTTATTAATAATATAACTCTTTTTTAAAGATTGCGAAAGCGTTTTCATATCCAGCGTTGCTTTTTTCTTTTAAAGAATAGAAAGCAAGCAGACTTTCATAAAATATTCACGATTAAAAATAACTACGATATAGCTACGTTTTTCTTATTCAAATAAATAGATGAGACTGCTAAAATAAAAGGGCAAATAGTTATAAAATTCATGGAGGGGAATTATGAATTTTAAAAGATTTTTATCATTTGCTTTCGTCTTACCGCTTCTAGCTAGCTGCGGTGTAAGTACATCAAAAGCAAAAAAACCATCATTTAATAATTATTCTAATAAAGTTGACTACGCCACATACGTTTCAGAATTTACAAAAGCCTACGCAGAAACTCCGTTAATGGAAACCGAAGAAAAAAAGTCACTTACTTCTTTAAAGTTAACAACTGTCAAAAGCGTAGTTAACAAAAAAGATTTCAATCTTTCCACCGCTTATAACGAGGACATCGAAAAACGAGTTGGAACAGAAGTTAAATATGACGCGACTAACGATTTGATGGAAGTTCAAACCAATACAGGTATTTCATCGAAACAAAATTATTTAAGCTACACCGTAGAAAATGAAGCATCAAATAAATCTAATAATGTGATACAGGTAGATGAAATCGATTCAGTAAAGAAAGTGGTGAGTTATGATTTAATAGGTAAAACCTACACCGTTACAGGCGATGCTGATGAAGCATATAAAGATGAATTAAATGCATCGATGAAATCAAAAATAAATAGCAATATAGCTTTAGATAAACTCCTCGTGCCAACTTATGAAAGTGAAAGTGAAGAAGAAAAAGCTAAATATTCCTTCTATCAAGATAAAAAGATTTTCACTCTCGTATATGAAACTTCAGTTGAAAACACCATCTACAACATAAAAGATTCCACAACCGAAATTGGAGTAGAAAAGATAAAAACAGTCAAAAAGATGCAAATCAATTTGACAAGCAACAATCTTAAATATCTTTCTTCAGATGTAAGTGATAGAGAATACACCTTCACCGCATCAGGCGTATTTCAAGACAGCTTCGATATCGATGTTAAAAGCGGCGACAACGGCACCACAAAAGTTGCTTCATATTTTGAATTAAAACTTGAATTTACTGATGTAAAAATCAATAGACAAGAAATTGGAAAATACACCAATACAGGAGATGAAAATTAATATGAAAAACAATAAAATATTACAATCAATCTTACTTTTACCTCTCCTTGCCTCCTGTGGAACAAGCTCTTCATTAAGAAAAGCATCTTTTAAAGGCTACACAAACAAAGTAAACTTTACTGACTTTTATGAAAGCTATTTAACAACCGAAGCATTCTTTCAAAAAGCGGGCGTTTTATCTAGCGCAGTTGCTACTTCATTTTCTGACTATAAAACTACATCAGTTCAAAAAAGAGGGGGCAAGCAAATTAGCAGCATGCAAGTAATAGATACCGAAACTAAAAATGGAGGATACGATTCTTCAAACAAAGTGTTTTGTCTAAACAACGAGCGAAAGTTAATAACCGCCTCACTTGATAGCTATACAAATCAAAAAAGTTCGCTAGCAAGTGATGGAGGAAAGCAATATCAACAAAATAGTATTGAAGGCAAAGACTACGTAGTCTTCATCGATTTTGATACCAAAATATACTCTTTAGAAGGTGAAGTAAGTGAAACTCTAACCGTGGAAATAATGGCTAGAACATTGCTTGCTAAATATCCATCAATGAGTGTTAGATGGCAAGATTATGAAAGCAAAGAAGAGGGTGAAAAATCTTATTTTAGTTTCTATAAAGATGATAATGTCTTCACCATTGTTTACAACAAAGAATACGATGATGAAAACTTCATCTCTGTTGAAGAAACTAGCCAAGCTAAACTTCATAGTAAAATTGAAGAAAAATGGCAACTCATCGTTAACGATACCAGCGTCAAAGTGGCTTATGACTATAAAGCTAACAGCCAAATAACCGCGCTTACAAAGACTAACTACAATACTTTCTCGCTATTAAAAGATGATGTAATTGAACAAACAAAAGAAGAAAGCAAACAATATGAAGTTAATGTCGGTAGCTACAATAAGTCTGCGGAAGATCTATCTAAATATTCAAGCTAAGCAATTTAATT
>CAVKNZ010000086.1:0-2030 GCA_963657885.1 Bacteroidaceae bacterium
TCGCTACACTTTTTGGAACTTAAAAATGTAGAAGAACATGCTTATTTCGAACTTTGCTAAATATAATATGAGTGAAGGGAAGGAGTAAAATAGTGAAACGTCTTATTGAAAATAAACTAATCGAATGGGAAAACTCAAAGCATAGAAAACCATTACTTCTTAAAGGTGCTAGACAAGTTGGAAAAACTTTTGCCTTATTAGAATTTGGAAATAAGTATTACGATAATGTCATCTATCTCCATTTTGAAGGCAACACCGAAGTTTTAAGCAAAATATTTGTTCCAGATCTTAATCCAAAACGTATAATTCAAGAACTATCAGTTTACTCCAAACAGTCAATAAATTATTGTTTTCTTTTACCTAATAAATAAACATAGGCAATCGCTGGGATTCTATATAAACTGATTTCTCCGCGTTTAGAAAGTCCAAAATCATCAACATCTTTACTAATTACATAACCCGGTGCATCTTTTAAGCCATATACAACAATCCCGTCACTATCTTTGATATGGCTATTTTTCCGATATTTAGCTTCGATGTATTGCTTATCTTTGCCATTTTCTTGGACAACAATATCAATTTCTTTATTTCCTTCACTTCTACAATAACCAACGTTGTATAGTTCTTCATCGGCACTTATAAAATAATCTTTTGTATGCTTAAAGGATACAGTTTCGATAGCGTAGCCTAAATCAGTATCATCTATTTCCACATCATTATTTCTAGTTACCGCGCATCTAATTCCATAATCTGAAACATAAATTTTCTTGCGAGGTTTTAAAGCTTTTTTCCCATCGATATTTAGTTGTTCAGAAATATAAATTAAATTTGCTTTTTTTAAAGCATCAATGTATTGATTGCATGTCACTCTCGTAATTCCGAGCTCTTTAGCGATAACACTAACATTAACTATCTCGGAAGTACGATAGCAAAAATATGAATATAAATTACTTAAGGCATCAATATCGTTGATTAAGGAAACATTCGGAATGTCTTGCCTAATGGCTTTGATGACAACCTGATCCCTTATTAGTTTAGAAACATAACTATATTGTTCACTTTGAGCGTATTCAGGAAAACCACCTATTTTTAAATAACGAATAAATTCTTTATATAGGGAAGCTATCTTCATAAAAATGCTGGTTTGTTCATTGAGTGAGAGCTTATATAAAGAGAAAACATCAACTTCAGGAATATCGATAGATTTATGATTTAATTCGCAAAATTCATAAAAAGATAATGTCGGAATCTTAATAGTTAAAAATCGCGCTGCCCCGCTTTCATTGCTATCGTTTTCTATTTCAACAGAAGAAGAACCACTTATCATGACTTTCACCTTTTTGTTTAAGTCGAATAATTGCTTGACAAAATCTTTCCATGTTTTGTCTTTCTGAGCTTCATCAATAAACAAATAGAAATCGTTTTCTGAATAAATATATTTGTTATAAACTCTCACTGCATCTTTTACACTCACTTCATTATTTGGAAAATCATCTAATGTATAAAAAAGAATGCGTGTAGGTTTAACGCCAGACCTAAGAAGATCATCAATCATTTGAAACATTATCGTAGATTTTCCAACTCGTCTAGGACCAGACAAAATAGGAAATCTTCTCAATTCGTTATGAAAAATAAATTTGACTCTTTCGAATTCGCTTCTATGAAAAGAAGGAACTAAATCTGCGTCAATTTTGCCTGAAGCCCACCACTGATTAGCTTCCTGCAAGTTTCTTAGAATTTCTCGTTCCTCGATGATGGCCATATTTTCACCTCCAAATGCAAATAAATTATAATCAATTAAATACTAGATTTGAAGTTTTTGTTTATTAGACTATACATTTTTAATTAGTTTTTGTATATTAGCCTATACATTTTCAAATAGCAATTAAAAAGATTTGCTTAATAATCTACACACTTTTACCCTGTGAAAATGTGGAGAGCCAAAAGAAAAAGGCTTGATAACATCAAACCATTACTTCTTAATTGGTGACCCGTACGGGATTCGAACCCATGAGTGTATGCGTGAAAGG